>NZ_JBFRGL010000005.1:0-143315 GCF_052115325.1 Arthrobacter sp. 2RAF22 | reverse complement strand
ATTCCGAACCCGGAAGCTAAGACCCACAGCGCCGATGGTACTGCACCCGGGAGGGTGTGGGAGAGTAGGACACCGCCGGACAACCATTCACCGGCCAGGCCCCGACACACCGTGTCGGGGCCTGACCCACTTAAAACACCCGAACACCTGAGCCCGCGACCAACGAAAACCCCCGCTCACCTATGACCCGGTTTCCCCGGACCCCCGCCCACCTATGACCCGGAAATCCCAAACCCCGGCTCAGATATGCGGTTCCACGGCCCACGCCCGCCCACATGATGTGAGCGGGCGTCCCGCCGGAACCCGGCATACGTGAGCGGGCGTCCCGCCGGGAGCCGGCATACGTGAGCAGGCGTCCCGCCGGGACCCGCCATAAGTGAGCGGGCGTCCCGCCGGGACCCGCCATACGTGAGCGAGCGTCCGCTCAAAACCCCCTATATGTGAGCGGGCGTCGGGGGTTCGGGAGTTCGCCCGCGGCGGAATTGACCCCCAAAAGCGCCCGAAATAGGGTGAATTTGGTCAAAAAAGCGCGGAAACACGCGGAATTTGCTGGCCGAGTCCTCCCAAGCTGGTAAGTTTTCGAACAGTGGCTCGCACGCATGCCGTGTGTGGGCTCCAAAATCGTAAAGTCCAGGAGGACACAAATGGCTAAGAACCGTAGCGAACTGGTTTCCGAGGTAGCTGGCAAGGCTGGCACCAGCCAGGCTGCAGTCAACTCCGTGCTCGATGCCCTGTTCGAAGTTTTCGAGACTTCCGTCGCCGCTGGCGAGAAGATCACCATTCCGGGCTGGCTCGCCATCGAGCGCACCGACCGCGCAGCTCGCACGGGCCGCAACCCGCAGACCGGCGAGACCATCCAGATCGCCGCTGGCCACAGCGTCAAGCTGACCGCCGGCTCCAAGCTGAAGGCAGCTGTCGCCAAGAAGTAAGACACTTCGGCGAACGCCTAGGAAAGGCGGCAACCTGCGGGTTGCCGCCTTTCTGCTTTAACCCGCTCGATTCGCCGCGCCGCCGACGTTAGCGGACAATGGATAGGTGCCATCAGCCAAAACTCCCTCCACTGCCCCCTCGCCCGCTTCCAAGCCGGGAACGAAGGCAGGCGCTGCCGTGGAGGGGATCTCCCTACCGTGGCAGCTTGCGGGCTTCGCTGCGCTCTTCCTGGCTCTAGCGGGCGCATTGATCTTCTCCGGCGCCTCGGCCGCGCGCCAAGTCTCTGACCCGGGCGCCTTGGTGCGTTGGGGGCTGCCCGTCGCCAAAGCCATTCACAACGTCTCCTTGGCGACTGTGATCGGCGGGCTGATCTTCGCCGTCGTCATCCTTCCCAAGCACCTGTCCCGATCCAGGGGCGATGACGCCCCGGAACACCCGGCGTTCGCGCGTGCGTTGGCCGTAGCGGCAGCAGCAGGCGCTGCCTGGACGCTCTCCGCCGTCGCTGTCCTTGTGTTGACGTACTCGGATGTGGCCGGGCAGAGCCTCTCGGGGGACGCGCAGTTCACTGCATCCCTCGTCTACTTCATGACGGACATCCAGACGGGCCAGGCGTGGCTCGCCGTGACGATCATCGCTGCGATTGTCACGACGGCGCTGTTCGGCGTCCGCTCGCTGGCGGGACTAGCGCTGACGCTCGTCCTGGCCCTGGGCGGACTAATCCCGAGTGCGCTGATCGGGCACTCCGCGAGTTCCAACGACCACGAGGGCGCCATCAATTCGCTCGGCCTTCACTTGGTGGGCGTGTCCACCTGGGTGGGCGGCATCATCATGCTTGCGGTCCTCTCGAGCCTCCTGCGAGGTTCCAAGGCAACAGGCACCAAGGACATTACTGAGCAGACCCTGCGCCGGTTCTCCGCGTTGGCCGGCTTCGCCTTCGTGCTGGTCTTCGCTTCGGGCGTCGTGAACGCGAGCATTCGTGTGACCAGTTTTTCGGCCTTGGTTGGCACCCCCTATGGGCAGATCATCCTGGCGAAAGCGCTTGCCACAGTTGTCCTCGGCGGCATCGGTTTCATGCACCGCCAGTGGGTGATCCCGCAGCTGGGCCGCAAGTCGATGACCACGCGCCGCGTGCTGTGGCAGCTGGTGTTGGTTGAACTTCTGGTGATGGGCGCCACGTCGGGACTCGCCGTCGCGTTGGCCAGTTCGGCACCGCCGCTGCCCACCACCTACGCGCCCGACGCCTCGCCGGCCTTCATCCTGTCGGGTTACGAGCTGCCGCCCGAACTGACGCCCGCGCGATGGTTGACCGAGTGGCGCTTCGACTGGCTTTGGGTGGCTGTGGCCCTCTTCGGCGCGGCGAGCTACATCCTTGGCGTGGCCAAGGTCCGTCGCCGCGGTGACTCCTGGTCGTGGTTCCGTGCGGTGAACTGGATGATCGGCCTGCTCGTCCTGACCTACATCACGTCCGGGCCGCCGTCGGTATACGGCCGCATACTGTTCTCCGCCCACATGGTGGACCACATGGCGTTGACGATGGTGGCGCCGCTGTTCCTGGTCCTGGGTTCCCCGGTGACGTTGGCATTGCGGGCCCTGCCGTCGCGCGGCGAGGGATCACGCGGAGATGGCTCCCGTGGCCTTCGTGAATGGCTCCTGGTGTTCGTGCACTCGAAGTTCTCCCAAGTGGTGACCCACCCACTCTTCGCCGCGGCGAACTTTGCCGGTTCGATCGTCCTGTTCTACTTCTCGGACGCGTTCGGCTGGGCGATGCGTGAGCACGTGGGCCACGAACTGATGAACCTGCACTTCCTGCTCACCGGGTACATCTTCGTCCTCACCATGATCGGCACGGACCCGCTGCCGCGTCGTGCGCCCTACCCGATGCGGCTGCTTCTCTTGCTCGCCACGATGGGCTTCCACGCCTTCTTCGGCGTATCCATCATGGGAGGCACTGGACTGCTCGCCGCCGATTACTTCGGCAACCTCGGCCGGACCTGGGGACCATCGGCTTTGCTCGACCAGCAGACAGGCGGCGCCGTGGCCTGGGGAATCGGCGAAGTTCCCACCTTGCTGGTGGCGATCGGCGTCGCGGTCATGTGGTCGCGTTCGGATGAGCGGGAGACCAAACGCACCGACCGGGCGGCGGACAGGAATAACGACGCCGACCTGAATGCTTACAACGATATGTTTGCGCGGCTTGCAGACCGCGATGCGAAACTGATTGATCGGGACTCCAAGCAGCCCGAAGGCAAGACCAACCTGGAAGGACGCTGATGAGCGAAACCGTACGCACCCAATTGCGTGTCCGCGCCTCTGAACTGGTGGGCCGTGGCTGGCTCAACACCGGTGGGAAGGCCCTGGACCTGGAAGCGCTGCGCGGCAAGATCGTGCTGTTGGACTTCTGGACGTTCTGCTGCATCAACTGCCTCCATGTCCTGGATGAGCTGCGCCCCCTCGAGGAGAAGTACTCCGACGTCCTGGTGACGGTCGGCGTGCACTCTCCCAAGTTCGAGCACGAGGCCGATCCCGTGGCCCTCGCTTCCGCCGTCGAGCGTTACGAAATCCACCACCCCGTCCTGGACGACCCCGAGCTCGCTACGTGGAAGGCCTATACGGCCCGCGCCTGGCCGACGCTGGTGGTTGTGGACCCCGAGGGCTACATCGTGGCGCACCTTTCCGGTGAGGGCCACGCAGACGGCCTTGCGGTGCTCCTCGAGGAACTCGTGGCCGAGCACGAAGCCAAGGGGACCCTCCACCGCGGCGACGGCCCCTACGTGGCGCCCGTCCCGACGTCGGGCACCTTGCGCTTCCCCGGCAAGGCGACCCAGCTGGACAACGGCAACTACCTGGTGGTCGATTCCGGCCACCACCGTTTGGTGGAACTTCGTCCTGACCTTGAGACGGTTGAGCGTGTCATCGGCTCCGGAACCAAGGGTTACCTGGATGGTGCGGCGGAAATCGCGCAGTTCAACGAGCCGCAGGGCGTGGCGGTGCTCCCGTCGTCGCTGGCTTGGCAGCTTGGCTACGAAGCAGTGGTCGCGGACACCGTGAACCACCGCCTCCGCGGCGTCACGCTCAGCTCGGGCTACGTGCAGACTGTTGCCGGCAACGGCGTGCAGCGCCTGCTCGACGCCGGCCCTGCCCGTGTGACGGAAAGCGGTGCCGGCGTTTGGGCTGAACACCCCGACGGCGGTCCGGCTGACTTCGCGGCCGACGCACTCGACGTCGGGGTACTTGGTGTGGGGACCGGGGTGTCCCTGTCCTCGCCGTGGGACGTGGTGTGGAGCGAGAAGCTGCAGCGCGTTGTCATCGCGATGGCCGGCACGCACCAGATCTTCGCCTTTGAGCCTCTCAGCGGCGAGGTATCCATCCTGGCCGGCTCGGGCCTTGAAGGTTTGCTTGACGGCCCCGCCGAGGAAGCCTGGTTCGCCCAGCCTTCCGGCCTGGCCGTCGATGCGGATGACAACATCTGGGTGGCCGACTCCGAAACCTCGGCGCTCCGCCGGCTGGTCGTTGGCGAATCAGGTGTGACTGTTGAGTCGGCCGTGGGCAAGGGCCTCTTCGATTTCGGTTTCCGGGACGGCGAGGCCCCCGAAGCCCGCCTGCAGCACCCCCTCGGCGTCACAGTGCTCCCCGATGGCTCCGTGGCCATCGCAGACACCTACAACGGTGCCGTGCGGCGCTACGATCCGGCGGCTAAGGCCGTGTCCACCCTGGCGAGGGGTCTCGCCGAGCCGAGCGACGTCGTCGTGGTCTACCCGGAAGGCGGCGAACCGCTGCTGGCGGTGGTGGAATCAAACAAGCACCAGCTGGTTCTCGTTCCCATCCCCAAGGAAGCCCAGCAGGTGGACGAGGGAGCATCCCAGACGCAGCGGCCCAAGAGCCCCGTGGCGCCGGGAAACGTGGAGCTGACCGTGCGCTTCACGGCCCCGACCGGACAGAAGCTCGACGACCGCTGGGGCGACCCTACGCAGTTGAAGATCTCCTCGACCCCGCCTGAGCTGCTGCTTTCCGGCGGTGGCACGTCGGTAGGCCTGCTGCGGACCCTTGAGCTGTCCGCGGACGTGCCTGAGGGGATCCTCCACATTACGGCCCGCGCGGCTGCGTGTGATGGCCCGGAAACTGAGGACGGCGAAATCCCGGATCACGCCGCGTGCCACCTCTACCAGCAGGACTGGGGCATCCCCGTGGTCATGCAGGCCGACGGCGACTCCGAGTTGGTGCTTGACCTGCGCGGGATGGACTAGGCAGGGGCTGGCTGGACCGGGCGGGCCGCAGCCGAACCTAGAAGCTCACCAGCGGCGTGACCGTGATGGTGTCCGCGCCTATGTCCAACCGTGTGGTGAAGCTGAAGTCGTGAACGGCACTGAGGTCGCCGACCAGTCCGCTGAAGAGGTCAATTTCGCGGGCGGTTACCTTGGCCTTGCCGTTGAGGGGCGCCACGACCCACTGCCCGTTAAAGGGGTCGATGCTGACCTTGGGGTACTCCGTGATCTGCCACCTGATGGTCCCGTCCACCACCCGGCTGTTGGTCACGTGGTAGAACGGGCAATCGGGCTGGAGCTTTTGCTGCTTGGTGGCATCCGCGGCGCAGGTGTCCAGGAATTCCTTGACCTTGTCGCTCACCACCTTGATCATGGCGTCGGTGGGCTTGGTCAAAAGGTTGAGGGGCGCCTGCGGCAGGGCGCCTGTAGTCACCGACGTGCTGGTAGTCGGCGCCGAGAAGTATTTGCCGGCGAGGCTGGCTTCGTATTGGCCGGGGTAAAACACGGCAAAGCTGTTGCGGCCGTTGGGCAGGTTTACCGGGACCCCGTTCAGGGTGGCCTCGTTGGCGTTCACCACGGTGACCTCAATGGTCGGCAAGGATGACGGCACGAAGGACCACTTACCGAAGAACAGCCACTCGGTTCCCGTCCGTTCCAGGAGGAAGTCCGAATGCAGCGCCTTGCCGTCGATCTGGTAGTCCATGGGGACCGTCACCCGGTTTCCGCCACGGGATTCGGCGTTGCCGAGTTTGATATCAGTGATCTTCGACGCCGCCGTCTGCAGGGCGGTACCGTCCAGCATGGCCGCATTGGCGTTGGGCACGGAGGCGTGCAGGAGTCCGAGGGCTTCCCCGCCGTGCCCCTGCTGGAGGGCCGACAGGTAATCGCGCACTTGCTGCTGGGGGCTGGCTATGGAGTTGCTCACCAGGTTGATGGAAACGATCGCAGCGGCCACAGCAAGCATCAGACCGAGCAGCCACCCGGCCGCGGTCTTGACCAACGCTTGACTCAACTGCACGCCCTTTACGTTACCCGCCGGTTCCGCAATACCCCGGCATCCTTCCCCTCCCGTGACATCTGGACACGCATTTGCGAAGAGTCCGACGGCGGGTGGCAGCTCCGTTTCAGCGGCGCCGGCGCGATGAGGTTCCGAACACTCCGCGGAGCAATTCCCGGCCGAGTTGCGTGCCGAAGGACCGTGCCATGCTTTTGATTCCGCCGCCGAGCGCACCACCCAGGACGCCCGCGAGATCGCCCATCATGCCGTCGCCGCCTTGCTGCGGAGCCGGTGCTTGGACCGGCGCGGGTGCGGGCGGCCACGCTTCGGAGCCTGGTAGCGGGCGGCTGCTGGGACGGCCAAGGATTTCTTCCTCGATCCTGCGGGCTTCGGCGTCCACGGATTGAGGATCAACGGAGGCTGGTACCGGTGGCCGACCCGGTGCGGCTTCTCCGGTGGAGGGCGCGGTCCCTTTGTCAGTGAGTTTCTCGTAGGCCGAAATGTTGTCCACGGCAGTGCCGTACTTCGGCAGCAGCGGGGAAGCGGCGATGGTGCTGCGGATCAGTTCGTCCGTGCTGGGTCCCATCACGGATTCCGGGGCACGCAGCTTGGTCAGCGCCACGGGCGTGGGCGCGCCCTTTTCGTTCATGACGGTGATGACCGCTTCGCCGATACCGGCGGAAGTGAGGGTTTCCTCAAGGTCGTAGTCGCTCACCGGGAACGTGGACACGGTGGCCTTGAGGGCTTTGGCGTCCTCCGGGGTGAATGCGCGCAGGGCATGCTGGACCCGGTTGGCAAGCTGACCGAGGACGGCGGCAGGGACATCCTTGGGTGTCTGGGTGACGAAGAAGATCCCGACCCCCTTGGACCGGATGAGCCGCACAGTGGTGGTGATGGCTTCGAGGAAGGCCTTGGATGCGTCGGAGAAGAGCAGATGGGCTTCGTCGAGGAAGAACACCAACTTGGGCTTGTCCAGGTCTCCTGCTTCGGGCAAGTCTTCGAAAAGGTCCGCAAGCAACCACATCAGGAACGTCGAGAACAGCATGGGTTTGGTCTGGAGCGTGGGAAGTTCAAGGCAACTGATCACGCCGCGGCCGTCCGGGGCTGTGCGGAGGAGTTCTGCGGTGTCGAACTCCGGCTCGCCAAAGAACTTCTCCATGCCTTGGGCCTCGAGGTTGACGAGTTCGCGCAGGATGACGCCGGCCGTGGCCTTGGAGAGTCCGCCGAGGTCTTCGAGTTCAGCCTTGCCCTCATCCGAGGTCAGGAACTGGATGACGGCCCGCAGGTCTTTAAGGTCGATCAGTTCCAGTTTTTTCTGGTCGGCGAAATGGAAGATCAGCTGCAGGCTGGATTCCTGCGTGTCGTTGAGTTCCATGATGCGCGAGAGCAGGATGGGGCCAAACGAGGTGATGGTTGCCCGGACGGGAACGCCGTTGCCATCCCCGCCCAATGAGAGGAACTCGACCGGAAAGGCCTTGCCTACCCACTCTTGGCCGAGGCTTGCGGTGCGGGCCGTGAGTTTCTCGCTGGCCGTCGCCGCGGTGGCGAGTCCTGAAAGGTCTCCCTTGATGTCCGCCAGGAAGACGGGGACGCCGGCCGTGGACAGCTGTTCGGCCACCATGTGCAGGGTGACGGTCTTGCCGGTGCCTGTGGCCCCGGCCACCAAGCCGTGCCGGTTCATCATGGACAGCGGCAACCGGACTTGGGCCTCTTTGTGGACTTCGCCGTCGACGATGGCGGCACCTAGCTCGATCGTGGGGCCATCGAGGGTGTATCCCCGCTGGATCGTGGCAAGTTTTTCAGCTGTTGTTTTCTTGGCCATGCGCATAGCCTAGTGGTCCAGGGCCGCGGTGTGGCGGGAAAGTTTTGCCGTGCTCGGCAACGGTATAGTGCCCGGATGGATGACAAAGCGGTTCTGCTCAAATATCTGCGCGCCCGTCGCGGCGAGCTCCTCGCCAAGCTCGACGGACTCGACGAGTACGACGTCCGCCGGCCTATGACCCCCACCGGCACCAACCTCCTGGGACTGGTCAAGCACGTGGCGAGCGTGGAGCTTGGGTACTTCGGGGAGGTCTTTGGCCGGCCCAGCGGCCGGGAATTACCGTGGTTTGCCGACGACGCCGAAGCCGATGCGGACCTGTGGGTTCCTCCGGGGGAGAGCAGGGAAGAGATCATCGAACTGCACCGCTACTCGGCCGAGCACAGCGATGCAACCATCGAGTCGCTCCCACTCGACGCTCCCGGGGAAGTGCCGTGGTGGCCTGAAGAACGCCGACACGTGACGCTTCACCACATCCTGGTGCACATGTGCGTCGAGACAGCCCAGCACTTGGGGCATGCCGACATACTTCGCGAGCTCATCGACGGTTCGGCCGGAAAAGGTCCCGGGGACCCGAACTTGTCACAGCGAAGCACCGAAGAATGGGCCGCCCACTGGGCACGGATCGAAGCCGCGGCGCGCCAGGCTGTGGGCTAGGGTCACGCCTGAGCGGACGCCAGGTCCTTCGTGAACGCCAAGTGCTTGATCTCTTCCGGATCCGCGTCGACGTCGAACAGCGGGGCGTAGCCGGTGGCCAGGTACAGGTTCTTGGCTTCGGGCTGCCGCGGACCGGTGGTGAGGTAGATCCGGCGGTAGCCGCGCCGCGCCGCCTCGGCTTCCAGTTCCGCGAGGACAACCCGGGCCAGTCCTCGACGCCGGTGCGCCGAATGCGTCCAGATCCGCTTGAGTTCCGCCGTGCGGGAGTCGTAGCGGCGGAATGCCCCGCCCGCCACGGTTTCGCCGTTGTCCTGCACGATGAGCAGGGCACCGTGGGGTGCGGCAAACTCGCCGGCCGGGTACCGGTTGAGTTCCTCGGCCGCGCCGCCGCTGCCAAAGAGGTCGCCGTAGCGCGTGGTGTATTCGACGGCGAGTTCGTCCAGGAGTGGCTTGACGCGTGGATCGCGCATGGGCAGTGTCAGGACGGAAAGGCCCGACGACGGCAGGGTTGGCGTTGTTGTCATGGCTTACCTTTCGTGAATTTGCCCAACTAGCTCGCAGTTGTTGTCGTTATGAGGCGTCAAAACGACAACAACTGCGAGCTAGTTGGGTGGATCGTGCTTGGGCGAGGGGCCGCGAGTTCGGCCAGGAGGCGGCGGGCCAGGGCGTCGTTCTCGCGGAACGGTGCTGCGTTGGTTCCGGGCCGTGCGAACGCCCCAGCGCCCCAACCCGAGGTCCATGGTCCGACGGCGAAAAGCCCCGCCTGCCGCACGCCGTCGGGAGCCAGGACCTCGTGCGAACTCGAGACCAACAGCTTACCGGTGGAATGTGGACCGTCCGAGGTGAGGAGCGACTGTTCGGTGCCCCAACCGGCGTCGTGCAGGTCCGCCAGCGCGGGGTTGGCCGATCGCGCCACCGACGGCGACGGCAAGCGGGCCTCGATGTACGCCGCCGCGTCCACCACCACGGGCGATTGGAATGAACCGGCCACGAAACGGCCGCTGGCCTCGTCCGGACGCACCCACATGCCCGGTCCCAGGAACTGCAGGAATCCAGCCCGGTGCAGGGCGAGGATTTCCCGCAACCGATGGGGCGGCGGGCCGGAATCCACGAAGCTGAAGAAGCCGTGCCACCATCCGTGCACCGCTTGTTGGGAGCGCGAATTGAGCCGCTCCTGCGGGACCAACCGGCCGAGCTCCATGTACACGCGGAGCAGGGCCGTGAACAAGGCGAGGGTTTCCGAATGGTCGGGACTCGTGCGGAGCTTGAGGTCGCGTTCGATGTAGTTCGCCACCGATCTCTGAACCGCGGCATGGTCCGCGAAGGCGCAACCGCTGAACGGTTGGTCCAGGGCCTCGAGGTCGAGCCGGAGAGTCGGGTCCGGGACGGCCGAGGCCACGAGGTTTTCGCGTTCGCGGCTGTACCAATCCAGGGCATCGAAGCGCGTCGAAAATTCGTCCCAGCCGCCGTGGACGCGTTCCGGATAGCCGGTGAAGAGCTCGCGGTAGTAGGCGTAGCCGGCATCTTTGGCGATGAGCGGCCAAAGCTGCGCGCGGAAATCCAGCTCCTCGTGCGCGGCGAGCAGAGATTCCACGGCGCGTGCGGTGAAGTACCGCGGGGCGCCGACGGGTTCCCCGCGCAGGGCGGAGGAGATCTTGGAGTGGTACGGCACTCCGCGCCGGGAGCCTGCCCAGAGCCGCGGTTCGGCGCCGGACGGCACATAGTCCAGGCCGCCGTCGGGCCTGTCTTCGAAGCGGCCGCCACGGCCCTCGAACAAGAGCACCAACAGATCCACGAAAGCCAGCCCCATGCCCGATACCAGGACGTCCTGGCCAGGTGCGATCGCCGAATAGTCGACGTCGGTGGTGTACGACGGCGCCGCGTGGAACCCGCCGTTCCGGGCGGCGAACTCGGCGAGCCGCGCTGATTCCGGTTCGGCACGGGAGTCGGTGTGACCCAGCGAGTACAACACCAGATCCGCCTCCAGCACCCCGCCTGAAGCGAGCCGCACGCGGTACTTCGCACCGCCGTCGGGCCCTCCCGGACCCTCCGGAGAGTGGCGTTCGACAGCGGTTGCCGTGTCCCGGTGGACCGTCACCGTAACGTCCGGGCCGAGTGCCGCGACGGCCCGGCGGAAGAACCACTCGAGGTACTTGCTCTGGAGCTGCCGGCTAGGAAACGAGGCCGGTGTCAGCACCCGGAGCTGCTCGAGGAGGTGGGCTTCCAACTCCGGGACGTCGCGGATGGAACCGTCGAGCACGCCCGTTGCCCATGTGGCGAGGCCCGGACCGTCAACGGAGGGACCGTCGCAGGCCACGGAGTTGTCGGTGAACATCGTGACGTCCGCTGCCGTGGAGTTGAGCAGTAGTCCCGGGCTCTGGTCATAGCGCCAGATCCTCCCGGAACCGGGTTCGTACGGCTCGACGACGTGGATGGAGAGGGGCCCGTCGAAGAGGCCGGGCCTGTTGGCCGCGAGCCGTTCGAGGATGCCGGCTGAGCGCGGGCCACCGCCAATGAACACGATCGTGGGGGCGAAGGGCGGCATGGCAACTCCTGTTGGCGGTGGCTGGTGGTACCCGAGCCTAGGGACCCGGCGGGCCCTCGGTCGAGGCCCGGGTAACGGCCGTTCACCACGCGTCACGGTGCGTCAACAAGCGCAAAGAACGGACTCATATGGCTCCGTATGAAGCCGCGCGAAGCGCGATGAATCCCCATGAAGAAGTGCAAAAACCTGCCTTGCAGCCGCTTCGGGAGCGCCCCTAGATTGGCAGCCATCCGATAGCCAACAACCCATACGAAGCGAGGTGGCGCATGAGTTCAGCAGCAACCACAGTGGCGCAGTCCGCACAGCAATCTGCACCGGAACCGGCGCCCGCCAGCGCCGTCACGGAAAGCCCGACGCCGGCCGCCGGGCCGGGTGCCGCCGCCCGGAGTGCAGCCGAGGGTGCTGCCGCCCCGGGTGCCCCAAGCGACTACTCCGGCTACAAGCTGGTCCCGGCCCGGCATCCATGGCGCTGGGTAGGCACGGTTGTGGTGGCGCTTGGCGTCGTGGCGGTGGCCTGGTCCCTCGCGACGAATCCGCGCTGGGAGTGGGGCGTGGTGGCGCAATGGTTCACCGCGCAGTCCGTGGTGAACGGCCTCGTGGAGACACTCAAGCTGACGGCCATCTCCGGCGCGCTCGGCTTTGTCCTCGGTTTCATCCTGGCCCTCATGAGGCTGTCGGCCTCGCCACTGCTGCTGTCGGTGTCCTGGACGTTTTCCTGGATCTTCCGTTCCACTCCCTTGTTGGTGCAGATGCTGCTTTGGTACAACCTTGGCTACCTCTACGAGAAAATCAGCTTGGGCATCCCCTTCACGGATATCCGCTTCTTCGAGGTCCAGACCACCACGCTCATCAGCCAATTCGCTGCGGCAGTCCTGGGCCTGACCCTCAACCAGGCGGCGTACTCGGCGGAGATCATCCGTGGCGGCATCCTCTCGGTGGATCAGGGCCAGCTCGAGGCAGCCGCGGCCCTAGGCATTCCGGCGTGGCGACGCTCCACCAGGATCGTCTTGCCGCAGGCCATGCGGGCCATCCTGCCCACCGCTTTCAACGAGATCATCGGCCTGGTCAAGGGCACCTCAATCGTCTACGTCCTGGCCTATTCCGAGCTCTTCTACACCGTGCAGGTCATCTACAACCGCACCCAGCAAGTCCTTCCGCTGCTCCTCGTGGCGACCCTCTGGTACGTCGCCATTACCTCGGTCCTGAGCGTCTTCCAGTACTACATCGAGCGGCATTATTCGAAGGGCGCCGTCCGCAACTTGCCGCTCACTCCGCTGCAGAAGGCAAGGAAGTTCTTTGCCACCCACGCACCCGTGAACCTTGACCGAGCGAAGGACGCCCGATGAGCACCGCTGCTTTTCCCGCTGAGAGCCCGACGACGGCGGCGCCAGCCGCCGCTGCAACCCGCGGCCACGTGGAAATCACCAACGTCCGCAAGTCCTTTGGGGGAACGGAAGTCCTCAAGGGTGTGTCCCTGACGGTGCCGCCAGGCGGCGTCGCCGTGATCGTGGGACCCTCCGGCTCGGGGAAGTCCACGCTTCTGCGGACTATTAACCACTTGGAAAAGGTGGACGGCGGGTACATCACCATCGACGGCCAATTGGTGGGTTACCAGGTCCGCGGAAACAAGCTGCACGAACTGCGCGAAAAGGACATCCTCAAGCAACGCACGGACATCGGCATGGTGTTCCAGAACTTCAACCTGTTCCCGCACCTCACCGCGCTGGAAAACGTGACGGAAGCACCCGTCGTCGCGCTCCACCGGAACAAGGCCGAAGCGCGCAAGCGCGGGCTGGAACTCCTGGACCGCGTGGGCCTCAAGGACCGGGCCGACGCCTATCCGCGGCAGTTGTCCGGCGGCCAGCAACAGCGCGTTGCCATCGCCCGGGCGCTTGCCCTTGACCCTAAGATCCTGCTCTTCGACGAACCGACGTCGGCCCTCGATCCGGAGCTGGTCAACGAGGTCCTGGACGTCATCCGCGAACTTGCCACCTCCGGCACCACGTTGATCATCGTCACGCACGAAATGGGCTTCGCCCGCGACGTCGCAGACACCGTGGTCTTCATGGATCAGGGCCAGATCGTTGAGCAAGGCAGTCCCCAGGAGATCTTCGCGAATCCCCGTGAACCCCGGACGCGGAGCTTCTTCTCCAAAGTCATCGAACCAGCTTTCAACATCTGAGGAACCAACCTAATGCCACGCATCAAAACCAGGCTTCTCGCGCTCGCGGTGCTGCCCGCCGTCGTACTCCCGGGGCTCGCCGGGTGCTCCGACCCCGGTGCCTCCGCGGCCGGGGCCAGCCCGTCCGCGAGTGCCGCCCGCAACGGCGTCGTCTACAACACCTCGCCCGAGCAGAACCGTATCCGGGCGCAGAAGGATCCCGCCGCGGCAGCCGCCCTGCCGGCCGCGATCGGCAAGGACGGCAAACTGACCGTTGCCACCACGGCCGGGTCCATCCCGCTGTCCTTCCATGCGACGGATGACAAGACCCCGATCGGAGTCGAGGTGGACATCGCCCAGCTCGTGGCCGACAAGCTGGGCCTCGCACTGGACGTGCAGGTCACCTCCTGGGAGAACTGGCCGCTCAAGACGCAGTCGGGCGATTTCGAAGCGGTCTTCTCGAACGTGGGCATCAATAAGGACCGGGTGAAACTGTTCGACTTCTCCACCTACCGCGCCGCGTACATGGGATTCGAAGCCAAGAAATCCTCCACGTACAACATCAAGGGCGCGGACGATATCTCCGGGCTGAAGGTCTCGGTGGGCTCGGGCACCAACCAGGAGAAGATCCTCCTGGCCTGGAACAAGGACCTGGAATCCCGTGGCAAGGCTCCGGCAACACTGCAGTACTACTCCTCCGACGCCGACACCATCCTGGCGCTCTCCTCGGGCCGGACGGACCTGAACATCGCGCCCTATCCGTCCGTCTCCTACCGCGAGAACACGCGGGACGACCTGAAAGTGGTGGGCAAAGTCAACGCTGGCTGGCCTTCAGAGACCCTCGTCGCGGCCACCACCCTCAAAGGCAACGGCCTGGCTCCGGCCATCACGGATGCCCTGAATTCGGCGATCAAGGATGGCTCCTACGGGAAGGTCCTGGACCGCTGGGGCCTTTCGCAGGAAGCCTTGCCGGAATCGAAGACCGTGACAGAGGCAAACTTCGGGAGTGCCCAGACAGGGAAAACACAGTGAAGTTCCAGGTACTCGACATCATTCCGCACCTGAAGAACCCGCTGACGGGAGAAATCGTCTCGACGGCCGAGCGGCTCAACCAAGTGGTGCAGACTGCGCGCCGGGCCGAGGAATTGGGTTTCGATAGTTTCGCTGTGGGGGAGAGGCATGCCGGTGAGTTCATCTCATCGTCCCCGACGACGGTCCTCGCCGCCATCGCGGCGGTCACCAACCGTATTCGATTGCAGACCGGCGTCACCGTCTTGTCGGTGCTCGATCCCGTGCGGGTGGCCGAAGACTACGCCACGATCGATCAGCTGAGCCGGGGCCGCCTGGAACTCGTGATCGGCAAGGGCAACGAGGTGCTGCAATATCCGTTGTTCGGGCTCTCCCTCGATGATCAGTGGGAGCTGCTCGCCGAAAAGTATGGCTTGTTGCGGAGGCTGTGGCGTGAAGAAAACGTCACCTGGTCCGGCCGTTTCCGGCCCGCATTGAGCGAAGCAACGACGACGACGCCGCGACCGTTTGCGGGTTCGCCGCGGATTTGGCACGGCTCGGCTACAACCCTGACCTCGGCTGCCCTCGCCGCCCAGTGGGGCGATCCACTTTTCACGGCCAACGCCATCCAGCCTCGCGAGAACTACAAGATCCTGATCGACCACTACCGCGAGGAATACGAACGCCACGGCCACGATCCTCGGCACCAGTACCTCGGTTCGGGTTCCGGCGCAGGCGGCGTGTTCGTCGCGGACACCACGCAGGAAGCCAAGCGCCAGTTCGGGGCTGTTTATGAGGCCTTGACCGCTGGACGCAACGTCCCGGGCAACAATTCGCCGTTCCGGGACATCGAGCATGCCGTGGCTGAAGGGCCAGCACTGGTGGGCAGTCCGGAACAGGTCATCGACAAAATCCTGAGCTACCACTCGCTCTACGGCCACGATCTCCAATCCATTTCCTTGCCCACCACGTTGCCCTTCGAGCAGCAGCTGGAGATCCTGGAGCGGTTCGCGCTCGAGGTCATCCCGGCCGTCCGCGCCGCCGCGTCCACCACCCTGTGGGAGCCAGCGGATCCCTACGGCGGTCGTCCGGAATTCGCCGGCGCCACGTCACTCGACGCAGCCGGAACCGTCACCACAGACCACGCAAACCACAGGAGGAATCATGCCTACGCCCACTGAAACGGCTACGTCCACCACTGCGGCCTTCACCGCCGCCTGGCAGGAATGGCACGCCGAGCACGAGCGTCACCGGGCCGATCCGCACGGATTCCTCGCTGTCACCCATCTGCACTGGCTTGGTTCCGAAGCTGCTCCGCTCGACGGGGTGCCCGGCACCTGGAGTGTGGAGAACGACGTCGTCACTGTGGTTTTAGGACCAGGCGAAAGCCTGCTTCGGGACGGCCGGGAACTCAACACCGACGCCGCCGGGGCCACCGTCGTTTTCGGCCCCATCGCGGAACGAGACGGCCTCAACCTCAACGCGGGGGACACGGTCGTCGAGCTCGCCAAGCGCGGCGGCGAGTACATCGTCCGGCCGCGGCACCCCGGGAATCCGCTGCTCAACGAATACCGCGGAACGCCCGCATACGCACCGGATGCATCGTTCGCGGTGAACGGTACGTTCGTGCCGTTTGAGGTTCCCCGACCGACCACAGTGGGGGCCGCCGTCGAGTGTATCCAGCACGTCTACGAGGCGCCCGGCGAGCTCCACTTCAACCTCGCGGGCCAGGACTTGGTGCTCACGGCCTTCAACGGACATGCGCCGGGCACACTCTCGGTGCTGTTCACGGATGCGACGTCGGGCAAGACCACCTACGCGGCCAATCGCTCGCTCACGGTGACCCCGGAATCGGACGGCTCCGTGGTGCTCGACTTCAACCGTGCCGTCAACTTGCCGTGCGCCTACACGGACCTTGCCACGTGCCCGCTCCCACCCTCGGAAAACCGGCTGAGCGTGGCCATCGAAGCCGGCGAACAGATCCCTTACGAAAGGCAGGAGCAGCAATGAGCGGCATCTCCCGTCCGGGCCAGCCCGGATTCTTGGCCTTGGAGCTCGACGGCGACGGCGCCCACCCCGCGGCCTGGCGCAAAGCCTGGCATGCCCCGGATGAGTTGCTGAACGGTTCGCGGATCCGGAACACGGTGCTGGCGGCGGAATCGGCCGGGATTCATGTGGCGACGTTCGCTGATGGGTCTGGGACTGACGGCTCCGGCGCTGGCGGGCGAGATGTTGCAGGCCGCCTGAACGCCCTTCAGCGCGCCGCGTTCGCGGGTCCCGTCACGAGTTCCATCGTGCTGGTACCGGAAGTGGACACGGTCTACACCGAGCCGTTCCACATCTCCACTCAGCTGGCGAGCTTGGACTATGTCTCGGGCGGACGGGCGGGTTGGCTCGTCGCGGCGAGCGGCTCCGCGGAGGAGGCTGCCGCCGTCGGGCGTTCATTTGTTGAAGGTGCCGCCTTGGCGCAGGAGGCCGCGGCGTCGGTGGAAGTGAGCCGGCGGCTTTGGGATTCCTGGGAGGACGACGCCGTGATCCGCGACGTCCCCACCGGGCGGTACTTTGACGTGGACAAACTGCACTACATCGACTTCGAGACGCCGGCGGATTTCGCAGGGGCCGGGTATTCCGTGAAGGGTCCCTCCATCATTCCGCGCCCGCTGCAGGGGCAATTGCCCGTAGTTGCGCAGGCCGACTTGCTTCGTTCGGACGCCGACGTGGTGCTGGTGTCCGCTCCGACGCCTTCACTTCTCGCCGAGGAGGTTGCGGACGTGCGTGCCCGGACCGCTGTTGGGGGCGGCCCGGCGGTAGTGGCGGAGCTCGACGTCGTCCTTGACTCGCGTGGGCAAAGCGCCTCCGCGCGGCTCGCCGAACTGGACGCGTTTACTCCGTGGACCAGTTCCCGGGCGCACTTCGTCGGCACGGCGGCGGAATTGGTCGACTTCCTTGCCGGGTTGCTGGCCGTGGCCGACGGCGTAAGGCTGCATCCGGCTGTGCTGGACGTGGAGCTCGAGGAACTGGCGCAGCTGGTCCTGCCCGAGCTTCGTCGCCGCGGGGTGCTGAAGCCTGTTGCGCAGGGCGGCACGTTCCGGGAACTGCTGGGTCTTGAACGGCCGCTGAGCCGGTACGCGAGCGTGGGCGCGGCGGGCGCCGCCGTCGTTGGCTTGGAAAACTGAGGAGAGACTATGACACAGCACAACCGTGCTAAATTCCAGCCGAGCGGGAAGATCCAGTTCGGGATCTTCTTCCAGGGCGTCAACTCCGGCACCATCTGGAAAGCGCCTGAATCCGGTTCGCAGACCGACTTTGAGTCGTTCCGACGGATCGCCCAGACCGCCGAGCGCGGGCTGTTCGCAGCCTTCTTCCTGGGCGAGGGCCTGCGCTTGCGGGAACATCTCGGACGACCGCACGCCCTGGACGTCGCGGGCAGGCCGGACGCGCAGACCATGCTGGCGGCGCTCGCGTCGGTGACGTCCAATATCGGGCTCGTGGCCACGCAGAATACGACGTACAACGATCCCGCCGACCTCGCTCACAGGCTCGCCTCCCTCGACTTGCTCTCCGGCGGGCGCGCCGCCTGGAACGTCGTCACCACGGACAACGCGTGGACCGGGGCCAACTTCCGCCGGGGCGGCTACCTGGACCACGCCGATCGCTATATCCACGCCGAAGCATTCGTGGAGACCGCCAAGAAGATCTGGGATTCGTGGGAGGACGGAGCGGTCTCCTCGTCCGTCTCCGCGGATTCCTGGGCGGTTCCCGGCCATGCGCGGCGCGTGCACCACTCCGGGCAGCACTATTCCGTGGACGTCACCCCCCGGCTGCCGCGCAGCGCCCAGTACAGGCCGGTGCTGTTCCAAGCCGGGGATTCCCCGGAAGGACGCGACTTCGCCGCCCGCCAAGCGGATGTGATCTTCTCGGCGCACCCGAAGTTCGACGACGCCGTGGAGTTCCGCGCCGATATCGTCTCGCGCTCCCTGGCTGCCGGACGGGGTGCCAACGACGTCCAGATCATGCCGGCGAGCGAATTCATCCTCGCTGCGACTGACGAGGAAGCCCGCGAGAAGAAGGAATGGGTCCGCGGCCTGCAGATCGGGCCGCAGCAGGCAGTTGCGTATCTCGAACAGTTCTGGGGCCGCGAGCTGTCCGCCTACGATCCCGATGGTCCGCTTCCGGAGATCGATCCGGTGGTGGAGGAGACCTCCGAGACCCGGGGGAGCGGGTTCCACGGGGCCAAAGCCCGGCAGCTCGCCGAGCAATGGCGCGCCGAGGCCAAGGAGAAGGGCTTATCCATCCGGCAGTTCGTGAGCTCCAGGACGTCCAGGGTTGACGCGACGTTCACCGGATCCTACACAGCCGTGGCCGATACCTTGGCCGAGTACGCCCGGGTGGGTGCCGTCGACGGCTTCAACATCTCGCCATGGCTTATCCCCACCGGCCTGGACGACATCGTGAACCACTTGGTGCCCGAGCTGCAGGAACGTGGCGTGTACCCCACGGAATACGTCGGCAGGACCCTCCGCGAGAACCTGGGCCTCGCGACGCCGGCGCGCTCGGAGTCGTTGGAGTCGGTACCCGCCGGGGGCGCACGGTGAGCTTCCGTGCGCGAGTCGCGGCCGCCGTCGTCGGCTTGCAGACCGACGACGGCGGTTCGCGCGACCCGGACGCGGAGCTGGTGCGGCTCCAACTGACCGTGTGGGAACAACAGCTCTGATTTGCTGCGGGCCCTAGGTGAGTGGCTCCGTGCGCTCGCGCAGGCCCCCTTCGCCGTCGAGCTCGGCTACCGTGTCGATGTTGAGGCGCCGGAGAAACTCGAGGTCGTGGCTCACGATGAGCAGTGCGCCACGGTAGGCGTCCAGGGCTTCGGCGAGCTGCTCGACGCTGGCAATGTCGAGGTTGTTCGTCGGCTCGTCGAGGATCAGCAGCTGGGCGGGCGGCTCCGCCAGGAGCAGCTTCGCGAGGCTGACCCGGAACCGTTCTCCTCCCGACAGGCTGGAGACCGGGCGATCAACGGTGGATCCCCGGAGGAGGAGACGTGCGAGTTGATTGCGGATGTCTCCGGGCGCCGACGCCGGTGCCGCCTCCCGCACGTTGTCTAGCGCCGAGCGGGAATCGTCCAGTCCGTCGAGCCGTTGCGGGAGGTATCCCACCCGGCCGGTCAGCAGCCTTCCGGTGATCCGGCCCGAGGATTCTGCAGGGCGCCTCTCGACGAGGTGTTTGAGGAGCGTCGATTTGCCTGAGCCGTTGGGTCCCACCAGGGCCACGCGCTCGGGGCCTTGGATGACGATCGTGCCGGAACCGTCGCTCAGCTCGGCGATCCGGCGGCTCCGTGGCACGTCGGGATCTGGAAGGGGGAGGTGGATGTGCTCAACTTCCCTGACCCTCGCGTCGGCGGCGTCGACGGCGGCCTGGGCTGACAGCACCTTGTCGTCGAGGGTCGAGCGCATCGAGCCGGCAGATGCCTGCGCCTTGCTAGCCCGGTTGCCGGCCAGGATCTTCGGGATGCCGCCGCTGGCTTGGGTTTTCTTCGCTGTGCGCTCGCGGCGGGCAAGCTTCGTCTCGGCTTCGACGCGTTGCTTCTTCTCGACCTTCAGCGCTTGCTGGGCGCTGCGGGCTGCCTGGATGGCGGCGGCCTGTTCCTGCTCGCGATATTCGGTGAAAAGACTGTACGGGCCACCAAACACGTCAAGCTTTCCGGCATGAAGCTCAGCAGTGGAGTCCATGTGCTCAAGCAACTCGAGGTCGTGGCTGACCACCACGAGGGTGCCCGGCCAACTGTCCACGAAGTCGGCAAGTTTGGCCCGGGTGCGCCGATCAAGGTTGTTGGTCGGCTCGTCGAGAAGCGTGACCGGGGTGCGGCGGATGCGCAGCCCGGTCAGCGCGATGAGCATTGCCTCGCCACCTGAGAGCTCCCCGACCTGGCGCTTGAGATCACCCGCGGAGAAGCCGATTTCGTGCAGAGCCTCGTCTGCCCGGGACTCAATGTCCCAGTCGTCGCCGACCGTGTCGAAATGGCGCTCATCGACGTCGCCGTCCTCAATGGCATGGAGCGACGTGAGTATGTCGTCGATGCCGAGCAACGCGGCGACCGTCGTGTGCTGCCCGAGGGTGAGGGTCTGAGGAAGATAGCCCACGTCACCGACGGTTTCGACCCGGCCCAGGGTCGGCGTCAGTGTGCCGGCGATCAAACGGAGCAGGGTCGATTTTCCTGCACCATTGCGGCCGACGAGTCCAGTCCGGCCGGTGGTCATGGTGCCATTGAGCCGCTGAAGAGCGGGAGTGCCGTCGGGCCACTCGAATGAAAGATCGTGCAAGGAGATGGCTGATTGTGCTGACATGAGACACAGTCCTTTGGTTCTTGCCCATCAAGGGCGCAGTCATGGGTCGACGTGCTCACTCCGGGGCGCGAAAACGCGCGCTACTTCGGAGGGCACTGCACCTGACGTACGGAATCTTTCAGCGAAGCTGGACCGCAGGGAATAGCGCCTGCAGACAACTGACAGCGAGATTTCTCACCGGGTGTGCATGAGCGCAAACAACCGGGCGGCCACCGAACGTCAGGTGGCTAGGCTCTGTCGACCTCGATCTCCATAGCCAAAACCATATCCGCAAACTTCTTGAGCGGCCAATTGGGGATGAACGCCGGCATTCATCACTTTGGTTCATATGGAGGCCGTAAACGGTGAGCACCGCGGGCGGTGTTCACCGGGACGCCTTCGCGGGCCGAGAAGCCTTAGTGCGTCCTCGAATTTTCAGGGCTGCCGGGAGCCCTGAAGTGTAGCGTTTAGGGCGCCTTCACCGGGCACTTTTGCGGGCGGGTCATACGGGAATCAGAGAGTACCCACATTAAGGCTTTCCTGAAGGGCAGGCATGAAGGTGTCGAGCTGGCCGGTGGGGGACCGACTTACGGGCGCCTAGCCGGTGACCTCATCGACAACCTGCAGACAGCATTATTAGGGTTCCGGTATGACGAGAACCTTCGAAGGGGCCTTCCAATCGTGGCGCGATGCGCCGCTTCCGCGGGGCAGTTCAATTGACCCTTTGGACGAGGTGCACGCGAACCTTGCGCTTTATGACACCTGGGTCGCCGAATCTGTCGTGCCGTTCATGGACCGAGGAATCTGGCAGCCTGCTGTTCACGACGTGCTAGGTGCGCTCGAGAACCTCGTAGGACAGGTCGAGGAACTGCGCTGCGCCGGAACAGAGGATCTAGAAGCAGTCTCCGCCTACCGGGCTTATGCGAACCTCCTCAAAACCGTCCATCGAGCATTTCTCCGGGAAGGTGGGAGAGAAGATGATCTCTGGGATCAACCAGCCAGCGCCGACAATCGTTCGAAGGCCAACGTTGCCCGGCGGCGAAGTTCCAGCTCATCGATTCCGCCAACCTTTATTAGCAGGTCAGGATCCGAACAGAAGTCGTCGACATCGGCAAACAAGCCGTCGAGCACATCGAAGATCTCCGGGGACCACTGAGTAGAGTCCTTCTTGTAAAGGGGAAGGAACACAACCTCGAACTCCTCGCCGCTGATGCGCCCATCGATAAGTAGCCGCAGCAAAACACCGTAAGGGGTCACAGCAAGCACCCAAGACGACCACCATTGTTTACCCATCAATGAGACCCTTCTCAACCGGCCGCGACATGAGATTGGCCGAAGCTTTCGACATGCTCGAACTCTACGTCGTCGCTCGATCATCGAGCATCGGTTTCGGATCCGTCCGGTGAAGGATCCACCAGCGTGCACTTTCTCCTGCGGGAAAACTCTTCGTTCGGAGGCTGTCGCCCGTAACCGTGCGCAGCTACGATGGCGGCATGGAACCAGCCGACGTGCGTAAGAGACTGTTGTGGTCGATCGTGGCGCTGTTCTGCTCAGTGCCATGGGCACTTCTGATCGTTGTTCACAGCGGCCAGCCTCCATGGATGAGCATCCTTTTTGCCGGGATTCTTGCCGGTCCTCACATCATCATTTGGCACCGATACCTATTCAGCCCTGGTCGGCCCTCAGCAGAACACAACAAACAACAGGACTGATCGGTAGCAGTGCACGGCGAGGGTAACCATTCCCGTCGACTGGCGCTTCGTGCCATGGCGAGCTTAAGGTCTTTCCCGGTGAGGCTGCCTTAAGACTTTCGACGGTGGGCGAAGTGCGGTCCGGGCTCCTCAATTGAAGGAGGAACCATGAGAACGATCCGTCTCATCAAGCGTCAGTTCCTCGAGATGCCCCAGCCTGCCAAAACCCTCTTCCGATGCTTCCTCGCGTTCTTCGCGCTCAGCTTTCTAGTTGGAGCGCTGAAGGGTCCGGAATGGTTGATGCTGCTGTTTGCCTTCATCACTGGACTCGCAATCTTCCTTTTTGGCCTCTGCATATTCAGGGACGTCAACGGCGTGGCAACGGGCTCGTCCCGCATGTACAAAGAGAGCAAAGGAATACCGCCCGAAGGCTTCACGCTAGCCGATGTCCCGACGATAAAATTCATGGGCTTCATCTACATGTGCATGGGAGCCCTGGCCTTTGTAGGCTTGGCAATCGAGGCATTCAGGTAGGCATACGGCACTCGGGGTGCGACACAAATGGACGCTTGCCTGTAGGAGCATCTCAGTAAAGGATCCCTTAGCGGGTCGAAGAGATCGGCTGGGTTACAGCTGCCTTCCCCTGCGGTCCCAATCTGCCCGGCGCGCCTCTTCCTCGTCCCAGAACGGCGCATCATTTCTGCGAACACGGAGCAGGTATACGAGGTAGACCGCGGTGATAACGAAAAGCCCCAAAGCCAGGAAGAAGGATGGAGGGTCCCACGGGCTCCGCCATACCAGGCCATTCAGAGCGAGCAGGACGCTAATGACAGTTTGGCCTGCCCACGCGCACAACATGAACCGAAAGGAGCCGCGAGTCATCCGAGGCTCCAATCGTTTGCGGCCGTCGCCGGTCTCGCTCATGTTGAGAGCCTAATACCGGTAGCGCCGTTTTGCTCCGGGCGTGCCAATTCACCTACTGGGCGACGCAAGGTTTGAACTTCGTTTTCCTTGTCGCGAGCTTGTGGTGGTTGCGCCGAGCCGCGAAGAGGCCGCCAACTCAAAGCTAGGTCATCGCGGGAAAGCGTCCGGTAAAGGATCCATCACTGGGACACTGAGCAGGGTCGATCCCGCCAGGCTACATTTACATCGTGGAGAGTCAGACCATCGTGAGGGCACGAGCAATCTTCCTTTGCGAGCAGACAGGGCTAATCCCGCCACACGAGCTGCCTGACTTTGCCACCGAACTCCTCGTCTTGGGGTACGACACCCCATCACTTCGCGAACTGGCAGGCCTTCCGAAAGGAGACCGGGCCGACGCAGCAGACATGTGGAACGCAGTCCGCGATGAACTCAGCGTCCGGCACGAAGACGATGAGGACGCGGCGAAGTTTCTCCTCAAATATTGGGCCCAGGAAATCGTCGAAGGACGGATTGACGTCCTCCCCGGGTCGAGGCTCATGTGCCGAGTCGGCTGGTTCCCTCTGGGACAGCCAACGGAGCTGAACGAGCTCGTGAACCTCCTGGATGTCTGGGACGAAATGCCGCAGCGCCGCGAGCGAACTGCCTCCGAGCTCCTCGGCTTCGCCCGGACGTTCTTGGGCCGCTGAAGCTAATCGAAGCCGCCCGTTGGACCATCCTTCACCGGACACCCGTTCCGTCGGCTGCCTACCTCAACTGTTGTGTTCGGCCAGTCTCATAATGAAGGACGCCATCGCATTCCAATGCGAACAATCTGTCGGCGACTTCCCGCGCCTGGGGCTCGCAGCAAGACATGGCGAAGAACCCCGGAGAGATGAAATCGAGGAGGCAACCTTGCTCGGCAAGTTCAGAGGCCAGGGGCTGCCAGGCGTTGGGGTCATCCGATTTCAGCAGGACTCTGAATGTGAAGTTGAGAGCGTCGCGCTTCACTCCGGTGGCAACGAGCGCATTCTCCGCCGATCGCATCACGTTCACGCGGTCGCCAAAGTTGACGTCATAGAGATACGCGGGGACTGCCAGGACAGTCGCCGTTCCGTCCTTTTCCAAGCGACCGCGAAGACCCTCCCACATCTGCTCCGTGTCAGGTTCAGGGGGTACCGCAAACCATAGGGTCTCTTGCGCTTCCTGAGCTTCTGGAAGGGGCTGGAGTGAGTCATCGCGCCAGTGTGCCACGACGCTGGGATGTTGCCGGTAGTCAGTCACCAGCTGAGACTACCCAACGAACGCATCCATGAGAGCGCTCCGGCGGACATGCCCTGTAATGCCTGATGAGGGAGCCCGAGCGAACCGTGCCGAAGAGGGATCCTTTACCGGGCACCAGGGTGTCAGGTGAACCACCGTCTTACGGACGGGTTCTGGAAGCCGGATGAGTATGACCTCCGCACCGCAAAATAACCACCATCCGGCAACCGGACGGCGTGAGCCTCGGGTACTGGGCCACGTTTGTCTGACTCTGGCGTTTGCCGGTCACGTCAGTTTCATGCGCCTTGCCCAAGTAGAATCCTCCATGGAAAGAGCGGGGGCGGCCTCGGTCGCCAGAAAGGGCACGGACTACATGAGCCAAGAACCGCAGCGGCTGACCGAGGAGACATCCAAGCGGCCCGACCTGACACCACGAGCAACTCGAACCTTTGCCTTTTCTTGGGATAAAGCAATGAGATCACGGCATTGGCGCTTTTGGATGGGACTTTTCGAGGCGGTATCTGGATTGTTCATGGGAGGGGTTATACTGCTCGCTTCCATCCCGGTCATCGGGCAAATACAGAACCTAAGGGTTTCAGAAGTGCAACGGCAGGCAGGATGGGTTGCGTCCATCATCGCCATAATCGTGGCCTTCAGCGTGGTGGCCATTGCTGGCGTGATCATCGGAGTCTGGAATCTCGTAACCATAAGGAGTACGGCAAGATCACCGTTGGTCGCGGCGATTTTAGTTTCCGCAGCGTCAATCGTGCTGCTGATGTTCTTCTGGGGCGAACCGTTCGATCCAATAAAAATCTCATTCGTCCTCTTGCACGTGCTGTTAAGCGTTTGGACCGTCGGAATCCTTCGGCTAACGAAGGACCTCGTTCCGTAACGCTGACAGGCCCGACCAGACCCGGCTCTCGTCCAGTCGATGTGATATGCCCGGCAAGGGATCGGCCTACGGACGCCGGTCCCAGTGTGTGGCCGGCGGCGTAAGGGCAACGTCGATGGCGGACTCGACTGCATCGCGGCGCGCGTCGGTCGATTGAACAAGAAGCGACTGGATAGCTTGGATTAGCGCCACAAGCCTGGGCGTTCGGATTGTTGAAAGGCGTTCCATCGAAGTGGCAAGCGATTCGGTGACGAGGACTTCTACGTGGTCTCCGACGGCGCCCGCGTAAGACCCGTCTGGAGCTACATAACTCCCTCCTATCGCGATGTCGCCCAGGAGCGCTAGCAGAGGTACGCGGATCCCCTCCGGAACATTGCCGGCCGCCACAGCTGCGATGAACGGCACTGCATAGGCCGTTGCCCGATAAACGGTGCCCTGATGGCAGATGTTCGAGTAAAGCCCGTCACTGATTGCCAAGGAAGAATCAGTTCGAAGTGCAGCCAACGATCGCGACACGTCGCCTGCGATGGCGAGTGACACGCCTCCGGCGACGCCCAGCGACACGACGCCTTTTCCGTAGCAGTGCTCCAGCCGACTCCAGTCGACCTGGTCGAGTTCGTCCAAAGCATCGAAGCCAGTCTTGTTCGGTTGATACAGAGCATCCATACAAGTGAGAGTAACCAGACACGAACGGTGAGTGACACGTGTCGCTACTCGGCGAGTCGGCGGCCCAAGCCATCACCTCGCTTGAATGAAATTCAAAATCCTCAACCCACGCCTACCGTTCGTCGAAGGATATCCGGAATACGAGCTTTCCGAAGTCCGGGTTTGATCCAAAGTCTGTGCACCTGTACCGGCGCCCGTTGTCGGCAAGGTGCTCCAGGATCATTCCTGAGGTGTGGCTTTGCGATCGGCGTCCCCGGCCAGAATCCCAGATGTTATAGAGAACCAGGGAACCGTCCGTCTCAAGAACGTCGATGAGGACTTCGGGCGGGGCCGAGTCTGTCCAGAGATTCAGCTGAGGCGAGGTGGCGCCGACAACGGACAACAAGCCGGCCGTTCCCAGGAACAGGCCTTGCCGCCACGCAGGATCGGCGCTCTCGAACGTCAGGCAAATCTTCTGGCCCGGGCGGACCTCCAAGGACTCAATAAGGATGGCAGGGTCCCCGCCGGGTCCTTGAACTGTTGAGCTGTAGCTCCTTGAGGGAAGCGTCCTTCGTGGTCGGGTCATATCTGCATGCTCCCATGCCCAAACACACTCCAGGCCATCTGGTGTGTGGCCGCCGGGCCGGGGCTAGGGGACCACGAGGTTGGGTTCTGCCCAGTCCGCCTCATTCTCCAAATCTAGCCCCGAGAGGTATCCGCTGTTACCCGTGCGAACCGTCCGGTGGGGGATCCCCTCACGCGCTGAGTGGATCGATCACCGTATCCTTGGTGCCTGTTAGCCGAACGTTGAGCTGGCTTTTTGCAGGCGGCCCGGTGGGCCATTCTCGTTGCGGAATGCTGCACGGCCTCGCGGTTTATGAGAGGCCACCTCTTTTGAAGAGGTCCGTCCACCGTTTCCTCCGAGGGCCCGTGTGGGCACGCGTCAGTTCACGCATCGCCTCGTAACGGGGTTGGTCCATGAATACGCCGAACCATCTCCATTGAACCCCGGACACGATGACGTCGCCACTCATTACGGACCCGTCGCGGTACTCGCCCGCCGGAGGCCGGGGAATACCCTTGGCGATCACCTCACCGATGTTCGCGCTGAACGCTGAGGCTTTCTGCGCTGTGAGGACACTAAACAGTTCCGGCCGTATCCTGGCCGGTCCCTGCCTGAAACGATTGGGAACTTCACTGTCGGTAAACAGGGGCGGTGCGGTGGCCATGAACTCTCGCGTCGGCAGCTCTCTTGCGTCATCCCATAGCAGCAGTTCCACCACCGGGTTTTCGGTGCCTTTTGGCCAGCCGGGTTTATGCCCTACCACCACCACGATCGCGCGCTTACCGCCCGGAGACCGCAGCAACACAGCATCACCGACGTCAAACGCCACACCGTGCGGCACCGGACGCTTCAAACGCTTCGGTGCCGGCTGCGGTCCGGCCAGCTTCCTCCGTAGCCTCTCCAGCACCTGCTGCCGCTGTTTAGCCAGGCCAGGGTCCTCCTCTTCCCAGCGGGCAACGTCGCCCCCGCGGTCAAGGATGTCCAGTGCCGTGTCCCGCACGTCGGGACGGAGTCGACCGGTCTCATGCTGGGCCGCGGCCAAGGCAAGCCAAAACACCACACCGTCGTCCGGCTCGTCTGCCTGCGCCGCATAAGAATTGATGAGCTTTGCCGTCAGTTCCTCGGGAGGGACTCGGTCGAGGATCCCGTCCCGCCAGTCCGCACGCACATCAGCAGCCACGTCATCGGAAAAAATCGCAGTACCCCAGCTACCCATGAAGACAGCATAAACACCACCACGCAACCATCACCGACCTCAGCGGATACAGACCCAGAGCTCAGAGCCCGACGACTTTCACAGACCGCCCGTCCAGCGCACAGCGCCGGCCAGTCTCATTTGAGCATCCTTTACCGGACGCTCTTGAGGTTCTGAACAAAATCTGTGTGCAGGGATTGGGGGCGCACCCTCGAAAATGCGACGTCAACAAGGCCCTCCCGGCTAGCTGTCGGGCGAAGCTGGGGGAAGGCCCGAGGAGCATATTGCCCATTGCTGGTTCCATAATCAATGCATGGACAGAAAGCAGCTCGAACTTACCCTCGCGGCAGAAGGTTTCTCACCGGATTCTTACGTCATGCACGGCAGCGACCGGAACGACACGTTGAACATCGAACAGCAAGGGTCCAAGTTCTTTGTCTATTACACAGAGCGTGGGTCTCGAAGCGATGAACACGAATTTCTTTCTGAAGCTGATGCTTGTGACTACTTCTTAGAATCAATGAGACGCGCCTACCCGAGGGCAAAACGCTCCGATTAACCAGCCGAGTCCGTAGACGAGTGGGGGAAGAATTCTGCCACCTGCCTGGCACGTGAGCACGAGAGGAGCCATCGCCCTTTGGGGTATCCTCCACCGGGACGGGGAGTGGTCGTTTCGGTGACGGCGCCGCGATGCGCCCCTTGAAGAGCCGTCCCTCTGCACATGGCATGGGCCTGGCCGAAGGATCCCCGCACCAATCCCGGGGTCAGGGATTTCCTGACCCGTGGATGACCACAGTCACGGCACCTTCGTCGTATCCCGGAATAGCCCACGGGCGGCGAGCAAACTCATCCATGCGGTCGTTCGCGTCCTGCAACGACGACCTGAGGCGGTCGCCTTTCCCATCGATGGCGACAATGAAAGGGATTTCCTGGGTACGCCAGCGATCGGTGATGTTCGGAAGGATTGAAACGAATAGGTCCCCCACATCAGATGGAGTGGCCAGTCCCCGTGCAATCACGAGGTGGCCGTTGGTGTTTCCGAACCATTCAAGATCAGAGATGAGTGAAACTGCTGCGTCAAGTCCGGCTGTCCTGAAGGGGTACATGAACTCCTGAGCGAGGTAGTCCGCAAGAGCTGTCCTATCTGGCAGGCCTGTCAGGTCAAGTCGAAAGATCATCATTCCACGCATGAGGGCGTCATCTTCGAAGCGTTCGAACTGTGGCTCGTCCACGTCGAGGTGAATGGTGAACGGCTGCGAGAGGTCTATCGCGCTCATTGGTCCGATCCGAAAAGGTAGGTTGACGTGGTCCCAGCAGTCTATGGCGTTCTGATTCACCGGATTCCTCCTCGTTAATTGCCCTGGAACGGCCCGTTTGGCGTCCGGTCGGGCGGTCGCGCGCACCAAGCGAAGCAAGCACGTTAAAGGATCCGCCAGCGGACATCTTTCAGCCGTATGGACTGGCGAGCATTCCGGTCGGTAAGCCCGGCTTTCGGTGGTCAATTATGTCGGGGGCTCAGCCACTTCGGATGCCGATAGATCGACCTGCGCCGAGGGCGTGAGAGTTTGACGATTTCGAGCACGGGACCGGCAAGAAGGGGCCACGGATGAACGTCTGCACGACCCGAGCGCTCGTAAGCGATCATCAGTTCGGCACCTTCGAGGTAGATGTACCCCGCAAGAACTGTGCCGTGAATCGAGGTGCTGGGATCGCCCACGGTGATCTCGACTCGGTCCTCGCTGTCGATGAATTCGAGCAGGGCGGCACGGGCCTCCGGCTGCCACGCTTTTGGCCACGAGATTGACTCCATGGCACGATCGTCCCTCATGCCGAGCAACTGGCGGCGCCGCGACACGTACGGCAGGATCCGGGCCCTGCCCGAGCGGTCATCCCTTAGCGGGCCTCTAAGTAATAGTTACGGAAGCTCTTAGGAGCACGCAATCCCCTTGCGGACCGGGAGCGGTTGTGCAGACGACTTCGGAAACCGACACCAATGCGCGGGGAGTTTCCCAGTGAGGGGTGTCCTGTTCTAAGGAAGTGGGGACGAGGCTGTGACGAAAGCTTCGCCCCCTCACTCGATCGGCATGCCTGCCCAGTTGTGCGGGGTCCAGTCAACGGGATAACCGCACTCTTCCATCGAGAGGAGGACCGGGCCGGAATGGTGAGGTGACCAGAACGTCCACCACACGCTGGGGTCGGTGGTGACGATCTCGACCTCCCACACGATGGGCGGAAGCAGGTGCCGCCGCCGCTTGGAGAAGACCTCCTTGACCTCGCTCCGTGGCACTATCCAGGGGCCGATGTGGAAAAGGTTCAGGCCGCGGCCGTGGAACTCCAGTTGTTCCGGGGTGACGACGAAGCGTATCCAGGGAGGGCCGGCTTGAAACCGGTAGTTGCTGTAGCCACCGCCGATGAACTCGTATCGAAGTGCCGGAGCAAAGATGCCGTTATCGGTGTCCTCCACGGATGTCAGCCTAGGCTCTATTCCTGCCTGCCGTAAGGGGCTGCGCCGGGCAGCGGGCGGCCCGTGGGAGCGGACTCGGTGTCGCCGCACACATACGGACCATGACGAACCCGACGAGCGTTTAGGGCACCTGACGCGGGGCTTTCAATGGAAACGGCACCAGCGAATACGAAGCTTCAGCAGCCTTTGAACTCATATGCCATTTCAACACTCCAGTTGCGGCCCGGCTTCATCAGGGTTCGGTTGCCCGTAAGACCATCGGCTTACGGGCGCCAGGGGTGACATTTAGCGCTGCGAGAATGCCGCCACTTATCGCTGCGATTCACAAGCATTTAAGCGAGATAGACGCCGGTCCGGCATGATGGTGCCATGCTCGTGGAGAAGATTCAGCGCTGGGGTGATGTCACCTTTGGCGCCCCAGCTTCAGCCGACGCTATCCAAGCGTGCGAAGCCCAACTCGGGCACAGACTCCCTGATCACCTTCGGCAGCTCCTTGCTGAGACGAATGGCATCGAGGGTGAGTACGGACTTGGCCTGCTTTGGAGCTCGCCGCGATCCTCGGCTCACTCGCAGGCACATCCAGATTGGGAGGCGGGCTCGCCACCGACGCCGGGGTGATCAACGTGGGGTCCCCGTTCGCCGCACTGGGCTCATTCCTCTCCGCCAGCAGCTTCGTGGCCACGTGCCTCGGCGCAGTGCTCTGCCTTAGCGTTGCACTCACGGCCGTTCCATGGACCGCCCGGGCCCGGCAACTCACCATCAAGACCGCGCCATGATCATCACCCTTTCCACGACCGGCGGAACGCCGGCAGAACAGATACACGACCAGATCCGCGGCCTCATCACCACCGGGGCACTCGCTGCAAACGAACGCCTCCCATCGGTCCGGCAACTCGCCGCCGATCTCCGGGTCGCCCCCGGCACCGTCGCCAAGGTCTACAAGCAACTCGAAGAAGAACAACTCGTTGAAACTCGAATCGGAGCCGGCACGCGGGTCAGCCCACACGCCACAGCAATTTCCAAAGACGTCTCCCGAGCCGCCCGGAAGCTCATCGACACCTGCAAGCGTGACAACCTCGAACTCAGCGAAGTCCTCCAGGTCATCCGCGCCACCTGGTAACCGCCGATCCTCTGCACGCAAAAGGATGGCTAAACGGACACACCAAGGAGTCACCACTGGCTTACATGGCGTCCGTGGCGAAGCGTCGTATTTTCAAAATTCAAGCGATCTCGGGGGAACTTGGTCTAGTTCCTGGGAGCATCCGGGCCGTTTGCGCCTCGGATTTCCCCAATTCGAAGCCTCAAAAAGGTAATGGCAAGCATCAGCACTCAGATGGCAAGCACGGAGAACTGGCGCCGGCCCCGATCACGTATTCYGCGTCATCTCGAACAGTTGATCGGCCAGTTCATCCAGCCGCGTCCGGGCTGACTCCGTAGCCTCCTTTGAGGCCGCCGTGAGTGGGAGATCAAAAAGGCCGCCCATACCCAAGACAATCGAGTGAAGCTCCGCGATCGTTAGCTTCACCGTTTCCGGGGACTCGGCGGCTTCGAGCGCCTGCTCGCGGTCAGCAAGCCAAGCTGCCTTCGACGCTTGACCATGAGCGTCAAGGAGTTCTCGGATAGCGGCGAGGACGCGCGCCAATTCAATGGTGATCATCCGAGCGTCCTCGCGGCCATTTGTCGGAGAACTGCACGGGGGTCGACCCCTTGAGGTATGAGCGCCTGGTAACCCCTCACCACCGGAAATTCGACCGTTGTACATCGTGGCATCCCTTCGAGCGAATCAGCCGGCCATTGCCTTGAGCCCTTCTTCCCGTGCTCATTATCGGGGTACGCCATAATGCCACCGTACAACGCGGCAAGTCGCTCAGGAGCCTGTTTCCGATAGTTCACTTTTCAGTCGTTGCATGCCCGTAAGCCGATCGGCTACCGGGCGGACTTGGCCATTTTATGACTCGGTCGGTGCCGATCCCGTGTCTCTCGACTCGCCGGGGTCGTCTCCAATTCCTCGAGGCTGGCCATCAGGCGAAGGACCGTAAGATCTCTGCATGAATGCTTTCGACTCCGAGGCAGATCTTGAGCACGATCTAGACTTCCGCCTATTGATTAATACGGCGGTCTCGTTGTTCTATCGGCGGCATGTGTTCGATGAGACAACCACATGGCTGGCCGAACAAGGCTACCAGGTCACTATTTTGGACGCATCATCGTGGTCAAGCGAGGCGGAAATGCACGGGGCGATCTCCGAGACGCTTGATTTCCCGAGCTACTACGGCCATAACTTAGACGCCCTGAATGACTGCCTTCGGGATGTCATCTCGCATGACTTCGTGCTGGCGTTCCTCGGATACGACGCCTTCGCATTGGCTTGTCCCCGGACGGCGCAGACCCTTCTGGATATCATCGCCCAGCGCTCCCGCGAAGCGGCTCTATTCGGGCACAGGATGGTCTGCCTTGCGCAGAGCAGTGATCCCAGGATTAGTTTTGATCCAGTCGGCGCCACACCTGTCCTCTGGAATGACGAGGAGTGGCTTGATTCGAAGCGGCTCGCGCCACGAGTGGACACTGGCGACTGTCGAGCACGCGCGGCGCCGTCACCGAAACGATCAGTCCCCCGTCCCGGTAAAGGATCGGCTAACGGGCACCCAGGGTGACATCTATCCGACGCATCACACCCCTCGTCGTGGCATTGAGTTGTTCGTTGCCCTGTGCGGCAAAATAGCAGGATGCCTCTTGCCAATCTGCTTGCCAGCCTCAGGACACTTCCTGAATCGGGATTACGGGACGCGTATCTGCAGTTCCTGAACTTGGCGGTGGACGCCGCGTTGCGTCGAAATGGTGGGCCGGAGCATGTCACCGGGTCCTGCTTCGTGTTTTCGCCTGAATTCGATCGTGTTCTGTTGTGTTTCCATCGCAAGGGGCAGTTCTGGGTGCAGTTCGGCGGTCACGTCGAGTCGAACGACGCGTCGGTGGCGGAAGCTGCCCAGAGGGAGGCCCGCGAGGAGTCCGGAATTGATGACCTGGTTCTGCTTTCTCCAGCAATCGTGGATCTTGACCGACACGATCTGCATGGGGGATTCTCATGTACCGCCCATTGGGATGTGGGGTTCGCCGCGACAGCAAACCCGGATGTGGAAATCGCCGTGAGTGAAGAAAGCGATGACGTCCGCTGGTTCCCGATCAATGAATTACCAGTTCAAGTGCCGGCAGACTTCTGCGCGCGCTTGGAACGCGCGCGGCGTACGGCGATGTCACTGAGTGGGACGCGGATCGGTTAACAGTGCACGACAAGCTCGGTGTTGAGGCGGCCATCCGTGATGTTTCGGCTGCGACGGGACTAATGTTGACCGATGATTGAACCGCGCCAACTCAGTGAGAGCGTCAGCATGCGTGTACTGCGCGTCAGTGATGCGGCGGCGCTTGCGGCCGCATATGTGCGCAACCGTGCCTACCTTTCACCGTGGGAGCCGCTACGGCCCGAGGAGTACTACACCGAGACCTGGCAGTCCGCCGACATTGCGAACCGCCTCGTTGCGCACGAAACCGGGGAAGCGCATCCGCTCGGCCTGTTCGACGGCGATCGACTCATCGGTCGATTCAACGTGGCAGGAATCGTCCGTGGGCCCTTCCAGAGCGCGGGGCTCGGTTACTGGGTGGACAGCGAGTACGCAGGCCGCGGGCTGGCGTCCGCTACGGTCCAGGCGATAGTCGAAATGGCGCGCGACGAACTCGGACTGCACCGCATCGAGGCGAGCACTCTTCTCCACAACTCTGCCTCGCAGCGGGTGCTGCTAAAGGCCGGATTCCAGAAGATTGGTATGGCACCGCGATACCTGCAGATCGCCGGAAAATGGCAAGACCACAACCTCTACCAAGTGGTCCTTCACGACTGAAGGTCAGCCTGCGACCATGAACACGTCCACCGGATCCTCGGTCTCCAAGACAAAGCCGTGGCGTTCGTAGAGGCGTCGGGCCGGGCTGCCCTGGAGCACGTTGAGACGGAATGGCCGGTGGTCCTTGGACTCGCCCATGATCCGCCGGAGCACGCCGGCACCAAGCCCTTGCCCTGGAACTCCTGAGCGACGTAGAAGTGTTCGATCCACAGAGCGTCGGATTCCGGGCGGACGGCGATAACACCGGCAGCTTGGCCTTCCACGGCAATGACAAACGTGTGTTCCGGCTGGAACGCCTTCAAGAAACGCTCCCTGACGCGGACCGGATCCCAACGCCCTAGCCGCTCCAAATCGGGTCGCATGACGACGGCGCGCAGTTCCGCGATCCACGCGGCATCGGCGGGCAGGGCGGGGCGGAGCGAGAATTCGGCAGGCACCTGACAATCTAAGCCCAACTGATGCACTAACCCGTAAGCACCCGCAACGGATCGCCCCGCAACCACGCCCGGACGTCCTCGAAGGCCTCCCCGTAGAAGCGGGCGTAGCTTTGCGACGTGACGTAACCCAGGTGCGGCGTCAGGACTGTTCGCGGGGCCGTGAGCAGGGGGTGGTCCGCCGGCAGGGGCTCGACGTCGTACACGTCCAGGGCCGCTCCGCCGAGCCACCCCTCGTTCAGTCCGCGGAGGAGGGCGGACTCATCCACTATCGGTCCACGCGAAGTGTTGACCAGGACACCGTTGGGCCCGAGGAGCCGCAGTTCGTCCTCCCCGACGAGCCCCCGGGACCGCTCCGACAGCCGCACGTGGACGCTAACGACGTCGGACTCCCGGAAGAGTGCTTCCTTGCCCACCTTGCGCGCACCCGCCGCAGCCGCGGTTTCCTCCGTGAGATTGGGACTCCAAGCAATGACCTCCATGCCAAACGCCTTGCCGTAGCCGGCGATTTTGCTCCCGATCTTACCGAGTCCAAGTACTCCTAAGGTCTTCCGGGACAGTTCGAAACCCACGGTGCTCTGCCAATTTCCGGCGCGCAGCCGGCGGTCCTCGAACGGCACTTTCCGTGCGAAAGCCAGGAGCAGGGCCCACGTGAGCTCGGGCGCCGCGGCCGGCGAGCCGCCCGTCCCGCAGACCGTGACGCCCTGCTCCTCGGCCGCGAGTAGATCGATGGCCGCGTTGGCCATCCCGGTGGTGACCAGGAGCTTCAGCTTCGGCAGTTGCCGGAAGAGCCCGGCGTCGAAAGTGGTCCGTTCACGCATTGCCATGATGATGTCGAAGTCGCGGAGCGAGTCCGCGACGTCCGCCAATGGCTCCGTGAAAACCGTGACATCGACGCCGTCGTCGGCGAGCTCGGCCCACGGCGCGTAGTCGAAGGCCACAGCTTGGTAGTCGTCGAGGATGGCAAGGCGCTGGCCCATGGAACTCCCTTTCGCTTGTCCGGTCCGCAGCGGTTCCGGATACGTGGAAAGTTACACCCCGGAGCCGGCGCTAGCTCTTCGGAAGGCCCGGCGGGTTCAGTTCCGACTTCGCGATACCCTCTGAAGACAACCCCCAGCGGTCCAAGATCTTTCCATACGTGCCGTTTTGGATCAGTTTGTTGAGGGCTGCCTGGGCTGCAACGGCAAGACCGTTGCCCTTCTTGGTGGTGAAGGCAATGTCCGCCTTAAGAGGCCAGCCGCCGTTGACTGTTCCCACCTGCTTGGTCTTGCCGTCCTTTGCGGCCTTGTACGCCGCTCCAGCGTTCGGGCCGAACGTCAGGTCCGCGCGGCCGGATTGCACGGCGAGCGAGGAAGCCGAGTCGTCGTCGTAGTACTGGAATTCAACCGGCTTCAAGCCGTTCTTCTTGTTCTCGGCGTCCCAGCGCAACAGGATTGCTTCCTGGTTGGTGCCCGAGCCCACAATGATCCGCTTGCCCGCCACGTCCTTGGCTTCCTTGATCTCACCGATCGGGGAGTCGCTCTTGGCGTAAAAGCCCAGGAGGTCCGTGCGATAGGTGGCGAAGTCGAACTTCTCCTTACGCGCCTCCGTGACCGTGACGTTGGAGAGGACGGCCTCGTACTTGCCCGATTCAATACCCAAGGGCCAATCGGCCCAAGCCACGGGAAGGACCTCAACCTTTAGGCCCAAGGTTTCTCCGACTGCGTAGGCGAGGTCGACTTCGTTGCCGATGAGGGTCTTGTTGTCCGTCGCGAAGAGGCTCAACGGAGCGGTGCCGCCTGTGGTCACCACGGTGAGTTTGCCGTCAGCCTTGATGGCCTCCGGGACGAGCGCCGCAGCGGCGTCGTCCTTGGTGATAGGGAAGCGGTTCTGCTCCGGCGACAGGTTGAAAGTCTTGCCCGCGGAAGCGGACGACGACGGCGCTGACGCCGCTGAGGCGCCCGGGTCAGAGCAAGCGGCGAGGCCGAGAGTCGTGGTCACGGCGAGTGCCAGTACGGCGCCTGTTTTGAGTCGTGAAATAGCCATGGAATCCCCTTCGAAAGTGATGGATGGTGTGCGTTGCTGCAACTATCCGGCAGCGACAAGAGCCGGTCAAAGCGCTCTGAAACGCGGGGATACAAGGGTTAACTGGGGTTCATTCGAGGTCCCGAAGGGTCACAAAACAACCGCGGTGTAGGCTTCCCACACAACTGCCGACACATGAGGAGATTTTTCGTGAGCAACGAGCAAACCCTGGTCAATCAGGCGCTGGAAGCTTACGCAGCCGCTGTCCACGCGAAGGACGTTGACGCATTCGCGGCGCTCTACAACGACAACGTCCACATCTACGATTCCTGGGGGCAATGGCAATACACGGGAATCGAGTCTTGGCGGTCGATGGCGGCCGAATGGTTCTCTTCGCTCGGCGACGAGCGCGTCCAGGTCGAGTTCAACGATGTGCAGTATCTTCGCGAGCTGAGACGGAAGCCACGCAAGCTGGAGAAATAACCCGGGCACCGCCGTCGTTGTCGCAAGAGTGGTTGGGAAACCGGCCCCTTGAACGAAACCACCTTCGAAAGGCCGGCACCAACGTGACAGTTCCCCTCTCCATCCTCGACCTGGCAATCATTGGCAAAGGCCAGACGGCGGCGGAGAGTTTCGCCGGGAGCGTCGCCATGGCGCAACTGGCCGAACGGCTCGGCTACCGACGGATTTGGTACGCGGAGCACCACAACATGGGCTCGATCGCTTCCTCGGCTACGAGCGTGCTGATTGCCCATATCGCGGCCAACACCAGCACTATCCGGCTCGGTGCAGGCGGCGTCATGCTGCCCAACCACTCGCCGCTCACCATCGCAGAGCAGTTCGGCACCCTTGAGACGCTGCACCCGGGCCGCATCGACCTCGGCCTCGGACGGGCACCCGGCAGCGACCAGAACACCATGCGTGCACTCCGCCGCGATCCCATGGCCGCGGACACCTTCCCTCAGGATGTGCTGGAGCTGCAGGGCTACCTCACGGGACCCACCCGGATCCAAGGGGTCGAAGCGACACCGGGCAAGGGCACCAACGTGCCGCTCTACATCCTCGGGTCCTCGCTGTTCGGCGCGCATTTGGCGGCGCAGCTCGGCCTGCCCTACGCCTTCGCCTCGCACTTCGCACCCAATGCGCTGCAGGACGCCGTCGTCGTCTACCGCCGCGAGTTCAAGCCGTCCGAGCAGCTGCAGGAGCCATACGTGATCGCGGGCGTCAACGTCGTGGCCGCGGATTCGGCGGCTGAAGCCCAACGGCTCTTCCTTGAGGTCAAGCGGGACCGCGTCTCCCGTTTCCTGGGCGGTGGACGCGAGTTCACCGACGCCGAAGCGGACCTCATCCTCGATTCGCCCCAAGGCCAGCACATCGCGCAAATGGTGAAGTACTCGGCAGTGGGTACGCCGGAAGTCGTGCGGGATTACCTTGACGAGTTTGCCCGCCACGCCGACGCCGACGAACTGATCGTCGCCCACCAAAGCACGGGCACGGAGCAGCGCCTGCGTTCGGTGGAGCTGGTGGCGGAGGCCGTGGGGCTGACGCGGGTGTAAGGACTGAGCGATCGGCGCGGCAGTTATCCGGAAGCGTGCGTCTAAGCGAGGAACGAGCGAGCACGCGGAGGATGGCTGTTGTGCCGATCAAACTCGTTACACCCCGGCAATACGCGGGTCATGGAGGCGAAACCCGCCGGGCGGAAACTGGACGAATCCACCCCGGAAGGATCGTCCCCATGGCTACTCCGCTCAATTTGTCCGTGGCCGATTCGGCACTGCTGACAAAATCGCTTCCGCTGGRTCTCCTGCGGACGGCAGTCCAATCCGAGGCCGCGCACGATGGAATCACTCCGGAGCTGCTCGCGGAACTGAGGATGCTGGCCCGCACTCCGGGACTCCTGGTGGCCTGCAACTACGGTGGAACACTCTGCGCCGCGGAAGGCGTATCCACTGAGACACTCCCGTTGGGGAGTGCCGCCGTCGCTCTCCGGGCACTGGCAGCGCTGCCGAACACGCACACTGCCGTCATCTCCGGCAGGTCGCTGCGGGACCTTGCCGCAGTGTCGCGGCTGCCGGCGGAAGTCCACTTGGTGGGCTCGCACGGCGCCGAGTTCGACATGACCTACGCGTACAGCATCTCGATGGCCACGGAAGCCGTCCTTCAACAGGCAGCCACGGCCCTCAACGAATCCATTGGCTTCGAAAAGGGCATCAGCATCGAGCGCAAGCCCGTGGCGGTAGCCATCCACACCCGGCCGGCCACGCCTGCCGTGGTCGCCAGGGTGACCCGGGAGGCGCACCAGATCGCCCGTGAAGTGGGACTGTTTTTCATTGTGGACGGATCCGTTCTGGACCTGTCCATCGTGGAACCCTCCAAAGACGCCGCGCTGGAGCATCTGCGCACACAGTTGGGGGCCAGCGCGGCCCTGTTTGCCGGCGACGCGGACAGCGATGAGCTCGCGATCGCCACCTTGCGGGGCCCGGACCTTGGCCTGCACGTCGGAGACGGAGAAACCAAGGCGCGCCATCGTTTGCCGGACCCGGAATCCTTCGCCAAAGTGCTCGCCATCCTGTTCGAACTGCGCCGAGCGTGGCTGTTCGGCGAGGACGCAGTGGGGCTGGAGCGGCATTCGATGATCGGCAACGGGACCTCGACGGCGCTGCTCACCCCGGAGGCCAAGATCTGCTGGATGAGCCATCCCCTCCCGGATTCAGGGTCCTTGTTCGCGCACATCCTGGGTGGAGACCCGGCCGGCCACTTCAGTGTGGAACCGGTCAAGGCGTCGAAGGTGCTGGGCCAGCGCTACGTGGACAACACCATGATCGTGGAGACGCGCTGGGCGGACGTCACGGTCACCGACTACCTTGAGCCGGCACCGGACGGCATCACCAGCCTGGTCCGTGTCCTCTCCGGAACCGGCAGCGCGCGGATTGTTTTCGCCCCGCGGCCGGACTACGCCAACGCTCCGTTCAACATGGAGATCCGCGGCGAAGAACTGCACGTCGTGGGCACCTCGGATCCCATTATCCTGTTCGCCCCCGGAGTGTCCTTCACGGTCACGAGCGACGGCAAGCACGGAACCGCCACCGCTGAAGTCAGCCTCGCGTACGGTCCTATCGTCATGAACCTGAGGTGCGGAGACACTGAGCCGACGACGCCGGACCCCGCCGGAGAGCTTGCCCGGCGGGCCGCCGTCGCGCACCAATCCCGGCAGTGGGTCCGTGGGCTGGAACTGCCCGACATGAAACCTTCGTTGGTGCGGCGCTCGGCACTGGTCCTCAAGGCGCTGGTGCACGAGCCGACCGGGGCCGTCCTCGCGGCTCCAACCACGTCGCTGCCGGAAGGGATCGGCGGCACCCGCAACTGGGACTACCGCTACTGCTGGCTCCGCGACGGCTCCATGACGGTCAATGCGCTCGTGGACCTGGGTTCCACCGAGGAGGCAGACGGGTTCCTCCGCTGGCTCGGCCGCATCCTCGAGAACGCGCCCGGGCCGGAATGGCTGCACCCCCTGTACTCCGTGACCGGCTCCCCGCTGTCCACCGAGGCAATTATCGAGAGCCTGCCCGGTTACGCCGGCTCACGGCCCGTGCGGATCGGGAACGCAGCCGACCACCAAGTGCAGCTGGACGTCTTCGGCCCGATCGCCGAACTCATCCAGACCCTCAGCAGACGCCGCGGCACGCTGCCGGACGAGCACTGGAAACTCATGGAGCAGATGGCGTCGGCCGTGCTGGCCCGCTGGCACGAACCGGACCATGGCATCTGGGAAGCCCGGCGCGCGCCTCGGCACCATATCTACACCAAGGTGATGTGCTGGGTGACGCTGGACCGGGCGATGCACACGGCGGTCCGGTTCCGCCGTCCCATCGGGGCCGAATGGGAGGAAACGGCCAACACCATCCGCTCGGAGGTCCTCCGGGAGGGTTGGGATGATTCCGCGAGCTCCTACACCGTGGCCTACGACAGCCCCGACCTGGACGCGGCTGTCCTGCACATCGGACTTTCAGGCCTGCTGGACGTCCGCGACCAGCGCTTCCTGGACACCGTCACCGCCGTCGAGCGGGAACTGCGGGTGGGTCCCACCGTGTTCCGGTACAGGTACGACGACGGCCTGCCGGGTTTGGAGGGCGGGTTCCACATCTGCACCACCTGGCTGATTGAGGCGTATCTGGCGGTGGGCCGGCTGGACGATGCGCTGGAGTTGTTCAACCAGCTGGTGGCGCTCTTCGGTCCTACCGGGCTGCTTCCCGAGGAGTTCGATCCCGGCACGGAAACCCACTTGGGAAACCACCCGCAGGCGTATTCGCATTTGGGCTTCATCCGCTGCGCGCAGCTCCTGGACAGGTATCTGGATTCGGTGGACGAAGAGTAGGCGCAAGGACACCAGCCAGCCGCCCCACCCAACTGACTCGCACTTAATGTCGTTTTCGGCGCCCAAAACGACAACAAATGCGAGTCAGTTGGGCTTAGGTAAGCAGGAGGGCCACGGCGATCATTGCCGGGACGGCCACCACCGTGGTGATCAGGACCGTATCCTTGGCCACGGTGATTCCCGTGTTGTAGCGGCTCGCCGCCACGAACACGTTCTGCGCGGTGGGCAGGGCCGCCGTGACCACCACGGCGAACAACGCATGCGCTTCCAGGCCCAGCGCGAAGCGGGCGAACAGGTACGCCATCGTGGGGTGGACAAAGAGCTTGAAACCGCTGGCCAGGAGGGCATCCGTCCGGCGGCCCGTGTCCTTCTGCAGGGGCCGCGAACCATTCAAGCTCATCCCGAAAGCCATCAGCATCGCGGGAATTGCGGCACCGCCGATCAAATGGATCGGCTCCATGATGAGCGAAGGCACCTGCCAGCCCGTCCCGGCGACCACCAAACCGAGGGCGGATCCTACGATCATCGGGTTCCGGACGATCATCAGGACGAAGCGCAGGGGAGTGGTGCGGTGGCTGCTGGTGCTGGCATCGAGCGCCATCAGGTACATGGGCGTGAAGAACGCGAGCTGGAAGATCAGCAGGGGCGCCACATAGCTGGCGTCGCCGAGGACGAACACCGCGATAGGGATGCCGAGGTTCGCCGAGTTGGCTAGCGAAGCGCTCATGGAGGACATAAGCGATTCGGGCAGGGAACGTTTGAGCCAGAACTTCACGACGATGAAGAAAAGGCTGCCTGTGGCGACGGCGCCCACCGCCGTGACCAGGAGTGGAGCGGCGAAGACATCGTGAAGACGGGCCTTGCCCAGGGTTTCAAAGAGAAGCGCAGGGCTCGCGACGAAGAAAGTCAGGCCGCTGAGGACCGAACGCGCATTGTCCCCCAGGATCCCGCGCTTGCCGACGAACATGCCCACCAGGATGATGGCCCACACCACGAAGAACCCGGAAAGGACGCCCAGCACTACGACATCCGGCGGGGGACGGGCGCGGGGCGGCGTGGGTTCACAGTCCCAGCCTAAATCAGCTTTATTCGCCCGTAAGGCACGACGGCGGCATGTTCCGCCATGTGGACCACGTAAGGAGGTGCCCCGCGACTACGGGAAGCCTAGTTCAGCTGGGCGTTGTTGAGGGCGTGCGGCGGGCGCATGATGCCCGGAGTGATGCCTTCGGCGGGATCGCTGCCGAGTTGGACGATCTTGTTGGCCCTGTCCACATGGACAACCTTGGGCTGGTAGGCCTTGGCTTCTTCGGTGGTCATCTCCGCGTAGGTGATGAGGATGACGACGTCGCCCACGTGCACCAAGTGCGCCGCGGCCCCGTTGATGCCGATGACGCCGGAGCCGCGTTCACCGGCAATGGTGTAAGTCTCCAGGCGCGCGCCATTCGTCACGTCAACAATGGAGACGAGCTCGCCGGGGAGAATATCCGCAGCATCCAGCAGATCCAGGTCGACCGTCACTGAACCTACATAGTGCAGATCGGCATGGGTCACCGTGGCACGGTGGATCTTGGACTTAAACATTGTGCGGTTCATAACGTGACAAGTTTAGCGTGTGGCCGCCCGATCGCCGGGTGATGCCTGACACACGCTAGGCCTTGGCGGCGGCCTTCCGTGCCTGCCGCCTCTTCAGCGAGCCGTAGCCAGCGATCAGTTTGGGGACAACGAGGTAGACGGCGGTAGGCACCACAACAAGGGTCAGGACGAGGGCGCGCAGCGCGGGGTGCCATGACTCCGTGAGCGGAGCGAGGATCGTCATGCCGATCGCCACGAGGGGGAAAATGGCCAGCCAGGTGATCACGGCACGCATATGCACCGACGGTGTGTGCATGGAAGGCAGATGCGCAGAGTGCGCGTGTGCGGCCGGCTCGGCAAACGCCGCAACCGCGGCGCTGTCCGCGGATGCGGCAACGGGGATTTGGGTGTTCATGACATTCTCCAACTAATTGGTTGCTTTCGGCGTGAGTTCAGACTAGACCCCACCCTCGAAAACTGCAACTACTTGGTTGGAATCTGTTAAGGTGGACACATGGCATGGGATACCGAGCGGACCAAGCGACTCCTCCTTGAGGCGGCGACTGCCGAGTTTTGCCAATTCGGACTCGCCGGCGCCAGGGTGGACCGCATCGCTGCTGCGGCCGGAGTCAACAAGGAACGCATCTATCAGTACTTCGGTAAGAAGGATCTTCTCTTCGACGCCGTGATCGCGTCCCAGCTCAGCAAAGTGGTGGACGAAGTCCGCATCGAGGGCGCCGGTCCCGAAGCCTTGGCCGATTACGCCGGACGCCTGTTCGACCATCACCACCAGGACGCCACCCTTCCGAGGCTGCTGTTTTGGGAGGGTCTGGAGCGGGGCGAATATGTGGTGAACCGTCCGGACCGGGCCGCGAACTGCAGGAACAAGGTTGACGGTGTCATCCGGGCCATGCCGGGGACGTCCAAGGAAGACGCGGCCGATCTGATGCTCACCATCATTGCGTTGTGTGACGCGTGGCCGGTACTGCCCGAGCTGGATGGCCTCATGGCCGGCAGCAAGGGGCCAATGAGGGCGGAGCGGCGCCGGAAGGCGATCGTCCGGACCGTCCTTCTCGCCGCGCAGGCGCTCGCCCCGGAGCGCAGCGCGGTTTAGCCACGCGCGGTTTGGTGGCGCTTGCTACGCCTGCTTATTGAGTGTTCTGCCGATGATCGCCTGCGTCAGCGCATCCACCACCTCGGCGTTCGCCAAAGGGTTGCGGATCAAGGTGAAGTCGACGTCGCCCACGGGCGGGAGGTCGAAGCGCTTGGTGATCACCGTGAGGTCCTCGGGAACCAACGACGACGGCATCACGGCGACGCCGATGCCCGCGCGCACCGCTGCCAGGACACCGGCGATCTGCTTGGTCGAGCAGGTGACCCGCCACGTCCGGCCCATGGCCTCCAGCGCGTCGATGGCCAGTTTCCGGCTGACGCTCGGAGCCGGATAGCAGATCAGCGGCACGGGGCTGGCCGGGTCCAGCACCGTTTGTTCGACCCCGACCCAGGCAAATTTGTCGTGCCGCACCACCGTGCCGTCCTTCGCCTCGCCCACCCACTTCACGAAGACGAGATCCAACTGGCCCGCATTGACCCGTTTGTAGAGCTGGTCGCTCTGGCTGACCGTGAGTTCAAGGTTGATCTGGGGGTACAGCTGCCGGAACTCGCGCAGGATCCGAGGCAGCCCCGTGATCGCGAGGTCGTCGGCGGTTCCGAACCTCAAACGGCCGCGCATGGCTGAACCGGAAAAGTACCTCGCCGCGGAATCGTGCGCTGAGAGGATGTTGCGGGCAAAGCCTGCCATGGCGTCGCCATTGTCGGTGAGCCGGACATCCCGGGTGTCGCGGGCTACGAGCGCCCGTTTGGCCGCCATCTCCAGCTTTCGCACATGCTGGCTGACCGTGGGTTGGGCCAGGCCGAGGCGCTCGGCTGCCTTCGTGAAACTCAAAGTCTCGGCCACGGCCAGGAAGGACCGCAGCTGCACGGGTTCGAACACGGGACTCCTTGGATAGCTACCTTCACCGCCGCTCACGCCGGTGTATTGCACTTCGCAATGCTAGTTATACGGCCAATTCACTTCCATAATCACCGCGGCCAACCCTAGCGTTAAAGGCATCCCAGCGAAACGCCTATCCAAGGACTACTTTTGGCACCCCCACCGCCCTCAGCGGCAAACGTCAGCCAACCTGCCATCGATTCACTCGCCGCAAGCAGCCGAATTCCGCACGCTGCCGACCCTGACACGGTCACCCAGCCGATCGCCGTCGTCAACGAACGGCTGCCTTGGCGGCACACCTTCATTTCCCTCAAAGTACCCAACTTCCGGATCTTCGCCGTAGGCCACTTCGTGGCCGTCATCGCACTCTGGATGCAGAGAATCGCCCAGGACTGGTTGGTACTACAGCTCTCCGGATCCGTCACCGCCGTCGGAATAACGGTGGCATTGCAGTTCACGCCGTCGCTTTTCCTGGGCCCCTGGGGCGGCATGATGGCGGACCGCTTCGCCAAGCGACGCATCCTCATCCTGTGCCAAAGCGTCGCGGCCTCCCTGGCTGCCATCCTTGCCGTGTTGGCGTTGAGCCACCACATCGAGGTGTGGCACGTTTACGTGATCGCTTTTGTCCTGGGCCTCGTGACGGTCCTCGACCAGCCTGCACGGCAGGTCTTCGTCAACGAACTCGTGGGGCCGAAATACCTGCGCAATGCGATTAGCGTCAACTCCACCACATTCCAGTTGGGCGGCCTCATTGGTCCCGCCCTGGCCGGCGTGCTGCTGACCGCGGTCGGAGCGGGCTGGGCCTTCGCGGCGAACGCGGTTGCTTGCTGCTCCACGGTCACCATGCTCTTGATGCTGCGCAAGAATGAACTTTATGTCAGCACGCCCGTGCCAAAACGCAAGGGGATGCTGCAGGAGGGACTGCGATACGCACTCAGCAAGCCCACGATCTACTGGCCGTGGCTCATGGCCGGCTTTGTAGCGGTCTTCGCGATGAGCCTGCCCGTGCTCCTCGCTGCCTTCGCGGACCACATCTACCATGCCGGTGCCGGCGGCTACGGTTTGCTCAACGCCATGGTGGCCCTTGGCGCGCTCGCCGGAGCAATCACGTCGGCCCGCCGCCGCCAGTTGCGCCTGCGCTCGGTGGTGCTGTGCGCCGGGATGTATGGCTTGATGCTGTGCCTGGCCGCGTTGGCGCCATCGATGGTGTGGCTCTCCGCTGCCATGGTCCTCTCCGGATTCTGGTGCCTCATGTTCCTGACCGCCGCCAACCAGCTGGTCCAGGTCAGCGCCAACATGAGCATCCGCGGCCGCGTCATGAGCCTTTACATCATGGTGCTCATTGGTGGCCAAGCCATCGGTGGACCCATGATGGGCTGGCTTGCCGAGCACCTGAACCCGCACGCTGCACTCTTGGTGTCAGGCGGGGTGCCGGCGCTCGCAGCGGCGACGGTCGCCGTCGTGCTGGCCCGGAAGTCTGAGTTGCGGCTCAAAGTGAATGTCCGGGACCGACGCCGGATGGTGCGGATCGTCCCGCAGTCGGCGTAGCGGAGTGTCGCCAAAATGCGGCTGAGCCGGGCACCCACAAGGCGCCCGGCTCAGCCGCATTATGAGGTTACGAGGCGACTACGCCGCGAGGTGCGGGTAGTCGGCTGAGCGCTCTTGGAACTGGAGCACGTCCGGGTTCCGGATGATGCCGTCGCGGATCTCGATGGCACGCGAGATTGTTTCGCTGGCGTCCCAGGCCTCGGGGCCCGAAATGACAGTCTCGAGGAACGGCAGGAGCGCCTCGCTGATTTCCCAGCTGGACGAGTTCCACAGGTAGGACGGGCTGTGGTCCACGGCGTAGTAGTTGATGTGGTCGCCCACCGTGAACATGGGCTCGGCGAACGTCGTGGTCCGCGCCCAACTGAAGCCCATGCCTTCGTCGCAGGAGACGTCAACAATCAAGCTGCCCGGCTGGAACGCATCCAGGTCCTCGGTCCGCAGGTACGTCAGCGGCGAGTTCGGATCCTGCAGCGTGCAGTTGACCACTATGTCGGCGGCGGCAAGGAACGGAGCCAGCGGCTTGCGTCCGCGATCGGTAATGACCTCGCTCAGGAAAGGGGCGTTCTGGTCGTGGTCGAACTGCACTATGCGCACCGAGTGGATGGGCGAACCGACCGCCGCAACTCCGCGGTTGGTCAGCACCTGGACATCGTGGATGCCGTGCGCGTTCAGGGCGGTGACCGCGCCACGCGCCGTAGCTCCGAAACCAATCACGACGGCGCTCAGCCGCCTCCCGTAGTCACCCGTCGAGCCCGTCAGGGCAAGGGCATGGATGACGGAGCAGTAGCCTGCAAGTTCGTTGTTCTTATGGAACACGTGAAGCCCGAAGCCGCCGTCGCTGGCCCAGTGGTTCATCGCCTCGAAGGCGATCAAGGTCAGCTTCTTGTCGATGGCGAGTTGGGTGATGGCCCTGTCCTGGACGCAGTGCGGCCAACCCCAGAGGACTTGCCCGTCGCGGAGGTCGGCCAGGTCTTCCGGCTGCGGTTTGGGCAGGAGGATGACATCCGAATTCGAGATCAGTTCTTCACGGCTTGCCATGCCACCGACCAGCGGCTCAAGTTGGCTGTCCGAAAAGCCGAAGCGCTCGCCGTAGCCGCGCTCCAGCCGGATGTGTTGCCGGAGTTCCGGAGCAATGCGCTCCAGATGCAGGGGATGGACGGGCAGCCGGCGCTCGTCCGGCTTCCGCGATGTCGACAGGATGCCGAGGGTCATGGCGCCTATATGGCCGCTCACTTTTTGTTGCCGGTTGCCGGCTTGGCCACCGTGGTCGCGGAGGACTCTGAAGCCCTCTTATCCGCGCGCTTTTCTTTGATGGATTTGCCGGATTTTTTCGATGCAGCTTGGCGAGGTGATTTGTCAGCCATGATCGCTCCCTAGAGCAGAGCCGAAATGGCTCCTAGCTCCTGACGATACACCCAAGGGCTTGGGCACCTTGTATCAGGGCAGAAATGGAGCGGGCGACGGGAATCGAACCCGCGTATCGAGCTTGGGAAGCTAGCGCTCTACCATTGAGCTACGCCCGCATTGCTCCGCAAACCAGCCGGAGCAGATCCCAGCTTAGCGCAGATGGCGCGCTGATCCGGACACAGACTCACCGGTATCACGGTCTCATCAAATTCCCTGCCGGGCTCGTAAAGATTCGGTTAAGGCTCGACGTGGGTGTGTTGCGCTGCGCCACGCCTGACTATTCTGTAGCAGTTAGCTGCTGTGTCATGGGGAACCCGGCTATGTCCAAGAGCCGTACGCCGAAAGAGGATTCCGTGGCATTTGCAGAGCATGAAGTACTCATTGGTCGCGACGCCATGACCGTTTACCAATTCCTGGTGGACGGGCTCAACAATCCCCTGTGGCGCAGTGGAATCCGCAGCATTTCCCTCCGTTCCGGACATGCCGGCGAAAAAGGCGCCGTTTATCAGCAGACTTTGGCGGGGCCGGGCGGGCGGCCGATCGCGGCTGACTTCCAAATCACTGAAGCCAGGCCGGGCGCCGAAGTGCGCTTCGCCGTCGTTGCCGGTCCTGCGCGGCCCACCGGCGGCTACTACCTCAGCACCGAGGGGCCCAATACCCGCCTGCGGTTCGCCCTGGAGTACCACCCCAAAGGCTTGCAGAAACTCATGAACAGCATGATCCAGAAGACCATGGAAGAGGAAGTAGTCCAGCTGGAGCAGCTCAAGTCGGTCATCGAGGAGCAAACCTCCGAGGCTTAGGGCCCAGTTACTGCGCCAGCTTGAGTCCGCCCAAGCCGGTGACCGGAGTGCTCGGCGTCGTGAGGCGTCCGCCGGTCAGGTCCCAATATTCGATCGTTCCGTTGCTCAGGAGGCCCGCGATTCCAGTCGTGTTGAGGCCCGTGACACCGTTGAGCGAGCGCAATCCGGAGTAGTCCGTCCATCCGGTTCCCACTAGCAGCCTTGCCTCCGACTTCGGCGTGGTGAGCCCGGAGCCGCGGTAGAGGCGCAGGTTCCCGTTTGCTTCCACGGCCAGCAGGTCCTGGAAGCCGTCGGCGTCGTAGTCCACCATGCTGAGCCGGATGGCACTGACGCCCGTGCCCACTTGAGTCCGCCCCACCATGGCGGTGAGCCCCACGTTCCGGTACAGGTAAAGCGCGCCGCTGGAATCAATGGCGAGGATCTGCGGGAGCCGGTTGTTGCCGCACCAGATGCCCACGGCCATGGTCATCGACTGCCAACCCGATAGGCCCAACACCACTGGGGCCTTGAACCCGCCGCTCACCACTCCGGGGTAGAGGAGGAGCCTGCCATCCAGCATCTGGACGAGGACATCGATCACGCCGTCGCGGTCCCAATCAGTGGTCATCACTTCTTTCGCCCCGGCGAAACCGGTCCCGACTGTCCGGGCAGGACCGAACGTGCCGTTGCCAAGTGCAGGGTAGTCCCTCAGGTTTCCCGAAGGGTCGACGGCGACGAGGTCACCTGCGCTGCGGATGGCTGCCGTACTGAGGTCCAGCGTGGGCGGCTCGTGCTTCACGATGGGGTCGCAGACCGTCGGTGGCGGAAGTTGGGGAGGGGCTGTGCCCGCGCCCGGGCTGTTGACTGTGCCGGCGGGCAGCGTCGTGTAGCCGAAGAGATTGACCACGCCCCACATCGTGAAGCTATTGGGGGTGGTTTGGTAGTTGCCGTCCGTGAAAGTGATGCCGACGCCAATCACGTTGAAACGTGGATCACGCAGCAGTGCGTCGTGGGCGGGCGAGCTTTTCCACCATTCGACAAGCTGGGCGGCATCCCGATCCCAGCGGACAGCGATGACTTCACCTGCGCCGTTGTTGGGGTTCAAGGCCCTGGGATCGGTCCAGAAGTTGGGGCGGTGTTCAATCACTTGGCGGCTGGCGATGTTGTTGGACCAGTCCTGCGAAAGAGTGGACACCGTGGGGTTGTACTTCACCGGGTTCAAGCCAAGCGACGTCCTGTAGGCATTGATGGCGTTGAACACGGCCAGAACCTGGGCGGAATTGTCGTCATTGACCAATGCTTGCGCTGAGACGAGCGGGACGGCCGCGGGGGAGGATTTGGTCGGGGCTGGAGCCGGATCCGGCGGCGGGACGTCCCCTGCGGCGCCGGGGAGCGGGTCCGGGCCCGAAGCCGGCGGGATGGAGGGCACCGGGGGCGGGCCGGCCGCCGCCTGGGGTGACGTGCCGTTGCCTGGGGCGACGGGGGGGCTTGCCTGCGCGGGCGAGGCCGCGGCTTGTACCGTTGACGCGGTGCCCGCAGCAGCGGGTGCCGCTTGAGCGGGGGCGGCCGCTGCTGGTGCTGCGGGGGTGGCAGTTGGTGACCCCGGCGCAGGTGCGGCCCATGGAAGGCCGGATCCCGACGGCGGTGCGGACGCCGTCGTCGTACTTTCAGCGCTTGCGGTGGTGCTTGAGGTGGAAGGGGCGGCAGTTCCGGAGGGCAGGGCCGCGACGGTTAGCGGTCCGGAGGCAGGGGCCATCACCGTGAGAAGGCAGGCCACCACTACGGCAACGGGCACCGCAATTCGTCTCAATGTTTCCCCAGATTCGCATCGTGCCACCGTTCCCAAATGCAACAGCGGTAACGGCAGTCTATGTGGTGCACTATAGTCCCATGCGCCACTCCGGCACCACGGGGTACGGGGTGGATACGGTACTTTTGATCCTGTGCTGATCTCTGACCGCGACATACGTGCCGAAATCGACTCCCGACGTATCGTCCTGGAGCCCTACGACCCCGCGATGGTTCAGCCGTCCTCGGTGGATGTGAGGATTGACCGCTTCTTCCGGCTGTTCGACAACCACAAATACGCGCACATCGACCCCTCCGAGGAGCAGCCTGAGCTGACCCGCCTTGTTGAGGTGGAGGGCGACGAACCCTTCATCCTGCACCCGGGCGAGTTCGTGCTCGGTTCAACGTACGAGACCGTGAGCCTGCCGGACGACGTCGCCGCACGCCTTGAAGGAAAGTCTTCGCTGGGGCGCCTCGGCCTCCTGACGCACTCCACGGCCGGCTTCATCGACCCCGGGTTCTCAGGCCATGTGACCTTGGAGCTGTCCAACGTTGCCACGTTGCCCATCAAGCTGTGGCCCGGCATGAAGATCGGCCAGTTGTGCTTCTTCCGGCTCTCCTCGGCGGCTGAGCATCCCTATGGTTCCGGCGGATACGGCAACCGTTACCAAGGCCAGCGCGGCCCCACCGCGAGCCGCAGCCACTTGAACTTCCACCGGACGACGGTCTAGCCCCTGCCTGCTTGGGTTTTCCAAGACGCTCGCTCAGATATGTGGGCAATAGCCGCGACGCTCGCTCATCATGTGAGCGAGCGTCCAAAGGAAACGCCCCAAAAGTGAGCGAGCGTCGGGGAACGGCCGATGCTCACGCCTCGAAGGACGCAATAGGCTCGGATGCCTTCGGTTTGCGTGAGGACTTGCGGAAGGCCTTGACCGTGGGCTCCACGAAGCGGGCTGCGAGCGGTCCGATGATGGCCATGAGCAGCACATACGCGGTAGCGAGGGCGGCAAGCTCGCGCGGCACGACTCCCGAGGCCACGGCCAGGCCTGCGATGACAATGGAGAATTCACCGCGGGCAATCAGGGCGGCTCCTGCGCGGAAACGGCCGGGAACGGCGATCCCTGCCCGCTTTGCCGCCCAGAATCCGGTCAGTACCTTGGTCACGGCTGTCGCGAGTGCCAGGAGCAGCGCCCAGCCCAGGACCGGCGGGATGCTGGACGGGTCCGTGTTGAGGCCGAAGGCTACGAAGAAGATGGCCGCGAAGAGATCCCGGAGCGGTTCAAGGATCCGCGTCGCGTTGTGGGCCGTTGCCCCCGAAATGGCAATGCCCAGCATGAACGCCCCCACGGCCGCGGAGACCTGGAGGGCGGACGCGATGCCGGCCACCAAGAGCGCGGCTCCGAGGAGATTGAGCAGGAAGACTTCGGAGTTTTCGCTGTGCACGGCCTGGGATACCCGGTGGCCGTGTTTGAGGGCCACCACCAGCACCAAGGTGACCACGGCCAGCGCAATACCCACCGTCTGGAGCCCGCCCAGGAAGCCCACGCCTGCGAGGATCGCAGTCAGGATCGGAAGGTAGATGGCCATGGTGAGGTCTTCGAAAACCAAGATGGCCAGCACCACCGGCGTCTCACGGTTACCGATCCGGCCGAGGTCCGTGATCACTTTCGCGGCGATGCCGGAGGAAGAAATATAGGTGACACCGCCCATGACGATCGCCCCGACAAGCCCCCAACCGAGCCACACGGCGATGCCGGCACCCGGAAGAAAGTTCAACACCAGGTCCAGCACACCGGCTTGCCACGAGCGCCTCAGCCCCGTGACGAGTTCCGCCGCCGTATATTCCAAGCCGAGCATCAACAGGAGCAGGATGACACCGATTTCGCCGGAAAGATGGGCGAACTCGTGCATGCCATCCAGTTTGATCAGTCCACCCGCCCCGAACGCCAGTCCCCCCACCAGATAGAGCGGAATGGGGGACATGCCGATCCTGCCGGCCAAGCGAGCCAAGAGGCCGAGACAGAAAACGACTGCGCCCAGCTCAATGAGGGTCAGGGCCAGGGGGTCCATGAACGTCAGCCGTTGCGCAGAATGGCAGCCGCAGAGTCAAGACCTTCCTGCGTACCGACAGCCACCAGCAGATCACCCGTGTGAAGGACGACGTCGGGAGCCGGTGAGGGAACCACTTCGCCTTCGCGCATGATCGCCACGATCGAGACACCACTGCGGGTGCGGATCTGGGCTTTGCCCATGGGCTGGTTGTTGAAAGGGGAGTCAGCGGTGATGGAGAACTGCCGCGTGACAATGCCGGGGATTTCCTTGTGGGCTTCGGCCAAACGCATGGCGATGTGCTGACCGCCCAGGAGGTTGCCCAGGGCGGCGGCTTCGTCTGCGGTCAACGGGATGGATGCCTGGCAGGTATCGGGATCGTCCCACGTGGAGACGAAAAGCTCGGTCTCACCCTCCCGCATCTCGACAACACCGATCCGGCGTCCCGAGGCCGTGATGAAATCCTTGCGGACCCCGAGGCCTGGAAGTTCTGTCTCATCCACGTTCATACGTCCACCCTAGCCCTCTTGAAGGGGCGGCGGAATGATGCCACTCGGGGCCGTCGCGCAAAGCGGCCCGCGCCTTTCTAGGGGGCCAAAGCCAGGCCGCGCGCGGCGTCGTCGTAGTACTCGCGGTTAGCCAATCCGGACGCTGCCGCCTCGTCCAGAACCACCACGGCGTCGGCATGCCATTGCAGGATCGAACCTGGGCACGACGCCGTCAGCGGGCCCTCGACGGCGGCAGCGACCGCGGCGGCCTTCGCGGCGCCGGTGGCGATGAGCACCAGCCGGCGCGCCTCCAGCACGGTCCCCAATCCTTGGGTGATGCAGTGGGTCGGGACGTCGCCGTCGTGCTCGAAGAAACGGGCGTTGTCCAGCCTCGTGCGGGCCGTGAGCCGCTTCAAACGGGTCCGCGAGGACAGCGAGGATCCGGGCTCATTGAAGCCCACATGGCCGTTGGCGCCGATGCCGAGGATCTGCACGTCGACCCCGCCGGCGGCAGCTATGGCGGCGTCGTAGTCAGCCGCTCCCGCTTCGAGCTCGGCCTGGGTGGCGCCGCTACCGTCGGGGACATTCAGCCCGGCCATGGGAAGCCCGATGACTTCGCAGACCTCGCGGATCAGGACCTCGCGGTAGGACTGGACATGTCCAGCCGGAAGGCCCACATATTCGTCCAAGGCGAATCCCTTGGCGGTCGAGAAATCCACGCGTCCCGCAGCGGCCGCGGCTGCGAGCTCCGCATACAGTCCCAGCGGAGACGAACCGGTGGCCAGCCCCAGTACTGGTCCCGCGCCCGCAGGGAGTCCTGAGAGGACGGCTTGGGCGGCGGCCGAAGCAGCCGATTCCGGAGTGGGCGTGACAATGACTTCCATGGCAACTTTCTGTCGATGGATTGGGCGTGGTGCGGTCAGGCTTTGGCAGTGCCGTTCAGCAGCGCCGTCAGGGCCTGGGACACCGTGAGCGACGCACCATAGGTGACGATGTCCGCCCCGCCGCGCGGCCAGCCGCACTCGACGGCGATCACCGCGTGCCCCTCGGCCCTCAAGCGGGCGAAGACGGTCCACAGCGGGTGTTCGGCATCCAGGCCGCGCCCGACGACGGCGACCCGCGCGCCGTCGGGCACCTCGCCTTCGCGGACCACTGCCGAAGTCGCGGCAGCGGGGCCCCACGGCACGCGGCCGACCGCGAAATTGGACCCGGTTTCGACCTGCACGATCGCCACGGGTTCCTCCCGCGCCAGCCACCTTTCGGCGGCTTCGGACACCTCGAAGGCCTCGGCGATGCGCTCCCCGTCGAGCGCCTTCGGCTCGGCAGGCACCCCGGCATGCTGCGGCTGGCCGGGCAGGCCGAGCTGGCCCCTGATGGCGGCTTCCTGGATTTCCGCGGCACCCGCGGCGGGGAACCGCGAGGACAGTGCTTGCGTGCGGGCAACAGCGTCTGCCAGGCGTTCCATGGGCAGCCGCCCGTCGCCAACGGCATCGGCGATCGCGGTGATCGTCTGTTCGAAGAGGGCCGGTCCGGTTTCCGAACCAAGGCACAGCAGGTCCGCCCCCGCGATCAGCGCGCGGACGGCTGCTTCCGGAATGCCGGTCTGGGCGGACGCGCCGGCCATGTCCAGGGCGTCCGTGATGATGACGCCCTCGAACCCCATGTCACGGCGCAGCAGGTCCTGCAGGATGCGCGGGGAGAACGTGGCGGGGTGGTCCGGGTCCAGGGCTTCGACCAGGATATGGCTCGTCATGACGGTGGCCCCGCGAGCCGCGACGAGCGCGCGGAACGGGATCAGTTCGCGTGCGTCCAGGGTGGCGGCGTCGGCCGTGACCCGGGGGAGCGCCAGATGGGAGTCTGTGGTGGTGTCGCCGTGGCCCGGGAAGTGCTTGGCACAGGACGCAACACCGGCGTCTTCGAGTCCACGGATCCAGGCGGCGGTATGCCGTGCCACCAGGCCCGGTTCGGCCCCGAAGCTACGCACGCCGATCACGGGATTGTCCGGAGCGGAATTGACGTCGGCATCCGGGGCCAGGTTCAAGTTGATGCCCAGGCCTGCGAGCTCGTGGCCGATGGCGCTGGCGCTGGCGGCGGTCAGTTCGACGTCGTCCAGACGCCCGAGCACCGCGTTCCCGGGCTGCGTCGATCCCGTGAGGTAGTGCAGCCTCGTGACATCGCCGCCCTCTTCATCGACGGCGATGAGCGTGTTCGGGGAATGTGCGCGGAGCCCGGCGCAGAGCTCGCGCAACTGGACGGGGGACGCCACGTTGGTGCCGTAGAGGCACACAGCCGCCAACCCGGCGTCGTACGCTTCAAGGATCCAGACGGGGACCGCGATGCCGGTAAATCCGGGCATGAGTGTGCCTGCCGCGAGACGGCGGAGGTGGGCGCGGGCGGCCCCTGTGGCAAGAGAGTGGGTAGCGGGGGACTGAATCGTGTCCATGTCCGGCTCCTTCGAAGGGATGCTTGGTCTGTAGTAAGGGTTGGAAACGGCGGGGCGGCACTCAGGCCACACCAAGCTGGTTCCACAGGACCATCACGGCGGCTCCGCGCAGGACAATGTCCTGTGCGTCTGCCGCGAGACGGACGGACACCGGTGAAAGGTCCTGGTGCAAGAGCCGCTCAAGCAGGGTCTGCTGGACGGCGTTGAGAAGGGGGCCTTCCAAAAGCTCCCGGGGTCCGCTGAGGACCACTTCGCCCAAATCGAGGGCGCCAACCACGGGCGCGAGCGCGATGGCGAGCCGCTCGCCCGCTTCCCGGAGTACGACGGCGGCCGCGGCCTCCGGTTCGGAGCTCGCCGCCGCTTCGGCCAGGGCACGTTCGAGGCTGGGGACTGACATCCAGGTTTCGAGGCAGCCTGTTTTACCGCACTTGCACACGGTCCCGCCGTCGGTGCCGACTGTGACGTGGCCGATTTCGCCAGCCGCGGAGTGGGCGCCCCGGGCACGCCTGCCGCCCACGATGAGTCCTGAACCGACACCGCGGCCGATCTTCACGAGGATTTCGTCGTCGCTGCCGCCGCCGAAAGTGTGGTCCGCATGGACTGCGGCGTCGGCGTCGTTGGAAACGAGGGTCGGAAGGCCGGTCCGCTCCTGGAGGAGATCGCGCAGGGCGACGTCCTTCCATCCGAAGTTGGGGGCCGTGGTGACCTCGCCGCCCGCATTGACGATGCCGGGGGTCCCGACGCCGATCCCGAGCAGCGTGGCGGTGGCCCGGCCGACGGCTTCCGAAGCGAGTTCGAGGACCTCGTTGACGACGTCCGGGCCGGTCTCCTCGGAGATGGACCGCTCGACCCTTTCGAGGATGTTGCCGTCAAGGTCCAGGACGGCGGCGCGCAGCACGGAATTTTCCGCCAAGTCCATGCCGATCACTTGGAGGCCCCGGCGGTTGATGTCTACCAGGATGGCCGGCTTGCCGGGGCGGACTTCATCGGACTGTCCCAGTTCCACGACGTGGCCGCGTTCGAGGAGGTCCGAGATGAGGTCCGATACCGTGACACGGGTCAGGCCCAGGACCCGGGAAAGTTCCGCACGGCTCATCGCCCCTGCAGAGTGGAGCGTTTGGCGCACCAAGGAGAGATTGTGGGCGCGCCCGTCCGAAGGCAGGGTCGCTGCGCTTGCTCGATCGGTGCGCTGGCGGTCACGAAGGGCTTCCATGTGAGTTAGTAAACTCTACTAACAATCGAAGATCAAGGGTTTGTGGCAGATTGTGTGAGCCCCATCTGTCAGCTCAGCGGCACTGTGGCGATTTCCGTCTTGTCGGGTGCCTTGACGGGCAGGATCACCAGCAAGCCGGCCAGGAGCACCACCATGATGCCCAGGATCCCCCAGCGTTGGGCCGCGCCAGGGGCAACCAGGGGCGTGGCCAAGGTGATGCACAGGGTGAAAAGGGCCGGCGCCAGGAAGCTGACGGCCCGGCCTGTGGTGGCGTAGAGCCCGAACAGCTCGCCGGATTCGCCGTCGGGCGCCAGCCTCGCGAGGTAGGCGCGGGAGGAAGCTTGCGCCGGTCCCACGAAAAGGCACAGGAACAGTCCGAAAACCCAGAAAGTGGTGCTGCCTGCCCAATGGGTCCCGAAGAATACGTAGTCGCCGTTGCCAAGCACCAGGATGACGGTGCCGGCGACCAGGAGTCCCATGAGGGAAATGACAATGACGGACTTGGGCCCGATCCTGTCGTCCAGGAATCCGCCGATCATGGCGCCAATTGCGGCCACCACATTGCCGAAAATCGCGAAGAAGATGACCTGTTTGAGCTCGAATCCAAAAGTCCCGGCAGCAATGACCCCTCCGAAGGTGAAGACCGCCGCCAGGCCGTCGCGGAAGATGGCGCTCGCGAGCAGGAAGTAGATGGTGTGCGGGCTGGTTCGATAGATGGCCTTGATCCGGCGGACGAGCAAACCATAAGAGGCCAGGAACCCGAGCCGGGATTCCGCTTTCTTGACGGAGAGCTCCGGCACGGCGAAGAGGACCGGTAGCGCGAAGATGAAGAACCAGAGCGCGGAAAAGACAGCCACGAGCCTGATATTCAGGCTGTCCTGGGTGGAGGCCCCGAACCACTCAAAAGACGGCTGGACGAAAAGCTGCAGCACCGCGAGCAGCGCGATAATCCCGCCCAGATAACCCATCCCCCAACCGAAGCCGCTCACTTTGCCGATATTGGCAGGGGTGGAGATCTGGGCCAGCATGGCGTTGTAATTGACACCGGCGAACTCGAAAAACACATTTCCGAGCGCAACCAACGTGACGCCCAGCAGCAGGAACTCGGGCTTGGGGAAAACGAAGAAGCACGAGCCCGTGAGGACAGCCACGAGGGCGGTGTTGACCCCCAGCCACAGTTTCCTGCGGCCACCGGAATCGGAGCGCTGACCGGTGACCGGTGCCAGGAGCGCAATCGCGACGCCGGCAATCGCCAGCGCGGCACCCAACGTCGCCGACGCCGAGTCTTCCCCGCCAAATGCCTTGGACGTCAGGTAGACGGTGAACACGAAGGTGGTCATGACGGCATTGAATGCCGCGGAACCCCAATCCCAGGATGCCCACGCAAGGATTTGGCCCTTGTTCGACAGGGCTGGCCCCGAAGCAAGCTCGGATGACGGGTGCGGGGCCTCAGGCGCAGTTGCCATGTTCATGGTTGATAAACTACCTGCACCGAACCCAACGCTTGACCGCCTGCTCCAACTTTTGACAACTTATTCCTGACTTTGCGGAGATTCCAGTGATCACAGTTCTTGCCGTGACCTTTGCAGCGGCAACTGTGGCGCCCTGGATCTTCCGGAAACTTCAACGGAATGCCTTCTACGTCCTTGCAGCCGTTCCCGCCCTCGCCTTTATCTGGCTGCTCCTGCAGTACGACCGGATCTATCCCGGAAAAGGCGGAGCCGCCACGGGCGGCTTCATCGAAGAGACCCTCCCATGGATTCCGAACCTCAAGCTTGAATTCGCCTTCCGCATGGACGTCCTGGCGTGGGTGATGTCCTTGCTGGTCCTGGGGGTCGGCGCGTTGGTCCTGGTCTATTGCGCCCGGTACTTCAAGAACAAGGATGCCGACCTCGGCGGATTCGGGGCCCAGTTGCTTGCCTTCGCCGGCGCGATGTTCGGCCTGGTGACGGCGGACGACCTCCTGATGATGTTCATCTTCTGGGAACTCACCACCGTCCTGTCCTACCTGCTGATCGGCTATGCGCGGACCCGCCTGTCCGCGCGGCGCTCGGCTTTGCAGGCGCTCATGGTCACCACCGCCGGCGGCCTGGCCATGCTCGTCGGCCTCATCATTCTGGGCCAGGCCTCCGGAACATACCGGATTTCGGCCATCATGACCCAAGCGGCCACCCTCGTCACGGGACCTGCGCAAGGTGCGGTTGCCGCCGCCGTCGTACTCATCCTGGTAGGTGCGATTACCAAATCGGCGCTGGTCCCCTTCCACTTCTGGCTCCCCGGGGCCATGGCCGCGCCCACCCCGGTGAGCGCCTACCTGCACGCAGCGGCCATGGTGAAGGCCGGCATCTACATCGTCGCCCGACTGGCTCCGGGATTCAGCCAAAGCCCCTACTGGTTGCCGCTGGTGCTCGGGCTCGGCCTGGCGACGATGCTGGTAGGCGGCTACCGGGCGCTCCGGCAGACCGACGTCAAACTCATCCTTGCCTATGGAACCGTCAGCCAGCTCGGCTTCCTCACCATGGTGGTGGGTCTCGGCCGGCCCGACGCCGCACTGGCCGGCCTCGCGCTGTTGCTGGCGCACGGACTCTTCAAGGCTTCCTTGTTCCTGGTGGTGGGCATCATCGACCACCAATCCGGCACGCGCGATATCCGCAAGCTCTCGGGCGTGTACAAGTCCTCGAGGGCGCTCGCCATCGTGGCGGGCATCGCCGCGGCGTCCATGGCCGGCATACCTCCGCTGGCGGGTTTTGTGGCCAAGGAATCCGTGTTCGAAGCGTTCGTGCACTACGGCACAGATCACTCCGGTACTGGCCCTGCTTCCCAACCGTGGGGGCTGGTCCTGCTAGTCGGCTTGGTGCTGGGGTCCATCCTCACATTCGCTTACAGTGCCCGCTTCATGTGGGGTGCGTTCGCCACCAAGCCGGGCGTGGAACGGACGCCCTTCAAGGCCATCCAGCCATCGTTCCTGGCGGCCCCGGCCATCTTGAGCTTCCTCACCATCGTGTACGGCCTGTGGCCGGATCCCGTTGACGGCTGGATCCAGCCGTATGCGGCGCTTTTTGTGGAACCCGCTGCCGGAACCAACGCAGTCGGAACAAACGCTGCCGGAACAAACGCAGCCAGCGCCAGCCACCTCGCGCTGTGGCACGGTCTGACGCCCGCCTTGGGACTGACCGCCGTGACGTTCGCGGCCGGCGTCGCGATGTTCTACGGCCGGAACGTCGTGTCGCGGGCGCAGGGCCGTATCCCGGACTGGGTGGACGGCGACCGCGCGTACCAGCGCACCATCGGCGCCTTGGACGACGTCGCCGTGTGGGTCACGGGGCGCACGCAGCGCGGTTCCCTGTACTTCTACCTTGCGGTCATCCTCACGGTGGCTTTCGCTGTCCCCTTGACGGCACTCATCGTGGCCAACAAGCCCCTCCCGGGCGGGCTCTATGTGATCGACCCGAATTCCCCGCTCCAGCTCATCGCCGCGGCAGGAATCGTTGTTGGCGCTCTCGCGGCGGTCCGAGCCAACAAGCGCTTCCTCGCCGTGCTGATGGTGTCGGTCACCGGCTACGGCATCGCACTCATGTTCGCGTTGCAGGGAGCCCCGGACCTCGCATTGACGCAAATGCTGGTGGAGACCATCATCCTGGTGGCCTTCGTGCTGGCGATGCGCAGCCTCCCTCCGGAGCTCCGTGACCGCACCGGCGGCAAGTACCGGGTGGTTCGCGTCATCATTGGCGTGGCGTTCGCGGTCACCATGATCTTCGTGGCGATCTACGCGATGGGCGCCCGCATCGCCGAGCCTGTGTCGCTTTCGTTCCCCCGGCTGGCCTATGAAGGCGGCGGCGGACTCAACGTGGTCAACGTGACGCTGGTGGACATCCGGGCGTGGGACACCTTCGGCGAGATCTCGGTGCTGGCGGTCGCTGCCACCGGCGTCGCGAGCTTGATTTTTGTCCGCAGCAGGGGCGAGCGCCTCAACAAGGCCGCCACCATTCCCGAGGGCACGGTGGGAAGGCGCGCCGCCGCCGGGGGCAGTTCGCGCGACGACGCCTCACTGGCACTCGTCCGCAAGTTCGCGGGCTCCCTGACGGACCCCTGGCTCGTGGCCGGCCGAACCCTTGCACCGGAACGGCGTTCCATCATCTTCGAAGTGGTCACGCGGCTGATTTTCCACTCGATGATCGTTTTCTCCGTGTACCTGTTGTTGGCGGGACACAATCTTCCGGGTGGCGGCTTCGCCGGCGGACTCACGGCCGGGCTTGCCCTGACCATCCGTTACTTGGCCGGCGGACGGTTCGAGTTGCGGGAAGCCGCACCGATCAGCGCCGGCATGCTGCTGGGAACCGGCCTTGCGACGGCGGCCGCAGCGGGCTTCGTACCGTTGCTTCTGGGCGGCCAGGTGTTCCAAAGCGCCATCATCGAGTTCTGGCTACCGTTGTTCGGGGACATCAAGTTCGTGACCTCCACGATCTTCGACATCGGCGTGTACCTCGTGGTCGTAGGCCTGGCCCTGGACGTGCTGCGGAGCCTGGGAGCCGAGATCGACGAACACTTCGAAGAGACCGCCAGCGGAGACGTCCGGGATTCAGGGGATGCCCGATTGGAAGTTCCCACCTCCGCACCAACGGCCGCAACCACGGCGCAGTCGGCAACAACCTCGCTCGGGAAGGGGACCCCATGAGCGTCAACTTGACCTTGTTGATCGTCATGGGAGTGCTCTACGCCTGTGGGATCTATTTGATCCTGGAACGCAGCTTGACCCGCGTTCTCCTGGGGCTCATGCTCCTGGCAAACGCCACCAACCTGCTGATCCTCGCGACGGGTGGCTATGCCGGACTTGCCCCGCTGTTCAACAAATCGACGGATCCGCGCGACTACAACGATCCTTTGCCGCAAGCGTTGATCCTGACGTCGATCGTGATTTCCTTCGCGGTGACGGCATTCATGCTCGGCATCATCTACCGGACCTGGGCATTGGCACGGCAGGACGACATCCAGGACGACGCCGAAGATAGGCGCGTCGCGAAGACACCCAGCTTTGACGCCGAAGACGACTCGGTGGTTCCCGAGGAAACTTCCGAATTCCCGGTTACGGCAGTCACCGAAGCAGCCAAGGAAGGAGGCCCCCTGTGAACATCGCCAGCCTGGCGCCGCTCGCCGTCGTGCTTCCCATCCTCGGTGCCGCACTGACGTTCGCCCTGAACAGGAACCCGCTGGCCCAACGCGCGGTCAGCATCGCTTTGTTGTCCCTCACGTTGCTCCTGGAATGCTGGCTCCTTGCCTCGGTATGGACCACAGGCACCGCATCCGTCACCTTGGGCGGCTGGCAGCCGCCGTTTGGCGTGGTGATGGTGGTGGACCAGTTCTCCTCGCTCATGTTGGTGGTCTCCTCCGTCATCAGCCTCGCGGTGCTGATCTACGCCACCGGCCAGGGCATGGCCGACGGCGACCGTGAGGCACCGGTGTCGATATTCCACCCGACCTACCTGATCCTGGTGGCCGGTGTCTCGAACGCCTTCCTCACCGGTGATCTCTTCAACCTGTACGTCGGCTTCGAGATCCTGCTGACGGCGAGCTACGTGCTCATGACACTGGGCGGTACCGGTCCGCGCATCCGCGCCGGGGTCACCTACGTGGTGGTTTCCGTCGTGTCATCGGTGTTGTTCCTGATCGCCATTGCGATGATCTACGGGGCCACCGGAACCATCACCATGGCGGATCTCGCCATCAAGCTGGCCGAATTGGATCCGGGCACCAGGAACCTGCTCCACGTCATGCTGCTCGTGGCCTTCGGCATCAAGGCCGCCGTGTTCCCGCTGTCCTTCTGGCTGCCTGACTCGTACCCGACCGCACCGGCACCGGTCACTGCCGTGTTCGCCGGTTTGCTCACCAAGGTGGGCGTCTACGCCATGGTCCGCACGGAGACCCTGCTGTTCCCGGGCGATACCTTGAACACCCCGTTGATGGTGGTTGCGCTCCTCACCATGCTCGTGGGCATTCTCGGTGCCATAGCCCAGAGCGACATCAAACGATTACTCTCCTTCACCTTGGTCAGCCACATCGGCTACATGGTGTTCGGGCTTGCCATGTCTTCCGTAGCCGGGCTTGCTGCCGCCGTCTTCTATGTGGCCCACCACATCACTGTCCAAACGAGCCTGTTCCTGGTGACCGGCTTGATCGAGCGCCGCGGTGGGAGCTCGTCGGTGGATAGGCTGGGTGGGCTCGCAAAGCTGTCTCCACTCCTCGCGCTCTTGTTCTTCATTCCGGCCATGAACCTCGCGGGAATCCCGCCCTTCTCCGGGTTCCTGGGGAAGCTCGGACTCCTGCAGGCAGGCATCGCCCTCGGGACACCACTGGCCATTACCTTGGTGGTGGGCGGGGTGGTCACGAGCCTCTTGACCTTGCTGGCCATTGCCCGCGTCTGGAACCGCGCATTCTGGCGGAAGCCCGAGGACGCTGACTACCCGGCCGCCGTCCTCAAGGACACTGCCGCCGTCGGCCTGCTTCCGAGGACCATGGTGGGGCCAACCGCCGCGCTGGTGGTCTTTGGCGTGGCGCTGACAGTCTTCGCAGGTCCGCTGTTCCAATTGGCCGGAAACTCCGCGGAACAGATGCTGGACCGTACGGCGTATATCCATTCCGTGCTCGGCGAGAATGCCAAAGTCCCGGGCATCGCTGCGCCGGGTGCGTCGACCCCACTGCAGGGGGTTGGCAAGTGAGCCGCAAGCGGATTTCGTTCCGCACCGAGTTGCCCCTGCTGGTCTGGCTGGTGGTCGTGTGGGGTGCGCTCTGGCGGGACTTCAGCCCCGGCAACCTGGTATTCGGTGCGCTGATCGCCGTGGTGGTAGCCAGGGTCTTCTACTTGCCTCCAGTGGAGCTCAGCGGACGATTCAACGTGCTGCGCGCCATTCCTTTCGCCGTCGTGTTCCTTGGCAAAGTGGTGGCCGCGAGCTTCCAGGTCATGTACCTCGCGGTCTTCCGCGGGCCCTTGGTAACCAACGCCGTCGTCGCTGTTCCCCTCCGCAGCCATTCCGACCTCATGGTGACCGCAACAGGGCACGTGATTTCGCTGATTCCGGGTTCCTTGGTGGTGGAGGTGGACCGCTCGACGTCCACGCTCTATATCCATGGGCTCAATGTCCGCAACGATGTGGACACCGCCAAGCTGCGCAAGGAAGTCCAGGACACGGAGGCCTCGCTGATCCGGATCATGGGTACCCAGGCGGAAATGGACGCACTCCAGGCCGAAGGCTGGCCTGCAACGAGGGGAGCTCGCTCGTGAAAGACATCGTGCTGATCGTCACGGCGGTGGTCCTTAGCCTCGCCGCCGCCGGCGCGATCTACAGGATCGCCGTCGGGCCGTCCCTGCTGGACCGGGTGCTCGCCTCGGACGTGCTGCTCGCCATACTGGGTGCTGCATTGGCCATCGACATGGCCGTCAACAGGCACCCCAACAACCTCGTGCTGCTCGTCGCGCTGACGCTGATCGGTTTCATCGGATCGGTGACGGTGGCGCGCTTCGTGGCCGACCGGAGAGGACAGGTCAATGACTCCTGACGCCACCGGAGCGGACGCCGTCATCGATGCCGTCACCGCGGTGCTGCTGATTGTCGGTGCGGTGATGTCATTGGGCGCGGCGATCGGCCTGCTGCGCTTCCCGGACCTGATGAGCCGCATGCACGCAGCTACCAAGCCGCAAGTGCTCGGGCTGTTCCTCGTCTTGGCAGCCATCGGGCTGCAGATGCGCGAATGGTGGGTGTGGCCGATCCTGGCCGTCGCTTGGATCTTCCAACTGCTGACGGTGCCGGTGTCCGCACACATGGTGGGCCGCGCAGGCTACCGGACCAAGCACCTGCACCCCGAGTTGCTGAGCATCGACGAACTCGAGGCCGTGGTGCTGCGGGCCGCCGGTCAACGGGCAGCGGAGAAAGCCCAAGCCGACCCGACAACTCCCCACACCGGGAACGGCGGGAGCCCAGGCCCTCAAGGCGCCAACGGCGGGCCGTCAGCCTAGACGATGTCCTGTGTCTTCGAGAAACGCGAGATGGCGCGCTGGGTACTGCGGCTTGCGAAAACCTGGATGACGGCGCTGACAGTCGCCGAAATCAGGGCGAAGGTCAGTGCAGAGCGCAGGCTTGCCTCCATATCATCGTGACCCTTGGGAGGTTTCTTGCCGGTGGACTTTTCCCACAGCGCATTGACGAGCTTGGTGCCGACAAAGCCAGCGCCGATGCTCACGCCGGTGCCGAGCAGTTTGATGAGGAGGTTCATTCCGGGACTCCTTGCGGGTGGAAACAGGACCGTCCCCAGCCTAACCCCACTTCAGGGCAGTTCCGGAGCAACGGATGGAGCTTGGCGCCTCTGCCGGAAGAACTCCTCCAAGGCCCCGGGCTTTGGACGGACAGGCACGATGTCACGGTCCTCGGCCAGTATCGCTTCCACTGTGCCGAGGGCGACGAGCTCATCCAGCAGCGCAAGCGTGGGCGGCATGAGCTTGAGTGTTCCGGCGACTTCGGCGTCCAGGATTCCGCGGACGGGTGTCCACAAGGACGACGACGCTTCCGTGGTCTGGTGCCTTGGCTCGGCACCGGAAACCGGGCAGGCAAGGTAGAAGTACGTGTCGAAGCGCTTGGGCTGGTCCTGCGGAGTGACCCAGTTGGCCCACGGGCGGAGGGTGGTGGCGTCAAGCTTCAGCCCGGCCTCTTCGAACACCTCACGCTGCGCGGCCGCCAGCACCCGGCCGGCGTTGAACCTGGCGGAGGCAGGTTCGACGGCGATGCTGCTCCGGTGCCATGCGGCGGCGTGCTGCTCGACGACGTCGTCCGCGAAGTCCCAGCCGGAGCTGTCCATCTGGTCCACCCGGCCCCCGGGGAAGACCACCATGCCCGCGGCGAAATCCATCGTGGAAACCCGGTGCTGGACGAACACCTCCAAAGCCTGCGCCGCACCTTGAGAGCCCCCGGGAACCGCGGCATCCCGGACCAGGATCACGCTTGCGGCGAGCCTCGGTTCCGCCACCGTGGTGCTGTTCGCTTCGCCATTGCCTGCCAAGACCGCTCCTTTGCCCGCTCTGCCGCGTCACATTCTGCTGGATCATTGTCCCAGTTTCTGCGGCCGCCCGCGCCATTCCGGGCCGGCCTGCGCTCACCCGGCGAGTGATCCAGCAGAATCCGTCGTCTCCGCGTGTTTGTGACCGTTCCGCGGACGCCAACACAGCGCCCGCAACCCCGCCAAGGTGTAAACTGAACCACGCCCAAAAGGGTGGATTGATAACGACAGGGGAGCGCCGCCGTCGGGCACGCAGCAATGCGGCACGGAGGACGGGCGCTGAGAGTGCGGACAGCCGCAGACCCTCGAACCTGATCCGGCTAGTACCGGCGCAAGGGAGTCGAGTTCTCATAGTGTCCGGACCGGCGCGGCGGAAGCCGCTCGCAGGCAACCGGGAACACTTTCCCCTCCTGTTCCTCAGGAGGACAAAATGACTGGTATTTCTGCAAGGCCGGGCCTCACCAAGCCTGGTTACAACTGGCGCGTCGTGGACATCGTCGTGGCGGCACTCATCTCGATCGCCGGTGGCGTGATCTTCTGGGCATGGGACCAGATGGCTTTGGTTGCAACACCTATGTCCGCCGGCTACCCGCCCCTGAGCGGCCTGATCGCCGGCGGCTGGATGATTCCGGCAGTCTTGGGCATGCTCATCGTCCGCAAACCCGGTGCGGCAATTTTCTGCGAAACAGTGGCCGCCACGAGCGAGCTCATCATGGGTTCCCAGTACGGCACCACGGTGCTGATCTCGGGCCTGCTCCAGGGCCTCGGTGCGGAACTCATTTTCCTGGCCTTCATGTACAAGAAGTTCAACCTGCCGGTGTCCCTGCTGGCCGGTGCCGGTGCGGGCCTGTTCTGCGGCCTGAACGACTCCTTCCTGCCGTGGGGCTGGAACATCGCCTACGAACCGGTCGACAAGCTCGCGTACATCGTGTTCTGCACGATCTCCGGCGCCGTCATTGCCGGTGCCCTGTCCTGGATCGCTACCCGCGGCCTGGCCAGGACCGGTGTCCTGAGCGCGTTCGCGTCACGCAAGGCCGCCTCGGAGCCCGTCTTTTCCTGATGCCCAGTCCTGATTCCGGCACCTCTGCCGTGGTGCGACCCGCCGCCATTTCCGCGCAGGGCTGGGGCTGGCGGCACGCCGGCCGCACCACGCAGGCCATCCACGCCCTGGACCTGGACATCCGTCCGGGCGAGCGCGTCCTGCTGCTTGGCCCCTCGGGCGCAGGCAAGTCGACGTTCCTCCATGCCCTGGCGGGCGTGCTGGGCGAGGAAGGCGACGACGCCGACGAGACCGGCTCGTTGCTGGTGGACGGCGTTTCCCCGAAGGCCCAGCGGGGCCGTGCCGGACTCATGCAACAGGACCCCGAAACCCAGGTGGTGCTTTCCCGCCTGGGCGACGACGTCGCGTTCGGCGCCGAAAACCTTTGCGTGCCGCGGGACGAGATTTGGAAGCGGGTCCATGAAGCGCTCGACGACGTCGGGCTGCTGCGGAGTGCCGGTGGCAGTGCCAGCGGCAACTTTTCGCTCGACCACCCGACGTCGGCCCTCTCGGGCGGGCAGAAACAGCGCCTTGCGCTCGCCGGCATACTGGCAATGCGGCCCGGCTTGATCCTCCTGGACGAGCCGACCGCCAACCTTGACCCGGCCGGCGTCTTGGAAGTGCGCGATGCCGTGGGCCGCTGCCTGGACAAGACCGGCGCCACCTTGGTGGTGGTGGAACACCGGGTATCGGTCTGGAAAGACCTCGTGGACCGGATTGTGGTGCTTCAGCCGGGCAGTTCCTCCTCCGCGGGAGGTTCGACGCCGGCGGTGCTTCTGGACGGCGACCCGGACACGGTTCTGGCGCAAGCAAGGGACATGCTCACTGCTGCGGGCGTCTGGGTGCCTGGTTACGTGCCGGCCACCCGGCCACGTTCGGGAACAGGCACCGGACCGGCGGCCGACTCCGGGGCGGGGAGCTCCCGGAATGGGGGCGAGTTGCTGCTCGCCACCCAGGAGCTTGCGGTGTCCCGCGAACGGACACGGCGCCGGGGGTTCAAAACGATCGCCCCGCGTCCTGTGCAGTCCGGACTCGACGCCGAAGTGTTTGCCGGGCGGGCACTGACCATCACCGGTCCCAATGGCGCCGGAAAATCGACCTTCGCTTTGACCCTCGCGGGGCTGTTGGCGCCGATATCCGGGGCGGTGACTGCCGCCGTCGGGCTCAGCGACGGCGCGGGCCCCGACCCGTTCAAGTGGAAGGCCCAGCAGCTGATCTCCCGCATCGGGACTGTGTTCCAAGAGCCCGAGCACCAGTTCGTCACCGGCCGCGTCCTCGATGAGCTCATGTTCGGCCCCAAGCATCTTGGCCATGGCGAGGAACGGGTGGACGAGTTGCTGGAACGGCTGCGCTTGGGGCATCTCGTGGACGCCAATCCGTACACGCTCTCCGGGGGCGAAAAACGGCGGCTATCCGTGGCGACGGTGCTCGCCGCGCACCCCCGCGTCCTGGTGCTGGACGAACCCACTTTCGGCCAGGACGCGAACACGTGGGCTGAGCTTGCGTCGTTCCTGTCCGAGCTGCTCGACGCCGGCACCTCCGTGGTTTCCGTGACCCACGACCAGGAATTCAGCTCCGTCCTGGGCGGCGCCGAGATGCGGCTCGAGCCTGCATTCCAAGGCGGCACCCGGCAGGAAGCAGGTGCGGCATGAGGGACGCCCTAACCCTGCGCGGCAACAACGCCCTCCTGACACGCGCCAATCCGCTGGCCAAGTTCGTGTCGGTCTTCCTGATCACCCTGGTGTTGGCGTTGTCCATCGACTTGGTGTCAGCCTCGACCGCGCTCCTCGGCGAATTGGCGTTGTTCCCCCTCGCGGGGCTCACCGTGCGCTTGCTCTGGCAGCGCGGCTGGCCCTTGATTATCGCGGCCGCGCTCGGAGGTTGGAGCACCGCGATCCTGTCGGCCGACAGCGGAAGGATACTGCTCGACGTCGGGATCTGGTCCATTAGCGAAGGCTCGCTTCAGCTTGGACTCGGCTTCATGCTGCGGGGTCTTGCCATAGCGCTGCCTGCCATTCTCCTGATGAGTTGCACCGATCCCACCGATCTCGCCGATGCCCTGGCGCAAAAGGCGAAACTGCCGCACCGTTTTGTCTTGGGTACCCTGGCGGCCCTGCGGCTCGTGGGACTCATGGCGGAGGAGTGGCAGACCATCGGCATGGCACGGCGCGCGCGGGGTGTCGGCTCGCACGGAAGTCCGCCACAACGGTTCAAGGCCATGCTTGGCCAAAGCTTCGGCTTGTTGGTCCAGGCGATCCGACGGGCGTCCCGCTTGGCGGTGACCATGGAGGCGCGCGGCTTCGGCGGCGGACGGCGGACCTGGGCGCGCGAATCCACCTACAGCCGCCTGGACGTCTGGGTTCTGGGCGGCGGGCTGGTCATCGCTGCCGCGGCCGTGCTCGCGGCCCAATGGGCAGGGACCTGGCACTTCGTCTGGCTGAAGCAGCCCAACTAGCTCGCAGTTGTTGTCGTTTTGACGCTTCAAAACGACAACAACTGCGAGCTACTTGGGTATTTGCGGGCGGACCGCCATCCGGCAGCCCCGGGCACGCGACGGCGGCCGTTGCGACTTACTTATCGCACGAGACGACTATTCTCGGGCTGAATCGGCGTGTTGCGTCGCAGAATCTCCAATTCTTAGACCATCTGTGATATTTATTGATCATGACGCAACCGACTGCCGAACATGTAGGTCTCCTCCTTCGCGACGCCCGCGGCGAAAAGGGCTGGACACAGGGACAGCTCGCCTCGGAACTGGGCACCAGCCAAAGCGCCATTGCCCGCATGGAACAAGGCAAGCAGAACCTTAGCCTCCGCATGATCGAGCGCCTCGAGTCGATCTTCGGGCGAACCATCGTCAAGGTCGGCAAAAGGCAGATGACCCACCTGCGCGTGGAGGGCGGACGTACGCTCTCCGGCTCGGTGGACGTCAACAGCAGTAAGAATGCCGGCGTCGCACTGCTTTGCGCGAGCCTCATCAACCGCGGCACCACCACCTTGCGACGGCTCGCCCGGATCGAAGAAGTCAACCGGATTGTCGAGGTATTGACCTCCATCGGCGTCGAATGCACCTGGCTGAACGGCAACGATCTGCGCATCCGCCGCCCGGAAACGCTGGACCTCGCCTCCATGGACGTGGAAGCCGCACGCCGCACCCGCAGCGTCATCATGCTGCTCGGCCCGCTCCTCGATGAGGCTGCCTCGTACCAGCTGCCCTACGCCGGCGGTTGCGATCTCGGGACCCGGACCGTGGAACCGCACATGCAGGCGTTGCGGCAGTTCGGACTCTCGGTGGAGGCCAAGTCGGGCTTCTATTCCGTGCAGGCGCCGCCGGCCGACGGCGAGCACCGCACCTTCGTGCTCACGGAGCGCGGTGACACCGTAACGGAGAACGCCATCATGGCCGCCGCACACCGCAGCGGTACCACGGTGATCCGCAATGCCAGCCCCAATTACATGGTGCAGGACCTTTGCTTCTACCTGCAGGGGCTCGGCGTGGTCATCGACGGCATCGGGACAACCACCCTGAAGATCACTGGGCGCCCGGCGATCGACGTCGACATTGAGTACTTCCCGTCCGAAGACCCGATTGAAGCCATGAGCTTGATCACCGCGGGCATCGTGACCAACTCGGAAGTCACCATCTGCAGGGTCCCCATCGAGTTCATGGAGATTGAACTTGCCACGCTCGAGCAGATGGGCCAACAGCTCGACATCTCCGGCGAGTACTTTGCGCGCAACGGACGGACGCGCTTGGTGGATGTCACCACCAAGCCATCACGGTTGCGCGCTCCGGAGGACAAGATCCATCCGATGCCGTTCCCGGGTCTAAACATCGACAACTTGCCGTTCTTCGCGGTCATCGCCGGCAACGCCGAAGGCCAGACCATGATCCACGACTGGGTCTACGAAAACCGGGCCATCTACCTGACCGAACTCAACAAACTCGGCGCCCAGGTTCAACTGCTCGATCCGCACCGCATCTACGTCAATGGCCCCACCAAGTGGCGTGGCGCGGAAGTCGGATGCCCCCCGGCACTCCGACCCGCAGCTTGCCTGTTGTTGGCCATGCTGGCGGCCCGCGGCACGTCCGAGTTGCGCAACATCTACGTGATTGAGCGCGGATACGAGGACCTGGCCGAGCGACTCAACACCATCGGCGCCAAGATCGAGTACTTCCAGGACTGACGTGGACGGAGAACGTCGGAATCTGCACGATTCGGACTGACCAGCAGGACATTCTGCTGCATCATCCGGAGTCAGCGTTCGCTCACCCCCGAAAACAATGGGTTTGCCTTCTGCGCCCTGGCGATGATCCGGCAAAATCCGTCGTTGCGATCACCTCTGTTCGTCGTGCAGGGCGAGGACGGCACGGATTTCGTCCATCACCTGCTCCGGGTTGTTCCAAATCTGCTCGGGGGCGAAGCTCAGGAGGTCAAAGCCACGTGCCTGTGCAGCGTTCAGGCGTGCCATATCTTTCCTCCAAGCCTCCCGCGAGCTGTGGAAGGCGTAGCCGTTGACTCCAACGATGAGCCACCGTCCAATGAGAAAGTCCACACGTCCCACGCCGCGGATTTTGACTTGGCGACGGAATGTCAGGCCTTCTGATTCGAACAGCAGACGGGCGCTGATCTCCGGTACGGATTCGGACAGGCCGTCTGCCTTGGCGAGAAGCCTCCTGGCGTTTCCGTAGTAGTTGGCGGAGATCTCGCTTTCGAGCAGGGCCCGCGGGATGCCGAACTGCTGCATGGCAGACTGCGCAATCGAAATGGCATCGACCTCTGGCAAGCAGACCAATGCGTGAATCACAGTGTCCTCGACGGATGCCAAGGGGACGGCATTCTCCCGAGATAGGCGTAGGCCGCCATGCCGGACGAAGCCCCGGCCCCGGCAGTGCCGCGTAGCCAGGTGCACGCGCATGGGCTTGTCCTTGATCCACAGGCCGTAGCGTAAAGCTGCGCTCGCGCAGGTGACATGCCCGTTATTGAGGATCGCCGTGAGGTATTCCTGATCCGCTAACGGGAGGGCCCACACGCCTTTTCGCGGTTGGTGTGCCCCGGCGGAAGCCAACTTGCGGATGGCTGAGGGCGTATAGCCGCTGGCGCGCAGTAGGCCCACGCGCGCGACCCCACCCACCGTGGCAAGGAATTCCAAAGCATCCATGGATCCAGCTATCCATGGAATTGCGGCTGACGCCCCAGGGAATGTGCCGTATGTGGATGAGTTGGCGGACATTCTGCTGGATCACCCGGGGGTGGCTTATCGCTAATGCCCGGAAAATAGAGGCTGTCCCCCGGTCCTGTCGGAGTGATCCAGCAGAATCCCTCGGGCGGCCCGCAAAATCCCGGTCTGTCTCCGCAAGGCTGCCATGGCGCACAATTGATCCGTGCGCACTTTTGGTGTGGAAGAGGAGTTGCTGATCGTCGATCCCGTGACCGGCGAGCCGCTCGCGCTTGCCGACGCGCTCCTCTCGGCCCCCGCCCACGACGGCGCCGCCCACGATGACGCTGCCCACGCCGCCCAGGATGGCACCGAACCCGGACCCACCCTCGAGGAGATCGACGGTCCCGATACCGGCCTAAGCCACGAGCTCAAACTTGAGCAGATCGAAACCCAGACCCGCCCATGCCGCAGCTACGCCGAGCTCCTGCACCAGATCCGCAGGGGGCGCGGCCTCGCCAGTCATGCCGCTCGGCGCCACGGCGCTCGGATCGCCGCGTTGGCCACATCGCCCGTGGATGCCGCGTTGCACACCACTCCGGATCCCCGGTACGCCATCATGCTCGAACGGTTCGGTATCACGGCGCACGAACAGCTCACGTGCGGATTCCACGTGCACACATCGATCGAGTCCCCCGAGGAAGGCGTGATGGTCTTGGACCGCATCCGGGACAAGCTCGCGGTCTTCACGGCGATGAGCGCCAATTCTCCCTACTGGCGTGGCCTGGCCACGGGTTTTGAGAGCTATCGGACGCAGGCGTGGAACCGCTGGCCTTCGTCGGGGCCGTCAGCCATCTTCGGGTCCCTGGCTGCTTACCGGCGGGTTGTCCGGAGGCTCATCGAAACGGGAGTGCTGCTGGACGAGGGGATGGTCTACTTCGACGCCAGGCTGTCCCGGCACGTTCCCACGGTGGAGGTCCGGGTGGCCGATGTCTGCCTCCGGGCCGAGGATGCGGCGCTCATCGCGGTGCTCGTCAGGGCACTGGTTGAGACTTCTGTTCGTGAATACCATGCCGGAATAGAGCCCGCTGCCGTGCCCACTGCGCTTTTGCGGATGGCGTCCTGGCAAGCAAGCAACTTCGGACTGCGTACCGAACTGCTGGACTTCGGAACCTTTCGCCCGGAACCCGCCGCCGACGTCGTCTGGTCGTTGGTGGAATACTTGGAACCCGTGCTCGCCGAACAGGGTGAATTCGACTTGGTCCAAACCGGCGTGGCAGCCATCTTGAGCCGTGGCAACGGCGCTATCGAACAGCGTGGTGTTGCCGGGCGCTGGAGCGAGAGCAACGGGAGCGCGCCCGACGCCGCCGGGCTGGCCGCCGTCGTCGAGCACGCCGTCCAGATCACGATGCGCTCAGAGAGGGACGAGAGCGACACCAAGCCGCAACCCGTCCTCACCTGGGTGCGCCAGGACTGGCGCGAAGCGCCCGGCTAGACCTGCTTGAGGGCCGGCTCGAGGTCCCCGATGAGATCGTCCACATCCTCCAGCCCCACCGAAAGCCGCACGACGCCGTCGCTCAGGCCAATTGCCGCGCGGCCTTCCGGACCCATGGCACGGTGCGTGGTGGTGGCGGGATGGGTGATGAGGGACTTGGAGTCGCCGAGGTTGTTCGAGATGTCGATGACGGCGAGCCCGTCCAGCAGCGCGAAAGCGGCCTCCTTCGCCGATCGCCCCGCGGAGGGGAGCAGCTCGAAGGTGAGCACAGTTCCGCCGGCCTTCATTTGCTTTGCGGCGAGCTCGAACTGCGGGTGCGACTTCAGCAGCGGGTACTTGACCCAGCTGATGGCCGGCTGTTCCTCGAGCCACTCGGCGATCCGCATCGCAGACGCCGAGGAGTGGTTGACACGCAGCGCCATCGTCTCCAGGCCCTTGGTCAGGACCCAGGCGTTGAACGCGGAAAGCGACGGACCGGTGTGCCGCATGAGCTGCTTGACGGGACCGTCGATGAACTCCTTGGTGCCCAGGATCGCTCCGCCGAGGACCCGGCCCTGGCCGTCGATGTGCTTGGTGCCCGAGTAGACAATCACGTCTGCTCCGAGATCGCCGCAGCGCTGCAGGAGGGGAGTGGCGAAGACGTTGTCGACGACCACCGTGGCGCCGGCCGCGTGGGCCAGCTCGCTCACCGCGGCGATGTCCACGATTTCCTGCATGGGGTTCGACGGCGACTCGAAGAACACTGCCGTTGTCGGCTCGGACAGAGCGGCACGCCACTGGTCCAAGTCAGGCCCGTCGACGAAGACGGTCTCGACGCCCCAGCGCGGCAGGATCTCATTGAGGATGACGAAACAGGAGCCGAAGAGCGAGCGGGCGGCAACTACTCGGTCACCGGCAGCAAGCAACGCACCGAGGGCGGTGAAGACAGCGGACATGCCCGACGCCGTCGCGAAGCACGCTTCGGTGCCTTCGAGCAGGCGGAGGCGCTCCTGGAAGGTAGCTACGGAGGGGTTGCCGTAACGGGAGTAGACGAAGCGTTCGTCCTCGCCCGTAAATGCTCGCTCGGCGGCTGCGGCGGACTCGTAGACGAAGCCGGAGTTCAGGAAGACGGCCTCGGACGTTTCCTGGAAGTTGGTACGGTCAAGACCGCCGCGGACGGCCTGGGTGTCAGGGCTCCAGCTGGCGGCGTCAGGGTTGAAGGTCACTTAGATGTTCCCCAGGTTCGTCGGAAGTCCACGGTTTTTCCAGCCGTTCACGGTTCGCTCGCCGTAGCGGTCCGGCTCGCCCTCAAAGCCCTCGAGGACGTTGTAGGAGGTGTAGCCGGCCTGGGTGGCGGCAATCGCGGCGGCGATGGAGCGCTGTCCGGAGCGGCAGAGGAAAACCAGTTCGGTGCCGTCCGCCTCCGGGGCCTGCTGCGTCAACTCTTCGATGAAACGGGTGTTGGGGATGCCTCCGGCCAGGTTCCACTGGATAAACAGGGGATCGTTCTCGGTGGCTTTGGTGTCCGGGATGCCGATGTGTGCCCACTCGCCTTCGGTGCGGACGTCCACCAGGATGGCGCCCTGCTCAAGCTTGGCCCAGGCGTCGTGCGGGCTGAGGTCGCCTGCGTAGCTCATGCGTGGCCCTCGCCGTCGAACTCTTCATCAAGCTGATCCACCGCATTGGCAACGGCGGCATCCGCGCTCGCGATTGCCGCGGGCAGGACGATGGCCTGTGCCACGATTACGTCCGTGCCGTTGAAGGTCGCGGCCGGGCTGCCGTGCAACACGTATCCCTCCGCGAGAGCGGTGGAGATCCGCTCGCAGAATTCCTTGGTGTCAGGGCCCGTGATGAGACGGTACGAGAGTTTTTCTTCGGTGGGTTCAGGCATTGGTGCTCCTCAGTCACGCTTGCAGTTCGAAAGTGTCGATACGCCGAGTAGTCACCTGAGGCACCCCGCCGGAGAGAGGGTTGCCGACCAGCAAGTCAGGGCTTCACGCTGGTGCTCATTACTCAAGAAGAAAAATAACATCCACGACGGCGGCCTGCATCACCGGCCGTCGTCATGTTCCGTAACCGGACGGCAGCCAGGCTGGCGAGGGCTGGGGTGCCAGCGTCCTAGGACTCGGTTTCATTGGGCAGCGGTTCCAGGCTCGCCTGGATCCGGGGTGGAATGGCGTCGAACCGCGACGCTACTGCCGTAGGGGAGTGATGAAAAGTGGAACCTTGATGCTTCCGGATTTCCAGCAGTTCGTGGACGGATATCCCGGTGGCCGTGGCGAGTGCATGCAGCGAGAGGCTGTTGTGATGAGCCAAGGCAAAAACCACACCCGACAGGGCTTCGAAACCTTCTGTCTCGTAGATTTCTTTCACCAAGTTGGACATGCCATTTGCATCATCGATTGATCCCGCTGACGCACCAGTCGCCATGGCCGTCAGGGACCATGCAGCAGAGTCGGGGCTGATGTAGATGCTCATGTCGATACCCTACGGACTCAGGCCCGCTTGGGGAATGGGCGATACGTTTATCTTTATGGCAGCACTCACCGACCTTGACCGCCAGCTCCTCTCCGCTCTCCGGGAGGACGGCAGGGCCTCCGTGGCGAGCCTTGCGCGCAAGCTGGGCGTTGCTCGGGCCACCGTGAATAGCCGGCTTGAGCGTCTTGTCTCCTCGGGGACCAGCGTTGGCTTCACCGCGAGGGTGCGCGACGAGGTGGATCCACTTGCGATCCGGGCCATTGCGCTCATTGCCGTGGAGGGAAGGTCGGCGGACAAGGTCATTCGCCAACTCCGCGGACTTCCCGAGATTTGGGCGCTACACACCACGAACGGCGGTTGGGATCTCGTGGCCGAGTTGCGCACGGAAAGCCTCAGCGACTTTGACCAGGTGTTGGGCAGGATCCGCGGGATCGAGGGGATCGTCAATAGCGAGACGAGCCTGCTGCTCAGTTCCGTCCTGCGATAGTCGCTTTTATGACGGGCGCCTGCCGTTGATCATTGTGTGCATAAGCAGTCATCATTTTGTGCATGTTTTCAATGAAAAGTACATACTTTGGCAATTGTGGATGCATATCGCCGCTCCCTAGCCTCGTAGCAACAGTGCTTATGAGGGAAAGGAGCGCATATGACGCGCTTTGTCGATGTCCGCAATATGGTTCGTTGGACGGCCGGACGGGGCCCGGAGACCATCATCTCGGAGATGATGCAGTACCTGGAAGACGACTTCCAGCGGTGGGAATCTTTTGACAAGACTCCGCGAGTGGCAAGCCACACGCCATTTGGCGTCATCGAGCTGATGCCCACCAGCGACCAGGAAACCTACGGCTTCAAGTATGTAAACGGACACCCCTCGAATCCCGCGCGCGGCTTCCAGACCGTGACAGCTTTCGGTGTCCTGTCCGACGTCCACAACGGCTACCCGACGTTCCTTGCGGAGATGACAGTGCTGACAGCGTTGCGGACGGCGGCCACGTCCGGCATGGTAGCTAAGAAGCTCGCGCGCCCCGATGCCCGGATCATGGCGATGATCGGAACCGGAACCCAATCGGAGTTTCAGGCGCTGGCCTTCCGGGCGGCCCTGGGTATAAACAGTGTGAGGATCTGGGACACGGACCCGGCAGCGATGGAGAAGTTCGTCCGGAACATGGCTCCCCTCGGCTTCGAGATCACCATCGCAGGCTCAGCGGCCCATGCAGTGGAGGGAGCCGACGTCGTCACCACGTGCACGGCGGACAAGGCCAACGCCACCATCCTGACGGCAGACCAGGTTTCGCCCGGAGTCCACATCAACGCGATCGGAGGCGACTGCCCAGGGAAGACTGAACTCGACGCTGCCATCCTCGGCCTCGGTGACGTCTTTGTGGAGTACGATCCCCAGACGCGGATTGAAGGCGAGATCCAGCAAATGTCCGCCGATTTTCCCGTCACCGAATTCTGGCAGGTCCTGGCCGGGCACGCTCCGGGCCGGACCTCCAGGGACCAAATCACGATATTCGATTCCGTGGGCTTCGCGATCGAGGACTTTTCCGCCTTGCGTTATCTCCGCGATGCCGTCGAGGGTTCGGAGTTCTTCGAGGAGATTGACCTCGTCGCTAATCCCGATGACCCCAAGGACCTCTTCGGCCTGGTGCGGGAACTGTCGCCGATCGGCTCCTGAGATGCCCAACTGGTCCCCACCGCCACCCTCGCCTCGCAAGTCCCCGTCGGCTCCCAGCCTTCGCGAGCTCAGGCAGGGACCCTCGCCGGCGGGGCCCCACGGCCAGGGAACCCGGGCGGCGTGGGCCCACGCATTTGTTGTCGTTTTGGAGCCTCTAAACGACAACTACTGCTAGTCAGTTGGGTGGGAGAAGCCTGGTGCGCCGGCCCCAGAACCGGCGCACCAGACGTTTTATCCGGGCATCCCGCCTGCCCAGCCCATCCCGCCGGCCCCGGCTACACCACCGCCAGGCGCAGGATCAGCTCGGCATGCCCGGGGAACCTCATGACGAGCGACTCGATGTCCCGTGCCGTTGGTTTCGCGGAGTCCGATCTCTCGTATCCCGGTGCGAGGCTGCAGCTCACCAAGGCGAACCCCGGCCCGGCCAACTCGGCACCGAACCAGGTGGAATTCGGGGCAACTCCTTGCAACATCTCGCCTGCTTCCGGATCCGGCCCCAACAAGGCTTCGGTATAGCCAAAGTCCTGAAGTCCGAGCTCCCGGGAGAAGACGTGCAGCCTGATCGGTGTCCCCACGTGGAAGAACCACAATTCGTCCTGCTTGAGGGCGTGCAACTGGAGGACCTCACCCGCCTCCAGCAGGTACCAGTTGGAACTGTAGAGCGGATGGTCGACGCCGAAACGCGGAGGCAGCGCCGATCCGGCGATGTCCTCGTTGCTCACGAGCGCGGGCGCGAACCAGCCGCCCACGCTAGCAGGGGACATGTCCAACCGTTTGATCCAGTCCTCTGCGAATCCACTCATGTGACCGGGTCCTTCAGCGAGAAGCAGACGGTGATGCCGATGATGTCCTTGCTGCCCGGGGCCCGCAGCAACCCCTTTTGGGTCACGATGTCCACATTCACCATGCCGCCGTCCTTGCTGGGGACGGCGATGGTCTCGTGGAAGTTGAGCAACGGCTTTCCGCTCGCCATTACTTCCTTGTCGTGCGCGACGTGTTCCGCGCGCGAGTCCTGGTGCCCGATCAGCTCCGACTTATCCATGCCCACCAGGTCCGCGAAGTTCTGGTTGACCCACAGGAAGACCGAATTCGCGTCCTTCACCACCCAGTACACGCCGTCCTGCCGGTCCAGCACATCGGCGACACTCATAGGCGGAACCGTGGGAAGGAGCGCCGGGTCCAGCGCCGGGGCGACAGTCATGGCGCTGCCGCCGCTCCGCCGTCGGCCTCGAGTCTTTCGGCGAGGTCTTGCGCCAAGGCGACCATTGTCATGGTCGGGTTCCACGAACCGCCGGTGGGCCAGAGGCTGCCGCCCGTTACAAAGACGTTCTGCACGCCGTTGAGTCGGTAGTCGATTCCGACGACGGCGTCCTCCTCTTCGCCGATCGGCAGGCTCGAGCTTTCGTGGACCAATCCCGGAACGCGGCGCTCCGGGATGGCGGGACGCTCGGCACCCCAGGTTCCGTCGTCGGGATCTCCGCGCCAGTATTCGACCCGCTCCGCGCCGGCCGGGGAGAGGACCCGCTCCAGCATCTGGAAGGTTCCCTCGTCCATGGTGTCCCAGGTGTCGTCGTCGGTGGCGTTGGCCAACACCTGCAAGGTGACGTTGCAGGTGGGGTCCGCTCCGCCGGAAAGCCGCAAGTGGTTCTCCGGGTTGCTTTCGTCCAGTTCGCCGAGGACGGCGCAGACGAACACCAGGTAGTCCTCCGAGGACCGCAGCTGCGCGAGCGAAGCCGTGGCGACGACGTCGGGGGCGTAGCGTTCGGACTTCTGGGCGTTCTTGTCCGGGCAACGGTCCGAGAGGACCGAAAGCTGGACGTGGTACTGCATGCCGGCCGGGCTCTTGCCCGCCAAATAGATGGCCGCCAGTTCCAGCTCGCCGAGTTGTCCGCTGAAATCAAAATCCTCGCGGGGAACCCTGGCCACCACCGAGGTGATGAAGTGGGCGCTGAAATGCCCGCCGGCCCCCTGCACCTGCGGGAAGGAATTGAGGACCAGCGTTGCCGGTGGAAGCGTGCCCATGGCCAGGACCAGGTTGGCGTTGCCGACGTTCACTACGCCGCGGTTGGTGTTCAACGCGGTGGCCCGTCCGTCCTGCTGGAGCACGCTCAACACGGTGCAGTCCGTGACCATGCGAAGAGCCGCGCCCTTGCCTTGGGCCTCGAGGGCTGCTTGCTTGTCCGTCAGTTCAAGGAGGACTGCCGGCGTCGAGAACTTCGCGAAGTCCACGCCCGACGTCGCGCCAGTCGCCGCAGCGAGCGGTGCGGGCATGCTGCGGGTGGCGGAATCGATCTTGTGCAGGCCTGCCTCAAGCCGTTCCTGCAGGGCTTTCTGCATGATTCCGTAGACCGGCCGGGTGTCGTTGATGAGATCGACGACGTCGGCCGACCGGCCGGCGTCGATCTGGTCCGCCGAAACCACGTTCAGGAGGTCTTCCGCGGACGTGAAGTGCGACTTGGCGGCGTCCATCACTGCCCGCGGCCAGCCCCGCATTTCATCTTCCTCGGGGCGGGGGCACCACGCGCTCCACATGATGCTTCGTCCGCCGTAGAAAGGAACCATGCCGTGCTGCCACGAAATCTTGCCCGGCGGCTGGGTGGCGGTGGCAGCTGCCAAGGTCCACGGGAAGGTCTCCGAGAGGCCTCCCAGGGTCTCCTTGTAGGGCAGCGGCAGGTTCTGGAAGTGCTGCGGCAAGAAAAACGGACCCCGTTCAATGATCAGGATCCGTGCGTGCGGATTGACTGTCAGTGTCCGCTCGGCGAAAGCGTAGGCGCAGAACCCACTGCCGATGACGATGTGGTCGAATTGTTCCTCTTCGCGGACTTTTTTCCATTCCCCCTCGGAGAGGAAGAAAACGTGATCCATGACTTTCTGGGGCGAGGGATCCTGGGGTCCGGGCGTGGGAAACCCGTGATTGAAATTCTGGGACGAAGAAACTGCACTCATAACGATGCCCTCCATCAACTTTGCTGATTCCACGGCACCGTGAAACCAGGTGCCCACTGGGCCTAGAGGCAGATCACCCTTCCCCAGCAGAGTTCACGGGACTAGTTAACTACTGCCGCCATGGCGGCACAATAGAGTTCGCGAAGCTAAATTGCCCGGCCCGCTACACTCGGATCCATGGTGGGGCATGGGGGAATCTCGGGGCAGCCTCCGGCGCGGTGATCCTGGAGGATTCCGGCACCGTAGGCGGCGCCGTTAGCGGGGTTGGAAAGAGCGCACGGGTGGCGGAGTCGGGCTCGTACACCGTCACCGCAGCCTGCGTTGGCGCCTCAGATGTCCACCTTGTCATCGCCCAGGATCCACGGTCGGCGGCTGAAATCCGCCGGCAAGCCGCGGCTATTGAAGGTCTTCCGGTTCCGGTGGGGGCCCAAGTGGCCCGGGTGTCCGATGCGGCGGGGGCGGGCCGGGATGCGGAGGCCGGGGTACATGTTTGTGCAGGTGCGGCGGATGCGGGGCTGGGTGTGGCGGACCGCCGTGCGGCGGATGCGGGCCACCGTGCGGGGCTGGGTGAGGCGGACCGCCGTCGGGCTCGGTCTCCCCAGCCGAGGCTTCGGGCACCGTCCCGGCTCTCTCGGGATCGGTTCCCGTGGCGGCATCGTTGGATTCCTCCGCCGCGAGCCGGTAATAGCTGTAGAGTTCCTGTTCCTGCGTCTCCGTGATCACGCCGCGGTCGCTCTCGATGCGCGGGCCGTTCTTCACTTTGTCCTTGGCAAAGGCCACCCTGATCACTGAATTCTCAATGCTGGCTCCGGAAAGCGGGGCGAAGGACTCGGACATGCCGAACAAGCCGGTCCGCACGGTGACAAACACAGGATCCCCGGAATCACCGCTTGTGAAGACCTGTTCCACTGAACCGATTTTCTCCCCGGCGGCGTCTACCACAATCCCTCCGTTGAGGACGATGTTGTCGATGTCCTGCAGGCTGAGCATGATGCAGATCCTTCTCGTATCGGGGTTCCGGCGGTACCGGCCAAGCTGTTCTACATTCTGTCCTGAATCTTCGCGCCCGGCGACAGGGTCCGTCTCTGCCGAACGCACTCACTGGCCAGCGATTGCCAGCACTGCCACCGCTGCGAACACCGTCAGAGGCGCAACAATCAGGCCGAAGATCGCATAGCCCTTCCACGTAATCAGCACATTCATGCGCATGAGCCGATCGTGCCACAAAAGGGTGGCCAAGGAGGCCCACGGTGTGATGATCGGGCCCGCATTGACTCCGATCAGCAAGGCCGCCATCCGCACAGGCGACCCGGCCAGCGGTTCTGCCAGCAGGTACGCAGGCAAATTGTTGAGGACATTGGAACCGGCGGCGCCCGTCGCGGCAAGCCGAACCAGATCCATAAAGCCCTGGCCTTGTCCGGCCAGCTGACTCAGCAACACGGGAGCCCCCAGATGCCTGGCTGCTTCCATCACCAGAAAGAGGCCGGAAGCGAACAGCAACAAGGACCATGGAATCAGCGACACCTTGAGAACCCGCGGGCGCCGTAACGCGAACACCACACCAAGAACCACTGCACCGGCCAGGGCCGGGATCCAGACCGGGACCCCGGACACCAGCGCGGGTAGCAGCAGCGCCAGCACCACGGCGCTGCACGCGAGCAGGACCCGGTCCGCTGCAGGCCTGGAATCAGCCCCGGCCGGCTGATCCGGCCTGATCCGTCCGACCGGGATCCGTGAATAGCGGTTGCGCAGATCCCGCTGGAAGACGACGGCGATGAACAGCAGGGGTACGACGACGGCGGCAAGCGAAGGGGCCCACATCAGGCCGGCAAACCCGCCCGGAGTAATACCGCCAAGGCTGTGCTGGGCCAGAAGGTTGGTCAGGTTGGAAATGGGCAGCAGCAGGCTTGCCGTGTTGGCCAGCCACACCGTCGTCAGCGCGAAGGGCAGGGCCGGCAGTCCGGCTTGCCGCGTCACGCTGACCACCACGGGGGTCAGCAGCACCGCCGTCGTGTCCAAAGAGAGGAAGACGGTACTCAGCGTCGCGAATGCCGCCAGTAACAGCCACAAAAGAATGCTGTATCCGCGGCCCCAATAGCGGAGCCGGCGGGCAGTCCAAAGGAACACTCCAGCCTCACTGCACAGCTCAGTAACAACCGTCATCGCGACGACGAACAGCAGAATCGGCGCCACCCGATCCACGAGTGCCACTAGATCGGTGAAAGGCAGGGCGCCGGTGGCGATCGCCACGGCTCCGGCCGCAAGGAGGACCGCTCCAATGATCGCCAGACGCATGAACGGAGTCTATTCCCCGGCTAAGCTCGGATCACATCGATACTGAGTGAATCCCTGCTTGACGGAAAACAGAGGTGCAACCGTGACGCTTGCCGAAGACAACCTCAACCAGCCAATTCGCATCCAATTCGAGGCATTCATCGATGAGCACCGGCGCGCGCTCAATGACTGCTTGAACGGGTTGACGGAGGAACAGGTCCGGCGGTCATTGGTGCCGTCCCGGACCACCCTGCTGGGCCTCGTAAAACATGCGACCTTCGTGGAGAAGGTCTGGTTCGACGAAGCCATCACGTGCCGTTCGCGCGCGGAGATCGGCATCCCTGCGACGCCGGATGAATCTTTTATCCTCGACGACGGCGACACCATCGCTTCAATCCAGCAGGCACACCGCGAGGCATGCGAAGCATCGCGCCGGGCGTCATCGTCCTTGGGGCTCGACGACATGCTCAACGGCAACCGACGCGGCCCGCTCCCGCTGCGCTGGGTGTACCTCCACATGCTGCGCGAGCTTGCGCAACACTGCGGTCACGCGGACATCCTGCGGGAACAAATCACCGCACCCAAGTGACTCGCAACAGATGTCGTTTAGGGCGCTCTAAACGACATCTACTGCTAGTTAGTTGGGCAGGGGAGGCAGTTGGCGCGAAAACCCTACTCGATCCCCGCGAACAGCTCGTTCAGCTCGGCCGTCAGCTGTTTGCGCATTGCCGGCGTGCCAATCTCCCTGCCATCCACGTGGTTGACGGGCGCGATGAGCCGGATGCTCGAGATCAGCCACACCGCGTCCGCGTCGAACAGGTCTTCCGGGACCAGCGGGCCGTAGCCGAGCTCCCAGCCCGCTGCCTTCGCTTTGGAGAACAGCGCGTCCTGGGACGTGCCGGGCAGGATGCCGCTGTCCAGCTGCGGAGTGATGAGGCGCTTGACCGTGCGCACCGAGCCGGCGCCGTCGTCGACCGTTTCGACGTGGGCCAACAACACGGTCGACGTCGGGCCCTCCAGGACGCGGCCGTCCGTTGACGTGAAGATTGCGTCGTCCGCACCTTGCTTGTGCGCGTAGCGCAGCGCGGCCATGTTCACGGCGTAGGAGAGCGTCTTGGCGCCGAGCAGCAGCCAGGGGGCGCGGTCGCCCGCCTCCGTGTCAAAGCCACGGTCAAGAAGTACGACGTCGATGCCCGTCTCGCGCTGCCGGCGACTGCCCGCGGGGGACGGCGAAGCCTGGATCCAGCACGTGGGAGTCGAGGCCCCTTCCACCCCGCGCGTCACCAGCAGCTTGACCACTACCTCGTCTTCGGCCGGGCTCGGCGCGGGGAAGGCGTCCCGGAATTCGGTGATCGCGGTGTCGATCGCCCGGCGCCAGACGTCCTGTTCGGGAATGTTGAGGTCCAGTGCGCGGGCTGAGCTCTCTAGCCTGTTCAGGTGCGCTTGCACCTTGCGCGCACGGCCCTCGACGGCGAGCAGCGACTCGAAGACGCCGTCGCCCCGGGTGGCGCCCAGGTCGGTTGCCATGAGCTGTGGCTGGCTGGAATCGGCGACGCGGCCGTTTTCGAACGCTGGATCCAGGAAAACGAGGACCGTCGAGGCAGGTAAAGTCATGCTTCCAGCTTAGTGCTGGCCCACAGGACGAACAGTCGCGAGCGGTGCGCCAGATAGGCTGGGCTGACTGTTGGTTCTTTGACTAACTATTCGATCGTGGGGGTGTGGGGTGCTGTTTCCTTTTCAGTTCGGGGTTGAGTGGACCTGGCTCCTCAGCGCGTGGGCCGTCGTCGAGATTATCCTGAGGGTGGTGCTGCTGGGCGTCATCCCCGGTAACCGCCGCCCCACCACGGCCATGGCGTGGCTCCTGGCCGTCTTCCTCGTTCCCTCCGTCGGCTTCGTCCTGTTCCTGTTGTTCGGCAATTTCCGCTTGTCCCGCCGTCGTCGTGAACAGCAGGAGGAAGTCAACGATCGGGTGCGTGCAGGCACGTCGGCGCTCGCCGACGTCGTCAGCACGTACTCGGGACCCGAATGGGTGACGTCGGCCGGTGAACTGAACCGGCGGCTGGGATCCTTGCCGATGGTGGACGGCAACTCCGTGGAGCTCTTCCCCGGCTACGAAGAGTCCATCAAAGCCATGGCGGAAGCGGTCAAGGGGGCCAAGAAGTTCGTCAACGCGGAGTTCTACATCATGAGCAGCGACTCAGTCACAGACGAACTGCTCACCGAGTTGGAAAAGGCAGCCGCGCGCGGCGTCAACGTCCGCCTTCTGTTCGACCACATCGGCACGCTGCGGATTCCCGGCTACCGAAAGCTGGTCCGCAGGCTCAAGCGCGGCCAGATCCAGTGGCGCCGCATGTTGCCGCTGTTGCCAATCCATGGCCAGTGGCGCCGTCCGGATTTGCGGAACCACCGGAAAATCCTGGTGATCGACGGCGAAATTGCCTTCACGGGTTCCCAGAACCTGATTGAGCCCTCCTACAACAACCCCAAGCACCGACGCGCCGGGCGCAAATGGGTGGAGCTTATGGCGCGGATGGAGGGGCCGATCGTTGCAACCCTCAACGTCGTCTTCGCCACCGACTGGCTGAGCGAAACCGACGAATCCCTCGAACATCAACTGCAAGTCGCGGTCCAGGCAACACCCGGCAGGATGACCGCACAGGTGGTTCCGAGCGGCCCGGGGTTCGTCACGGAAAACAACCTCCGCCTGTTCAATACGCTGATCTACTCGGCCCAGCACCGCATCTCGATCTGCAGCCCGTACTTCGTGCCCGACGATTCCCTGCTGTACGCCATCACGACGGCGGCCCAGCGTGGCGTCGACGTGGAACTTTTCGTCTCCGAGAAGGGCGACCAGTTCCTGGTCCACCATGCGCAGCGGTCCTACTACGAGGCGCTGCTGGAAGCCGGGGTACGGATCTACCTGTACCGCGCGCCGTACGTCCTGCACGCCAAGCACTTCACCATTGACGAAGAAGTGGCCGTCCTCGGTTCCAGCAACATGGACATGCGTTCCTTCTCGCTCAACATGGAGGTGTCCGTGATGCTCCTGGGCGCCGAAGCCGTGGACAGCATGCGCTCCGTGGAGTCGAGCTACAGGGAAATGTGCCGCGAGCTGACCCTGGAGGGCTGGTTGCACCGGCCGATGCTTGCCAAATACGTGGACAATGTAGCGCGGCTGACGGCGACCCTACAGTAGGGACTCAGTCCTCGCAGGCCTCGTCCGCAGGTTCGCCGTGGATCCTCGACAGCAATCCATGGAGTTGCTGGAGCTCATCAGCGGAGAATCCCGCAAAGGCCTCCTGCTCGACGTCGGCCACCGCAACTTCAATGGATGCCACCGCGCGTTTGCCTTCCGCGGTGATTTCTACGATATGACGACGGCGGTCCGCGGGGTCCCGGCGTCGTTCCGCCAGCCCTTGGCGCTCAAGGTCGTTCAGGACCGCTACTAGTCCGCTCGCGTCGATGGAGAGAGCATCGATCAGGCCCTGCTGACTGAGCGGGCCGGACTCGTCAAGCCGGCACAGCAGCACGGCATGCCTCGGGCTGAGCCCGGAGGAGTCCAGCGCTTGGCGGAGGCGCGTATTCATGATGCGCCCGTGACGCGCAAGGAGGAACCCCAGTTGCTTTCCCGCTGCCGAAGAACTCATCAGGAAAATCTTATCACTGAGGAAATTATTGATAACCAACAATCGTTGTCATTCATAAACGATCTGGGCGGCACAAGCCGCGCAGCGTGAGCTTTCTACCGAGGGAGTTGCCATGAATGACCAGGCTCAGCACCCCACTGTGGTGGTTATCGGCGGAGGCTACGGCGGGATTTCCGTAGCCAAGGCGTTGGACGAACACGCGACGGTTACCTTGGTGGAACCCAAGGACGCTTTCGTACACAACATTGCGGCCCTCCGATCTGTGGTCCAAACCGATTTCCTGCCGCGGATGTTCCTTCCCTATGACCGCCTGTTGGCGCATGGAGAGGTACTCCGGGACCGCGCTGTCCGGGTGGACGGGCACACGGTCGAGCTGGCTTCGGGTGCCAGCCTGGCGCCGGACTACCTTGTCCTCGCCAGCGGTTCCAGCTACCCCTTCCCGGCCAAAAGCGATCGAATGGTCACCAGCGACGCCATCGCCCGCTACCAAGCCGCACATGACGACCTCAAACGTGCAGACAGGGTGATGCTGCTGGGCGCCGGGGCGGTAGGCCTTGAGTTCGCAGGCGAGATCGCGGCGGCATGGCCGGAGAAGGACATCGTGATGGTAGATGTGGCGGCGGACATCCTTCCCGGGCCCTACGATCCACGGCTGCGGATTGAGGTCAACCGGCAGTTGGATGAACTCGGCGTACGCCGGATTCTGGGAAGCCCGTTGGTGCAGTTGCCTCCTGTTCCTGCGGGTGAATTTGCCACCTTTACCGTCAACACCGCGGACGGTACCGCCATCCAGGCGGACATTTGGTTCCGCTGCTATGGAATAGCCCCGCAGACGGACTATGTGGCGGGAGGCCTCCTTGCCGCGCGGAACGCCGAGGGATACCTTGACGTCACCCCCGAACTCCGCGTTGCGGGCTTCGAGAACGTCTACGCTTTGGGCGACATTTCGGCGATCGACGTGAACAAAGCGGGCGTCGCGGGTCGCGAGGCCGCAGTGGTTGCCAAGAACATCCAAGCCCAGATCGAAGGCTCCACGGATCTGGCCGCTTACACGCCGTCGAAGCCCGTCATCATCCTTCCGTTGGGACCGTCCGGCGGCTCGGGACAACTGCCCGACGGCGAGATCGCCAGCCCGGAGCTGATTTCCCAGATCAAGGGCCAACACATGATGATCGACCGCTATGTCGAAATGTTGAACCTCGGCGCTTGAGCTGTCCGCTTCCGCTGACTGCTAGCCGAGGACGGCGTTGACGAGTTTGACCAGTTCCGCCGCGGAGTCCGCGGTGACAGTGGCGCCCGTCTTGATCGCTGTGGCTCCGAGATTGCCTTTCACACCGGTCACGGTCAGTGTGGTCACCTTCTGGCCCGACGGCAGGACCTGGGTGCTCAATGCTCCCGTTGACTGGTCCCCGCTGGTCTTCTGCGGCAACGGCTGGGTCTGGGTAGTGACCTTCTGCCCGCCCACCTCGATCGTGAAGGTGGAACACTGCGCCAGGGCATCAGCGGATTTCTTCGTCTGGCCGGCCAGGACGGCGGGGTCCTTCACCGCCAGGGCGGTGATCACTGTGACGGACTTATCCGCCGCCGAAATGCTCTCCCCTGCCGCATACGTCGCACCGTCCGGGACTTGCGCGTTGGTGTTCGCCAACGCTGCGCACGCCGGGGGTGTGATGACGGCGGACGCGAGCATCTGCTTCGCCGCGATGATGCCTTGATCGAGCTGCGCGGCAGGCACCACGGTCAAGGGCTTGCCCTGGTCATCCTTCAACTGCGCGACGATCGACGCAAGTTCCTCGTTGGTGTACGCCTTCGGTGTAGGAGTTGGTGTCGGTGTCGAGGAGGAAGCGGCGGCGTTGCCCGGATTTGCGGGACCTCCGCAGCCGGTCAACGCCAGTACGCCAGCAAAGAGAATCCCGAGCGGTGCGAGCATTTTTTTCATGTGTAGACCCCAATTTTTGTGGCGGCACGAACCTTCCCGGGGATAACCGGCACGGCCTTGCCTCAACCGCCCGGCCGGTCTTTCACCGCACCGGTAACAAGCGGCAATGAATAGGATGGTTGCCACGGTACACAATCAGTAGGCTTCCTAAATAGAGTGTGCCCTACTTGGATGCCGTGAGCCGGTTCAGTACTCGCCCTTGATCACGAAGTAGGAGCCGCGGATGACGCCTGCCAGCTTCGACTTCTGGCGAGCGAATTTGAAGCGTGACGCCAGTTCTTCCGGAATCTCCATGCCGTCCGAGAGCTTGAATCCGACAGCCCGCTTCCCGTCGGCCTCGATGCCGTACATAACGTTGACCGACAACCCGGACTCGTAGAAGACGTAGGCCATCCGCAAACCGTCGACGTCGAAGGCGGTTGCTTCCAGCGGGCGGGAGCTGATGACGATGTCACGCTCCTCCTTCAGGATGCGGCTCACGCGCTCGACGACTTCCGGAACCTCGCCGGCAGGGCTCACTGTGAAGACGTGGCCGTACTTGTTCCGGTAGTAGCGGCCCTCGTTGGCGCGCAACCCGGCAAGCGCCTCGGCAACGGGAGACGATTCCAGTCCGATGGTAGAGACATTCTCGAAGTCAACGATGTACGGCATGCACCCTCCTGGTAAGACGTAGTGGGACCAATGCTAGCGCTTGGCGTGCGGGCACTCCCAAGGGGGCTTTCCTTCGCGCCGCAATGGGGCGATTCTGGAATTCCAAGCATGTTTGGAAGCGTTCTTCGGAGGCGTCATGGCGCGGAAAAACGAGTCACCGGCTGTGCAGGCACCGCCCGAGCCGGGAGACGAATACCCTGAGAAAGTCCGGATCCTCGCCGAAGGCCGATTGGTCAGCGACAGGCTGTGGAACGCGGACCTCGCACCGGCCCGGCAACGCAACTGGAGGGTCCGCAGCCTCTTCGCCCTGTGGATGTGCGACGTCCACAGCATCGCCGGTTACACTTTCGCGGCCGGCCTGTTCATCACGGGACTGGTGGGCTGGCAAGTCTTCCTGGCCCTGGTCCTCGGCATTACGCTGGTCTACTTCCTCATGAACTTCGCCGGGACGGCCGGGCAGAAAACGGGCGTACCGTATCCGGTCTTGGCTCGGATGTCCTTCGGCCTGTTCGGCGCCAACCTGGCTGCCCTGATCCGGGCACTCATCGCCATCGCCTGGTACGGCATCCAGACCTGGCTCGCTTCGGAAGCCGTGCTGGTGCTGCTGTTTTCCGTATGGCCCCAGTTGACGTCGCTCGACGGTCCGGACGTGCCGCGCATCCTTGGCCTGACGCCCGTGGGCTGGGCGGCTTTCCTGGTCCTCTGGGCGGTCCAGCTGCTGGTCATCCGGCGCGGCATGGAGACGGTCCGGAAGTTCCAGGATTGGGCGGGCCCTGCAATCTGGGTGGCCATGTTCGCGCTCGCGATCTATATCCTGACGCAAGCGGGCAACAAGTTCAGCCTCTCGATCCCCGGCGTCGCGCCCTTGGACGGCCCGGCAGCCCTGACCCAGTTCTTCTCTGCCATCGCCCTCACAGTCACCTACTTTGCCGCGCTTCTCCTGAACTTTTGCGATTTCTCCCGGTTCGCACCAGACCGGAAGACCATCCTGCGCGGCAACTTCTGGGGCCTGCCCGTGAACTTCATCGCGTTCGCCCTGGTCACAGTGGTGGTCACAGCCGGTGCGGCGTCCTACTTCACCGCAGACCAGTACCGCGGGCAGGACATGTTCAAGGTCATCACCGATCCCGTGGCGATCGTCCAGGCGATCAAGAATCCGTGGATCACCATCATCGCCGCCGTGACGTTCGTGGTGGCCACGATCGGCATCAATGTGGTGGCCAACTTCGTTTCGGCCTCCTACGACCTCGCCAACGTGGCCCCGCACAGGATCGACTTCCGCCGCGGCGGCCTCATCAGCGCTGTGCTCGCAATCGTGATCCTGCCCTGGAACCTCTTCAGCAGTCCCGTAGTGATCGTGTACTTCCTGGGCGGACTCGGCGCGCTTCTCGGTCCGCTGTTCGGGGTCATCTTCACGGACTTCTTCCGCATCCGGCACCAGCGGTGCAAGGTCTCGGACCTGTACCACGAGGACGAGAAAGGCCTCTATTTCTACACCAAGGGCTGGAACCTCAAGGCCATTGCGGCGCTGGTCCCTGCCGCCGCCGTCGCAGGTGTTTTGGCCCTGGTCCCGGCCCTGCAGACATTCCTGCCGGGAGGCTCGGGCCTGGGCCCGTATTCATGGTTCGTGGGGGCCATCCTGGCCAGCCTGATTTACTACACGATCACCCGCAACGATCCCCGGACGGTCCGCGCCCGTACGGAGGAACACGACTGACGCTCAGATAGCGGGAAACTCCGCGCCCAGGGCGGAGAGCACGCCGAACGCCTTGGTCCGGATTTCCTCGTATTCGTCCTGGGGCGTCGAGTCCGCCGTGATGGCGCCCCCGACGCCGAGACTGAGCGTGCGTCCGCCGTTGCCGTCGGGACACATCACCAGGGTCCGGATCACGACGGCGAGATCGGTCGCCGCATTGAGCGAAAAGTACCCGATCGCGCCGGAGTAGACCCCGCGCGGTCCGGACTCCAAGCCGTCAAGGATGTCCATGGTGCTGATCTTCGGGGCGCCCGTCATGGAGCCGGCAGGGAACGCGGCCGCCACGGCCTCGGCCCGCGGTGCTCCAGGCCGCAGCCGGGCGTCGATGGTGCTCACCATCTGGTGCACCGTCGCGTAGCTTTCCACCGCGCACAACCGGCTGACGGTCACCGACCCCGGCACGGCGAAGTGGCTGAGGTCGTTGCGGAGCAAGTCCACGATCATGATGTTCTCGGCACGGTCCTTGAGCGAGGATTCAAGGCCACGCCGCAGCATTTCGTCGATGACCGGATCGTTGGCCCGCGCCCTGGTGCCCTTGATCGGCTCGGCCCGCATGCCGCCGTCGGAAGTAATCCGCAGGAAGCGTTCCGGCGAGGTACTCGCAACCGTCAGGTCACCGAACCGCAAGTAGCTCGCGAACGGCGCCGGGTTGCGCTTGCGCAGCGCGAGGTAGCTCTCCCACGGGTCCAGCCCGGGATCCGGGGCGGTCACCGTGGTGGTCAGGCAGACTTCGTACGTGTTGCCCTCGGCAATCTGGTGCTGGGCCTCGGTGATTTTGCTTTTGTACTCGTCCTCGGTGTCGCGGCTGGAGAACTCAAGCGCCATGGCGGAACTCCCGACGGCGGGATCCCCGGCCGAGTGCCTCGGCGCACTTTCGGGTGCCGACGCCGCGGACAGCACGGACTCACGGGCAAGCCCGAGCCAATCACCGGCGTCGGGAGCGTCGATGGCGAGCAGCCAGACCGCAGCCTCACGGTGGTCGATCACCACGGCCCGTCCGGCGAAAAGCAACGCCGCATCGGGAGTGCCGGCTTGGACATCGCTGCCACCGGTCTCCCGCTTCAGTTCGTAGCCGAGGTACCCCAGCCAACCGAGCGTGAATTCGCAGTCATAGCCTTCCGGTGCCCGCAAAGCCTTGCGGCCCCACACGGTGTCCAGCCAGCGGAAGAAGGGACCTGTGGTCACCGCGGTGGCGCATCCGGCGCTGAGGCGGGTGGTTCCGGAGCTGTGCATCACAGACTGACCGAAGGAGCCGCCGTCGTCCGCGAGGATACTGAAGCGGCTGCGTTCGGCGGCGTTGGAGGAACCGGCGTCGTCGACTGTGCCCCTGTTGGAGGCCGCATTGGAGGAATCGAGCCAGACGGCGTTGGCGGACCGGGCGTAGAGCGCTTGGAACAGGGCTGCGGCGTCCGGCGTGGCATCGATCCGTTCGGCCTTGAGCTGCAATCCGCGGCGTGCCGAGAGCTCGGGAGCCAGCACGGGGGAGAGCGCAGGGAGGTAGTTCAGCGCCTGCAGGGCATCGTCCGGGGCATTGCCGTCTGCCCGATTCAGTACCCTGACGTCAATGTGGTCGAGGACCTGGTCGGTCTCCAGCCATTCGTCCTCCTGCGCTGCCCAGCTGTCCCAGAACGGTTCGTAGCTGCTGCCGTCCCGGGCCATGGCACGGTGCCGGCGGTCGTCGTCGGGAGCGTCCACCCAGACCACGGCGTCCAGCATGGGCCGGGCGGCACTCGCGGCTGCACCGACGCCCTCGACGATGACGATTTCGGCAGGCAGGGTGACGTGGCTGCGGCCGTCGTAATGTTTCTCCCAGTCCCAACTGACCCACTCGGCGGCGTCGCCGCGCCGCAACGGTGCCAAGACCGTGGTGACGTACCGCTCGATACCCGCGGCGAGGCCGTTCCAGCCCGGATAGATATCTTCGAGATGGAACAACGACACCTTGTGATGCATGCGGAGGCGGGCGGCTAGTTCGACGGCGAGAGTGGTCTTTCCCGCGCCGGACCGGCCATCGATGGCGATGATCACGGGTGCTGGGGTCATGAAATAGAGCGTACCTGCTGCGGGTCGTGGTGCTGTCCGTGCTGCCTGGCGGCGAGGGCGTCCCGGGTGTGCGCGACGATCCCGGGGACGGCCGCGCGGATGAGGTCCCAGGTCACGTCGAAATCGTGGTGGCCCCCATACCAAGGATCCTCGATGCCCAGGTCCAGGGTGCTCCGGCCGGCAACGGCTGGGTCGAAACTGCGCAGCATCCGGATCTTGGCGAGGGTTTCCGAATCCGGCGCGGCCTCGTGCAGCCAGCCATAGTGATCCACGTCGAGCGCCAAAATCAGGTCCCGCTCCCGGAACCACTCCTGGCGCCAACTCCTGGCAATGTGGCCTTCGGAGCGGATGCGGTGGGCCGAAAGGACGCGGGCTGCGCGTGGATCGATGGGATGTCCGGCCTCATAGGATGTAGTCCCCGCGGAGTCCACAACAACCGCTCCACCAAGCCCTCCGGCGTCGAACGCTTCAGTCAACATCAGTTGCGCCATGGGTGAGCGGCAGATGTTTCCCGTGCAGACGGTGATGATGCGGTATGGGCTCGACGCTGAGTACATGGAGCAAGCATGGGGGATGCCACCCCGTCTTGGCTAGTCAAAAGGAGGGTGAGATTACAGGATTTGTAAAGTCGCTGGTGGAGGCGTAATGAGTCACGAAATCCGCAAGTGCTCCAGGACTTCCTCGGCGCCGGGGTAGGCGGCCTGGGTGCCCTTCTTGGTAGTGGCGAGCGCTGCGGCAACCGATGCGAACGCCGCGGCTTCCGCCAAGGTGACACCTGCGGCGAGGCGGGCAGCCACGGCGCCGGTGAAGGCGTCCCCCGCACCGGTCGTATCCACGGCACTGACCTTGGTGGGTGCGATGCGCGAGATCTGTTCCCCGGACGCGGCGAGTGAATCCAACACCACCGAGCCATGCGAGCCAAGGGTAACGAGCACCCGCTCCAGCCCCCGCTCCGCGAACTGGCTCCGGACCGGCTCCCACGCGCTCGCGTGCGCGCCCGGATGGGGCATCTCGGCGTCGCCCAGGAACATCGAGGCTTCGTGGGCGTTGACCAGCAGGACATCGCTCAAGGCGGCCAGGCTCTGCGGGATCTCGGCGTACGGCGAGAGGTTCAACAGGACTGTTGCGCCGGCGTCGTGCGCTGTTTTGGCGGCAGCCTCCACGGTCTCAAGGCTGACTTCCAGGCAGAGGCAGAGCACCGCGGCGTCGTCGAAGGCGTCCGCCGGCACGTCCGCCGGGGCGAGCGTTCCGTTGGCGCCGGCCGAAATGATGATGTTGTTCTCACCATTCGCGTCCACCGCGATGACCGCGACGCCGGTGGCATCATCCGCGGAACGGCGGACGCGGGAAACGTCCACGCCGGCCCCTTCCGTGGAGGTGAGCAGCATGTCGCCGTTGGAGTCGTTTCCAACAGCGCCGATCAGGGTCACCGTGCCGCCCAGCTTGCTCGCCGCGACGGCCTGGTTGGCGCTCTTGCCGCCGGGATTGACCGCGAAGCCGTTGCCGTGGACGGTTTCGCCCGGGAGCGGGAGCCGCTCGCAATAGATGGTCAGGTCCGCGTTCAAGGACCCGACGACCACGATCCTGCGGTTCACTTTTCAACCTCGGCTTCGAGCGGCTTGGGGATGAGCAGCGACGCCGCGAAGGCGGCGACCGTGATGGCCAGGCCGACGACAACGACCGTCAAGTACGAGGCCTTGGCGTCGCCGAGCGCCGAGGTGGCCACAAGGACGGCCGGCAACACGAGGAAGCTCAGGCCGGCGCCGAGGTTGAAGGCTCCGGCGTTCATGCCGGGCAGGAAGCCGGGGTTGCCGGCGGGGGAGAGGACAACTCCGAGTCCGTTGAGCATGATGTTGACCGTACCGGCGTACATGATGCCGAGCAAGGCCGTTCCCACGATCATGAGGGGCAGGCTGCTGAGTCCGAGGAACGCGATGACTGCAAGGGCCACGATGCTTCCCAGCATGCCGATGCGCAGGACTTTGGTGTAGCCGAGCACGGGAGCGAGCCGGCCGCTGATCGGTCCGAACACCCAGCCGAGGAGGGCGTACGGCGTGAGGATCATGAGCGACATCTCGGTGGGTCCAACCCCGAATCCCGGGGCCGCAGCCTGGACGTAGGCAGGGACGATGCCGTTGATGACTGCGAAGATACCGGTCATGGCGAGCGTGGTGGTCAGCAGTGGTGCCCAGGTGGAACGCTGGCGAAGGTGGATCGTTTCCACCATGGGCTTCTTGGAGCGCTTCTCGACTGTCCAGAAGGCGGCGAACGCGGCTGCGGCGACCACGATCAGCCCGATGGCCAGCATGAGCGTTCCGGAAGAGAAAGCGCCGACCAGCTTGGATCCCTCGTTCAGGGCTGTCAGGAGTGCGCCCACAGCGATGACAATGAAGAACACGCCAAGCCAGTCCATTCCGGTACCGGCGGCGGGCTTGCTTTCCCCTGCAAGGATGGCGATCAACGCCGTGGCCACGATAGCAAGGCCAACCATGAGCCAGAAGATGCTCCGGAATCCGAAGTGCTCGGCGAAGTAGCCGCCCACGAAGGAGTCGACGCCGGCGACGCCGCCATTGACCGCTGTGATGAGGCCCATGAGGGCTCCGTACTTGCGCGGGTTGTTGACCGCGGAGCGCAGCATGATGAGGCACAGCGGCACGGTGGGACCGCTGACGCCCTGGATGATGCGGCCCACGAAGAGCCAGGTAACGTCGGGCGCCATGGCCGCGATGACCGAGCCGACGGCCATGAGCAGCATCATGCCGAGGAGGATCTTCTTACGGCCGACGATGTCGCTCAGGCGCGGCAGGAAGAGCGAGAACAGGGCTGCGGCCGTGAAGAACCAGGTTTGGGAGAGGCCGATGACCGCCTGGTCCGTGTGGAGCTCGTTGCCCATGGTGACCAGGGCCGGACTGAGCATCGATGCGTTGAGCTGGAACGCCACGCAGGCCGCCAGCAGGGCAACCATGAGGGCGGTGACGTTGCCGCGGTTGGTCTTGGTTTCGTTGATGAGGGTGGTCATTTACTTGGCCTCTCCTGCGATGCCGGCGGCGGCGGGCGTGGCGGCGGTGGTGGCGGCAGCGCCGGTTGCGGGATCGCCGATGCGGACGATCGCGTCGGTGACGAGGTTCCAGAACTTCTCGTGGTCGAGGTCGACCGCGACGGAGGTGTTGCAGTCGGCCGGTGCGGGGGCGCGGAAATCGGCCACAGTCATTCCAAGGGTGAGCTTGCCCTGCAGTTCGATGTCAACGGGTACCTTGCGGGTGGTCATCACGGTGGGGTCGATGACGTAGGCCACGGCGCAGGGATCGTGTACCGGGGGATAGTCAAAGCCCTGGGCGTCCTTATAGGTCTTGGTGAAGAACTCCATCAGTTCCATGACGAACTTGGCAGGCTTGGTGCCCACAGCGGCGATCTTCTCGACTACTTCCGGGGTGGCCAGGGCCTGGTGCGTGAGGTCCAAACCGACCATCACTACGGGCCATTTTTCGTTGAAGACGATGTGCGCGGCCTCGGGGTCGATGATGATGTTGAATTCCGCCACGGCGCTCCAGTTTCCTACGTGGTAGCCGCCGCCCATGAGGACGACTTCCTTGACGCGTTCAACGATGCGCGGCTCCTTGCGGGCGGCCATGGCGATGTTGGTGAGTCCCGCCGTGGGGACCAGGGTCACGGTGCCCGGCTCGTGCGCCATGATCGTCTCGATGATGAGGTCGACGGCGTGGCGCGGGTCCAGCTCGATGGTGGACTGGGGCTGCTCGGGGCCGTCCATACCGGTTTCGCCGTGGATGTCCGGTGCGGTTTCGATGCAGCGGACCAGCGGACGGTCGCAGCCGGCGGCAAAGGGAACACCCGTGATGCCTGCGATGGTGCCCACGGACAGGGCGTTGCGGGTGACCTTCTCGAGGGTCTGGTTGCCGACCACCGTGGTGACGGCGAGCAGTTCGATGTCCGGGTTGCCATGGGCCAGCAGCAGGGCAACGGCGTCGTCATGCCCGGGATCGCAATCCAGGATGATCTTCTTGCGTTCACGGGTCATGGTGTTGGGATCCATGTTCATCTCCACGTCATTGGGGCCTGCCGAGGCAGGGCGCTAAAGCATTCAGGGGAATTCTGGCACTGGCTTGCCGGTCACGTCAAGCGCTTAACGCTGATGGCGTCAAGCGCTTGATGCCTTGCGGCGTGGGAAGGGGCCGATTCCCGGCTACGATCGTTGTATGGAATCCGCGGAACCAGTGCATCGGGCCTTAGGCCGTACGCAGCGCGTCACCGCGGCGATGGTGGCCTCCCTGGCAGGGGTCTCGACTGCCACCGTGTCCCTGGTTGCCAACGGCAAAACGCAGGGCAGGGTCTCCGAGGACAACATTTCGCGGGTCCGCCAGGCCATCGCCGAGCTAGGCTACGTGGTGGATGGCATCGGCAGTTCGTTGGCCAAGGGCGTGAGCTCGATTGTGATCCTTGTGGCGCCGGACATTTCCAACCCCTTTTTCGCCAAGGTCATTGCCGGCGTCCGGGAATCGCTCGGCTCCGAGTACCAGCTGCTGCTTTCCGTGACCGACGCCGGTGAGTTCCCCCGTGCGGAGGACGTCCGGAAGCTCCTGGCCCTTCGCCCTGCCGGCCTGCTGGTGGATGCGCCCAATGCGGCCTTCCTGGAAGACCTTTCCGTCGCCGGGCCGCTGGTCCTTCTCGATGCGCCCGGCCTTGAGGCCTACGCTCCGTCCGTGAACCTCGATGTTGCCCACGGCGCCCGTGAATTGGCCGCGCACCTTGCGGCCTCCGGGCACAAGCGCGTTGCCTATGTGGACAGCGTGACCGGCACGGCCACGTTCGAAGTGCGCCGGGCGGCATTCTTGGATGAGGCACATTCCTGCGGCATTTCCGTTGCCGACGCGCACATCATCAGCACCACCATCGACGTCGGCGCTGCCGCGGCTGCCTTCGCTGCCGCCTGGCCGGACTGGCAGCGAGCCGGGGTCACCGCCGTCGTCTGCGGAACGGACACCCACGCGTACGGCGTGCTTCAGGAAGCCCGCGTGGCCGGGGTCCGGATTCCGGAGGAACTGGCGGTTGCCGGCTTCGACGACCTGCCGTATTCGGCCACGAGCAACCCGAGCCTGACCAGTGTGCACTTGCCGGCCACTCCACTGGGACTCAAGGCCGGCGAACAACTTCGGGGGCTGATGGAAGGCCGTGAACTAGACCAGCCGCAACTGACCCTCGAGAGCTCGCTGGTGGTGCGCGGCTCCACGAGGGCGTCAGCCCTGGGCGTCTTCGGCACGGCTCTCTGAAGAGACTTGGCAGGGGGATTCGTTCGGAAAGCCCGACGGCGGAGCTCCCCTTGTGCATCCGCGTGCGCCCTTTCGTCGAGGTCAATGAGCGACGCGCCGCATCCCACCTCACAGCGGCGGAACTCCTTGACCTGCCGCGACGTCGCCAGAAGGAGCCAGCGCAAATGTTCCATGTGATCCGCCCCGAGGGTGCTGCCCACCTCAACCGGCCGCACGTCGTCGTGCACCGCATGAAGCTCTATGAGGACGAGGTCACTACGGTTGATGGCGTCCCCGTCACCACTGTGGAGCGTACCTGGTTCGACATGGCCGAGATACTGACCGTGGACGAATTGGTGGTCATGGGGGACAGCTGTGTGCGGATACCGCGGGTTGAATTCGAAGGGCGGGACACGCCGCTGTGCACTCTTGGGGATCTTCAGCGAGTGATCGATCGCCATAAGGGAAAGAGAGGGCTGCGCAAAGCAAGAGTAGCCATCCAACTGATCCGGATAGGCTCGGATTCGCCGCAGGAGTCATTGCTCCGCCTGGCGATCACAAGTGGTGCGGGACATCAGCCGATCGGAACGGTATGAGGCGCTGGGTTGGACGGAGGTCCGGATCTCAAAGCGCCACATGGTGAACGATGCGAAAGCTGCGATAGCCAAGGTCCGAGGCGCGCTGGTCCAGGCCGGCTGGCGGCCTGCCCGATCTTAAAATCGATTGCTCCGTAACTGTCGTTCTGAAGGTTCAATACGACAGTTTGGTCCCACGCCGGCGAGGGCCCCGGCCTGAGCTTGCGAAGGCTGGGAGCCGGTGGGGAGCAATCGATTAGTTTCTAGTGGATGGCGGCGAGCAGCACACCCACGGACATGAAAAGCACTCCAAACGTGCGGTTGAGGACTTTTTGGCCGTGCTCGTTGTGCGTGAACCGTTGGAATGAACGGGCCGCCAAGGCGAAGAAGAACCACATGACGCAGATGTCGATGAAAACGATCGTGGTGCTGAGGATCAGATACTGCGGTATCAGCGGCTGCTCGGGACGGATGAATTGGGGCATGAAGGCCAGGAAGAAAACGATCGCCTTGGGGTTGAGCAGGTTGACCCAAACGCCTCGCTGGAACATGGACCAGGCCGGCTCGTTCCGCCGGGCCTCTACTTTTTCCTTGTCCAGGTCCGGCCGGTGCAGGAATTGTCGGATGCCCATGTACACGAGATATGCCGCCCCCGTGTAGCGGATCACGTTGAAGACCACAGGCGAGCTGGAGACCAGAACACCTACCCCGAGCGCAACGATCAGGATGTGCATGATCAGTGCCGCCTGTTGGCCCAGCACTCCCCAGATGGAGCGGCGGAATCCGGAGTTGAGCGAATTGCTCATGGTGGAGATGGCGCCCGCGCCGGGAGTGAAACTGATCAGGGTGCCGGCGCCTACCAGGGCCAGCCAAAGCGAAATTTGCACCAATCCAGCTTATGCCCGCGGGGCGCGCCGCCCGGACGAGCTGATGAGCCTACACGGACGAGCGGTTACCAGAGCGTCTCCACCAACGGGAAGCTATGGAATTCCTGATCGGCCGTGATAACCACCATCGATTCCACGATGGCTTGCGCAGCGATCAGCCTGTCGAACGGGTCTCGATGCTCCCAATCGAGGTGCGCGGCCGCAAGCGCATGGACACTCCGAATGGACAGCTCCTCGTTGCACAGCTCGGCGACATGCCGCGCATAACCCAGAAACAGTCCGTCCAAGCCGGGGAGCTTACCCAGCTTGTGCTTGTAGCCGATCTCGTATGCGCTGGCGGATGATGCCACGAGGCGGTTGTCGAATGACTGGATTGCGCGTCTCGCCTTGGATGAGAGCTTCCTGGGTTCCGTCAGGGCCCAAATCAGGGCATGCGTATCGAGGAGATAAGGGGTGCTTCCCACAGCGTAAGTTCCTCCTCATCCATGGGCTCTAGGAAATTGTCGGGAAGTTGTCCCTTGACGAATCCAAGGCGGCGCTTGGTGGGCCGCTCAATCTTCACGAGCCGTGCGACGGGCTTGCCGGCCTTGGCGATAACCACTTCCTCGCCCCGTTCAACCATGTTGAGGAGCTCAGAAAGGCGGGTCTTTGCCTCCTGAACGTTGTACTGTGCCATGTTGACCAAGTCTAGTTGGTCAACCCAGCCGACGTAAGGCTCGGTGGCACGGTGGATGCTTCTGGGCCACAGCCGACGGCGCTCAGGCACACTTGCCAAACCTCGAATGCACCCAGTGAAGCATCGTTTCCGGGAGATCGTCGCCAAGTACATATTGGTCGAAGTAGGAGTGCGGGCCGTTGGACATGTACCCGTTTTCGTCGAGCCCAAAATGGCCGATCATGTGAAGCCCTTGCCGTGCCGCTGCCTCTGACAAGTGCTTCGCCTCCGCGAGGATTGGCTGTTCATTGAAGTAGTCGTCCTCGGCCCAAATTCCGGCGTGCGCGATCGCAAAATACGTCGAGCCCTCGATATCCAGATCTTCCAGGATGGCGTCCCGGAATGGATTCAAGCTGCCTTCAAAGGACTCCGTGACAACCCGGATGCTTTCCAGCTGCATCTCGGCGTCGAGGCCAATCACGACGAGTCTTGGGTAGAGTTTTTCATCTTGGACTATGAGCGGGCGGGCAAGAATCTGGAGGTCAAAGCCTGCTTGAATGATCATGTGTTGAGGCTATTCGCGGCCGCGGCCCACAGACAGAGACCACTTTGCCTATGTGGACAACTGCCCCAGTTTGGCCGCCTTCACCAGGAGATACTGCCGCTCCTGCAGACTCCCCGTCTTCTTCGCCGCGGCAAGAAAGCACTCCCGGGCGCCCGCAAGCTCGCCGGCCATTTCGAGCAAGTGCCCGCGAACGGCGTCGAGCCTGTGCCAGTCTCCCAGCCCGGCCCCAAGCCCATCCAACAGTTGAAGGGCCGCCCGCGGCCCTTCAACCATGGCCACGGCAACTGCCCGGTTGAGCGCCACAACCGGACTCGGGGCCATGGCTTCGAGGACCGTGTACAACGCCAGGATCTGTGGCCAGTCGGTCTGGTCCGCGGAGGATGCCTCGGCATGGACTGCGGCGATGGCGGCCTGCAGCTGGTAGGGGCCCGGACGGCCGACCCCGAGCACTGTTGACAAGAGTTCAAGGCCCTCGGCGATCTGGGTCGTGTCCCACAGCCGGCGATCCTGTTCCGCGAGCGGCACCAACATCCCGTCCGGGAGGGACCTCGCCCGTCGTCGTGCGTCGGTGAGCAGCATGAGGGCCAGCAACCCGCCCACTTCGAGCTCGCTCGGAAGCAGCCCCCGAAGGAGCCGGGCAAGGCGGATGGCCTCGGCAGTGAGGTCTTCGCGCTGCATGGACGGGCCTGAACTGGCCGCGTAGCCCTCGTTGAAGATCAGGTATAGGACATGGAGTACGACGCCGAGCCGCGCCTGTCGCTCGCCCGTTTCCGGGAGCTCGAAATGGGCTCCGGCCTTCTTGATGCTCTGCTTGGCCCGGCTGATCCTCTGGCCCATGGTGGCCTCAGGGACGAAGAACGCGCTGGCGATTTCCGCCGTCGTGAGCCCTCCGACTGCCCGCAAGGTCAGTGCCAGTTGCGAAGGTGCCGAGAGGGCGGGGTGGCAGCACAGGAACAGGAGGGTGAGGGTGTCTTCCGCTAACCCTTCCGGCTCACTTGTTGAGGAGGGGTCCTCGCCGGGCGGCGGTTCCATGGCCGCCGCGCGTTGTTCTCGAGCCTGCCGGGCACTTTCGCTACGCCAGTAGTCAACCAAACGCCGCGTGGCCACCGTGAGCAGCCACGATCTCGGGTTGTCCGGGACACCGGAGGCCGGCCATTGCAATGCTGCCTCGAGCAGGGCTTCCTGGACGGCATCCTCGCACTCGGCAAATTGGCCGTGCCTGCGGACGAGCACGCCAAGGACCTGCGGCGCCAGCGTGCGCAGCAGGTCCTCGAACGTGGATTCCCGGGAAGGTTCGGCCAAGCGCTAGACCTCCGGCGGCGCGTCCTGGATGCGGCGCAACTCCACAACCGGCGCGTACTTCACGATGCTGGAGCAGATTTCCACGGCCCGTTCCTCGCTGGCGACATCCACTACCCAGTAGCCGATGAGTGATTCCTTGGCCTCGGCGAAGGGCCCATCGGTGGTGATGATCCCGGTGTCCGTCTGCTTGACCAGCTTGGCGGTGCCGGGGTCGGCCAGTCCGGCGTTGAATACCATCTCGCCGGAATCGGTGAGATCTTTGTCGATCTGGATCATGAACCCGATCATTTCCCTGATCCATTCGGGATCCGCGGTCTCCATCATGCCCTCGGCCGAACCAAACATCATGATCATGTATTTCATCTCGAACTCCTTATCAGGGCGCTCCGTGTGGGCGCTTTCGTTCATGGGTCGGAACCACCGGACGGTTTTCGACATGGTTGATGGAAATTCCCGGAAAATGTTTGGCGGGCTGTCCGCGGGCCGTTACGCCCGTGCGATCACTTCCCCGTTCGGGATCAGGAAAAATCCATCATCCGTGGAGCCCCAACGGTGCCATCCGGCGGCGATCCGGGCCAGGTCAGCCTCGTTGGCCAGCCCGTATTCCAGGGCCTGCTCTGCAAAGGCGGAGTGCAGGACGCGCTCGCTCCACACCCGCGACTGCCAACGGCGCTGCTGCGCCGTGGCGTACAGCCAGTTGCTGCTGGAGGGCGCGACGTCGGTGAAGCCCGCCTGCTGCGCCCACGACACAAGCCGCCGCCCGGCGTCGGGCTCTGCTCCGTTCCGTCGGGCGATCTTCTGGTATAGCTCCATCCAGTCGTCGAGCTCACGGACTTCCGGGTACCAGCTCATGCCGTGGAAGTCGGCGTCGCGTACTGCCACGATGGCGCCGGGCTTGGCCACGCGCCGCATCTCGCGCAGCGCGGCCACGGGGTCGGTCAGGTGCTGCAGGACTTGGTGGGCATGGACGAGGTCGAAGGTCTCGTCCTCGAAGTCCAGATCGTAGATGTTGCCCGTCACGAACTCCACGTTTTCCACGCCACGCTCGTCCGCAAGCGTGGCAGCCTGCGCCACGATCTCGGCGGAACGGTCGAGCCCGACGACCTTCGCCGGAGCCACCAGTTCCGCGAAGTCGCAGGTGATGCTCCCAGGCCCGCATCCGACGTCGAGCACTGATGTCCCGGCGGTGAGATGCGGGATGACAAACGCGGCAGAGTTCTCGGCTGTGCGGGAGGCATGGGCGCGTACGACGGACTCGTGATGGCCGTGTGTGTAGACGTCTTCAGGCTTCTGCTCGTTCATAGGGAAACGCTACCCCGATGGAGTGGAAAGCGGGCGGAACTCGGCGTGGCCTTACTCCTGGGGTCGGTTCCGATACGCCGCCAGGAACGTGGCGATCCTGCGCACGGCCTCCTCGATCTCCCGGACAGAGGGCAGGATGACGAAGCGGAAATGGTCCGGGGTTGGCCAGTTGAAGGCCGAGCCGTGGGAGACAAGGATTTTCTGGTCCTGCAGCAAGTCGAGGACGAACTTCTCGTCGCTCTCGATCGGATAGACGTCAGGGTCCAGCCGCGGGAATAAGTACATTGCTCCGGCCGCCGGAACGCAAGTCACTCCGGGGATCGCAGTCAGGAGCTTCAAAGCCAGATCCCGTTGTTCGCGGAGCCGGCCACCTGGCCTGATGAGCTCCTCGATGCTCTGGTAACCGCCCAGGCAGGTCTGGATGGCGTGCTGCGCCGGGACGTTGGAGCACAACCGGAGGGACGCCAGAAGCTCGAGCGCCTCACGATATTCGGCGGTTGCCGCATGCGGGCCGGTCACCGCGACCCAACCGGCCCGGTAGCCGGGCATGCGATAAGCCTTGGAAAGGCCGCTGAAGGTCAGGACGCAGATGTCGTCCGCCACGGATGCCATGTGGATGTGCTGCGCGTCCTCGTAGCGGATCTTCTCGTAGATCTCGTCCGAGAAGAGGACAAGATCGTGCTTGCGTGCAAGCGCCGTGAACTGTTCCAGGATGTGGCGGGGGTATACCGCGCCTGTCGGGTTGTTCGGGTTGATGATGACGATTGCCTTGGTGCGCTTGGTGATCTTGGCCTCGACGTCGGACATGTCCGGCCACCAGTTCTGGCCCTCGTCGCAGAGATAGTGCACCGGTGTGCCGCCCGTGAGGGTCACGGTGGCCGTCCACAGCGGATAGTCCGGCGCGGGGATGAGGACCTCGTCGCCGTTTTCCAGGAAGGCCTGCAGCGTCATGGAGATCAGTTCGCTGACGCCGTTGCCGATGAAGATATCCTCGACGCCGATATTCATCAGGTTCTTGGTCTGGTAGTACTGCGAAATCGCAGTCCGCGCCGTGAAGATGCCCTTGGAGTCGCTGTACCCCTGGGCTCCGCGGAGATGGTGGATCATGTCCACCACCACGGACTCCGGAGCTTCCAGTCCAAACGGCGCGGTGTCCCCAAGATTCATCTTGAGGATTCGGTGCCCTTCGGCCTCCATGGTCTTGGCCGCTTGGAGGATGGGCCCACGGAGTTCATAACGGACGTTTTGTAGTTTGCTGGAGTGCTGCATCGGACGCATGGTTGATCATTTCACGTCCGGGCACTCACTCCCATCGGATGATGACCGGCAGGCTGCTCGTGTTGGCTGAGACTTCGCGTTCAGTGCCGCGGACCGCCACGACAAAGTGCTGGAGATCGTCCGCCGAGGCCAGGACTTCGAAATGGCCGGTGGGATCGCTCACGACGGCGGCTGCGGAGGAATGCGGGCGGATATAAGCCTCAGGGATGCCCTTGTTGTGGATGTCGACCAACCTGCCGTGGATGAGCCGGGCCACCGTGGTGGCGGCAAGCCGGGGTTCAGCGGCCGGCTGCTCGGAAGGCTCGTCGAGGCTTATGCCAATGGGGACGCGGACCAGGAAGCCGAGGCCTTGGCGGATGCCGGCGTCGTATTCGTCGGGCTGGAACTCGCCGCTGGAGACCACTGAGTATTGGGTGTTTTGTTCGATGGCAACGAGGAGCTTCTCCATGTTGTCCAGTTGCATGGGACCATGGCATTCCACGGCCACTTTGAGCTCAAGGTCCAGCAGCGGCCCCTCACGCCTGGAACGGCCCACCCTGTTCATGGCGACGGCGTGCACCGTCACGGGGGCATCGGGGGATTGGCCTATGGGTGGTTCGGAACCGTCATCGAAGCGCACGCGCACGGGCGAGACGGCGTCGGAAAGTATCCCGAGGAGCTCGGTCAGGGATGATCGCACAACACCCACGGTGACACTCCAGTCCACAAAGTGGTCCAGCTAGCCGTTGTGCTCTACGTTACTCCCGCACCGGTCCACGAGTCACCGGGGTTCAGGCATAACTCCATTCGATGGCTAGCTGTTTGGCGTGACATCGTTCCGGGCAGTCATGGTGGCTTCGATGACGCCTTGCATGAAAGCCATCACTATGTGGAGTTCGTCCGGCGAAAGCGCGTCGATGACCGGGGCGATGGCGCTCGCCAGGGGAGAAAACAATTCGCTGCCGGTGGCACGCGCGGAATCGGTCATCTCCAGATGTACCTGACGGCGGTCCTTCTCGCTGCGGCGTCGTGCCAAGTGGCCTGCCCGGTCGAGCCTGTCCACAAGGGCTGTTGTAGCCGGCGAACTCAGGTTGAGTGCCGCCCTGAGCGCTCCGGGAGTCATCGTCTTGCCCTCCCGTGCGGCAGCCACCATGGCTGCCAAGGCATTCAGGTCCGTCCGATGGAGGTGGTGGCGGTTGCTGACGGCCTCCACATACCGCTCCGTCTCGAGCGTGAACTGCTGGAGTAGCCCAAGGAGTACGGCTGCGGACCGGACGTGCTGATTGTCATCCATGAGGCCTCCTTCAGCCTCAAATTATCCCACCGAGATGTCATTGACCAATTATCTCCATGATAGATATATTTTGCCATGGAAGTAATTACGGAGGGTGCGGGCATGATGGACAAACGGATTGGAACCGGGCGACGCAGCAGTTCGCGGTGGTGGTTGGCGGGGGCAGTGCTATCGCTGGTGGCGTGGATGGCGATCGGCGGAATCGGCGGCCCGACCTTTGGGAAGCTCAGCGAGGTATCCAGCAACGACCAAGCATCCTTCCTGCCAGCGAGCGCCGAATCCACCGAAGCCCGCGAATGGCAAAGCAAGTTCACTTCCAGCGGCAGCGTTCCCGCAGTGGTGCTGATCGAGTCTCCTGAGAAACTTTCACCCGCTCAACTGGCCGGATTGGCGCCCCTCGGCACCCAACTGTCCGCCGCCGTCGGGGTCAGCCATTCGACGTCGACGGTCGGGCCGATTCCGTCCACGGACGGCAAAGCTGCGCAGTTCATCGTCCCGGTGGAAGAAGGAAACGGGGTCAAGGGGAGCATCCAAGCGCTTCGCGAGAAGGCTGCGGGGTATGCAGTGGGGGCAGGGCTTCCCGCTGGAACAACCACCTACGTGACGGGACCGGCGGGCTTCCTTGCCGACTTGGTCAACGCCTTTGGCGGGATCGACGGGATATTGCTCTTCGCTGCGCTGGGGGCCGTTTTGGTCATCCTGCTGGCCGTCTACCGATCCGTGGTGCTGCCCTTTGTGGTGTTGCTTACCGCTGTCTTCGCGCTTTGCGGCTCCATCCTGGTGGTCTTTGCCTTGGCGAAGGCGGGCGCGATCCAATTGACGGGACAAAGCCAGGGGATCCTGTCCATCCTGGTAGTCGGCTCAGCCACCGACTATGCCCTCCTCTTTGTGGCCCGTTACCGTGAGGCCCTGGGTCAGGCGTCGAACAAATGGTCGGCTGTGGGACGCGCATACAAGGGGAGTTTTGGCGCCATCCTGGCATCCGGGACAACGGTCGCCTTGGCGTTGCTTTGCCTGCTCTTCTCGGAACTGAATTCAAACCGCGGATTGGGGCCCATCGGCGCAATCGGAATCGTCTTTTCAATGGTGGCCAGCCTGACGCTGCTTCCTGCGGCCCTCGGCTTGCTCGGCAAGTCCGCATTTTGGCCGCGTGCGCCGAGGACGGACCCGGCCGCGAGCGCCGGACCGAGCGCCGGAGTCGCCGGGGTCGCAGGCTCGGCAAACTCCGACATTCCACGGGTCTGGAGGCTTTTGGCTGGAATCATCGCCAAGCGGCCCAGGGCCGTTTGGCTGGGCGCAGCCGCCGTTTTGGTGGTCTGCGCGCTGGGCCTGCTCCAGCTCCAAGCCAGCGGAGTTCCGCAGTCGGCACTCATCCTGAGCAAATCCGAGGCGGTGGATGGCCAATCGGCACTGGGCCGGCATTATCCCGCCGGTGCAGGAAGCCCGGTGGTGGTTGTGGCCGACGAAATGGCGGCAGTCGCGGTACTTGCGGAAGTCAAGGCCCAGGAAGGCATCTCGGATGCATCGGTGGTTTCGGCCCAACTGGATTCCGGCGTCCGCCCGCTCGCGAAAGCTGCGACGGAACCAGCCCCCTTGGTGCGGGACGGCCGGGTGTTGATCAATGCCACCTTGTCTTCGGAAGCCGACTCGGCGAAGGCCGAACAGACCATCGCCACGCTCCGGCAGAAGCTCCATGAAAAGGCCCCAGGAACCCTGGTGGGAGGAACCACAGCCACAGCCGCGGACACTAACGCGAGCGCGCAATCTGATTTGTGGCGCATCATCCCGATCGTTTTGGCCGTCATCCTGTTGGTGCTCATGGCACTGCTGCGCTCCGTCCTGGCGCCGCTATTGCTGATCGGGACTGTGGTGCTGTCCTATGCGGCCGCGTTGGGCGTCTCGGCCTGGGTGTTCAACCACGTGTTTGGATTCCCTGGAGCGGATGCCTCGGTTCCGCTCTTCGGGTTTGTCTTCCTCGTGGCCCTCGGCGTTGACTACAACATCTTCCTCATGACCCGCGTCCGGGAAGAGTCGACGCTCAACGGAACCCGGGCCGGTATCTTGAAGGGGCTCGGCGCCACCGGCGGGGTGATCACCTCCGCCGGAGTGGTTCTTGCCGCAACCTTTGCCGCGCTTGGGGTTATTCCGATCCTCTTCCTTGCGCAGATCTCCTTTATCGTGGCGTTCGGGGTGCTGCTCGACACCACGATCGTGCGCTCGCTGTTGGTGCCTGCCCTGGCTTACGACATTGGCGGGCGGATTTGGTGGCCGGGCCGCTTGGCTCGCGATCCGGCGTCGAAAGCGGGTCAGCGGGCGGCCACGGCTTCCTGATCCCGCCACCAGGCCACTGTCGCTGCCATCGCGTCCGCAAGCGGCGTCGGTTCCAGCCCGAGCTTGGCCTGGCTTGCTGTGGAGTCCATGACGAACGGCCGCTCGAACTGGTACAGCATTTCGGCCAGCTCCCTCATGTCGGTGGAAAACAGGCCGAGGGTTCGGAGCAGCCAGCCCGGAACCACGCTCAGCTTCGGTTCGGGAACGCCAGCCGAGCGTGCGAAGTTTCCGGCGATTTCCCGCATCGTCATTGCCGGACCCGTGGGGGCGTGCAGTACCGAGTTCCAGAGTTCGGGCCGTTGAGCGGCGGCGATCATGGCTGCGGCAAGATCCGGGACGTACGTGAAAGAGTGCGGCTGCCCGGCGCTTCCGAGAACCTGGACCGTCTTGCCCTTGAGGACCAGGGGCACCATGCGCTCGCCGGCATGCGCCATGCGGGCCCGCGGCCCGAAGAAATCGCCCGCCACCACGCTGACGGTATTCGCCGGGTGGGCTTGGCGGGCCTTCAGCAGGGCAGAGCGGATCCCGCGCTTCCCGCCGGTCGCCTCGCGCGGGCTGCTTTCGGTGATGGTCTTGTCCGGCTCGCTGTAGGAGTAGAGGCTCTCAGGGAAGACGACGACGGCGCCCGCTGCCCCCGCGGCGTCCATCACCACTTGCTCTGCTCCAGGAAGCTCGGCCGCCCAGGCTTTGGCCCGGTAGGCAGAACCGTGGATGCAGTGGAAGACGGCCGTGGCGCCGTCGAAGGCTTGCGCCAACTTGCCCGGATCCGAGACGTCCACCCGGAGCTTTTCGACCAGCGGGTGGTCCGGGCCGCTGCCTGAGCGGGTCAGGACGCGCACCTGTTCTCCGCGGTCCGCGAGTTGCTCGGCAATGGTCCATCCGACGGGGCCTGCTCCTGTGACGACGTACATGGTGTTGCTCACTCTCTGGTTGGGGATCCATTTCTCGGGTGAAGCTCTATTTCGAGAGCAGTGCTCTCTGAATTCAGGATGGACCCATTCGAATTGCCTGTCAAGAGCACTGCTCACATTTGTTGTCAGTGCTCTCCTTTGTGGCATGCTGGATGCATGGACCTCCCTTCCGCCGCAGCGGCCAAGCACTCGACGCCCCGCGAGCGGGCCCGGGCCCAGACCGTGGCGGACATCATCCGGCTGGGTCGCCGGCACCTTGCCTTGCACGGCGCTGCGGGATTGTCCCTGAGGGCGGTCGCACGCGATCTCGGCGTGGTGTCCTCTGCCGTGTACCGCTATGTGGAGAGCCGCGACGAACTCCTGACCCTCCTGCTGATTGACGCTTACGGCGAGTTGGGCGACGAAGTGGACACCGCCGTCGACGCCCTCCCGGAGGACGACTACCGCGGCAGGTTCCTGGCGCTCGGGCGGGCCGTTCGCCAGTGGGCACTGCGCGAGCCGGCACGGTATGCCCTCCTGTTCGGCAGTCCGGTTCCCGGATACCAAGCGCCCGCAGAGCGCACCACGGAACCCGGAACGCGGGTGATCTACCGGATGGTGGGGATCTTCGACGCCGCCTACCGCGCAGGCGCCTTGGCCGCCGAAGTGGCGCCCGCCGTCGTCGTTCCTCCCGCCCTTGCCGCGGACCTCGCGGCTATCCGGGCCGAACTGGGCGTGGCCGTTCCAGAACCTGCGTTGGCGAGGGGCGTGCTGGTGTGGACGTCGGTCTTTGGGGCGGTCAGCTTCGAGGTGTTCGGCCAATACGGCGCCGACACCTTTGCCGCGCGCGACGAGCTGTTTGAGCACCAGCTCGAGGTGCTGCGGGGGGTCGTGGGGCTGTAGTCGCGAAGGTACAGTAACTGCATGGCCCGTGGACTTGCTGACATCGGTGCGGAGGGCGTCTTGCTCGCCGGGGCAGGCCGCGCCATCCTGATGCAGATTGCCAATCCCGCGGTCGGTCACGGCGTCGCCGAGCACAGCAATTTCGACGAACGGCCGCTGGACCGGCTGCGTGCCACCATGACGTACGTCTACGCCGTGGTCTATGGCACGGAAGAGCAACTGGCCGCCGTGCGCCGGGCCGTGAATCGTGCCCACGCTCCGGTTCGCCGGGCCGCGGACGATTCCACCGCGGGGTACAACGCCTTCGACGCGCAATCCCAGCTCTGGGTGGTTGCGACCCTCTACGACACCGCCGTCACCGTTTACGAAAAGGTCCATGGAGCCCTCGACGACGACACGGCCGATCGTATCTACCGCGAGTACGCGCGGATCGGGACAGCGTTGCAGCTGCCCGCCGAGCTCTGGCCTGCCGACCGCCCGGCCTTCGCGCGCTATTGGGACGAATCCTTACGGAACCTCGAGCCGGATGCAGCCGCTTTGAGGGTGGCACACGAACTCCTGCACCCCGTGAGCGGGCCGTTCTTGATGCGCTTGAGCATGCCGTTGGTCCGGCTGGTGACTGCGGGCTTGCTGCCGGAGCATCTTCGCGCGGGATTCGGACTTCCGTGGAAGGCCCGCCATCAACGCAGCTTCGATGGCACCATCCGGCTCTTGGCGGCGGCTTATCCAAGGCTGCCGGAAAAAATCAGGCATTGGCCGAAAAACTACTATCTTGGCCGGCTCGGACCGGGCGAGCCGGGCCCTGGCAAGTAGGCGCCCATGCGTGAGCTCACCGCGGTAGAGGAACTTATCGACGGGAGCGCGAGCCGATTCCTGGGAAGTGCCCCGGCCCAAGGGCTGCGATCCAGGCTCACTGAGTTCACGGTCTTCGGCCTCAAACAGGCGTGGGCGTGCGTCTTCGGCGCCTCGCTCCTTGCCGTCATTTTCGCAGCTCACCTCTGGTATCCGGCCAACGCCGGCCTCGCGCGGAATGATTTCCTGACGATCGCCGCCGTCGTGATCCAAATCCTCATGGTGGCCACGAGGCTGGAAACCTTGCGCGAGCTCAGGGTGATCGTGCTCTTCCACTTGGTGGGAACGGCCATGGAGTTGTTCAAGACCGACGTCGGCTCGTGGTCCTATGAAGCCGAAGGTGTCCTGCGGGCCGGCGCCGTTCCGCTCTTCAGTGGCTTCATGTACGCGGCGGTCGGCTCGTACATGGTGCGCGTTTACCGGGTTTTCGATCTGCGCTTCGCCCGGTATCCGCGGCGTTGGATCACTGCGGTCCTGGCTGCGGCCATCTATGTGAACTTCTTTTCGCACCACTTCATCGTTGATGCGCGCTGGGTCCTGCTGGCCGCCGTCGTCGTGATCTTTGGCCGGTGCGTCATGCACTTTCGGGTGTTCCGGCGTCGATTCCGGATGCCGCTGGTCGTCTCGTTCCTGCTGGTGGCGCTCTTTATCTGGATTGCCGAGAACATCGCCACCTGGTCGCACGCCTGGTTGTATCCGAGCCAACTGGACGGCTGGCACTTGGTGTCCCCGGACAAGCTTGTCTCGTGGTTCCTCCTGATGATCATCTCCGTGGTGTTGGTGGCGTGGGTGTACAGGCCGATGCCGCCTGATGCGGCACGCGTTCTCCCACGGCGAAATCGCGCGTAAATCCCCGAGTTTCCGCGGTCTTTTGGCTTCCGGTGAGCAGGGTTGAGCGTACTCGACTCAACTTTGGATTGACATTGAATGAGGCCTGAGTACAGTTGAGTGCAGAACGCTCAACCCGGTTTCATTGAAAGGAAGCAACATATGTCACGCGCTGTAGGTATCGACCTCGGAACCACTAACTCCGTCGTCTCTGTTCTCGAAGGTGGCGAGCCCACCGTCATCGCCAACGCCGAAGGTGGCCGCACCACGCCGTCGGTCGTTGCATTCTCCAAGTCCGGCGAAGTCCTGGTTGGCGAAATCGCCAAGCGCCAGGCCGTCAACAACATCGACCGCACCATCGCTTCCGTGAAGCGCCACATGGGCACCGATTGGTCCGTCGCCATTGACGACAAGAAGTACACGCCGCAGGAAATCTCCGCGCGTATCCTCATGAAGCTGAAGAACGACGCCGAGAGCTACCTCGGCGAAAAGGTCACCGACGCTGTCATCACCGTCCCGGCCTACTTCAACGACGCCGAGCGCCAGGCCACCAAGGAAGCCGGCGAAATCGCCGGCATGAACGTCCTCCGCATTGTCAACGAGCCCACCGCCGCTGCACTTGCCTACGGCCTGGACAAGGGCAAGGAAGACGAACTCATCCTGGTCTTCGACCTCGGCGGCGGAACGTTCGACGTCTCCCTGCTGGAAGTCGGCAAGGACGAAGACGGCTTCTCCACCATCCAGGTCCGCGCCACGGCCGGTGACAACCGCCTCGGCGGCGACGACTGGGACCAGCGCGTTGTTGACTACCTGCTGAACCAGCTCAAGATCAAGGGCATCGACCTTTCCAAGGACAAGATCGCCCTCCAGCGTCTGCGCGAGGCTTCGGAGCAGGCCAAGAAGGAACTCTCTTCCTCCACCAGCACCAACGTGTCCCTCCAGTACCTGTCCGTCACCCCCGACGGCCCGGTCCACCTGGACGAGCAGCTGACCCGCGCCAAGTTCCAGGACCTCACCAAGGACCTGCTCGAGCGCACCAAGAAGCCGTTCCACGACGTCATCGCCGAGACCGGCATCAAGCTCTCCGAAATCGACCACATCGTGCTCGTGGGCGGTTCCACCCGTATGCCTGCCGTCTACGACCTCGTCAAGGAACTCGCCGGTGGCAAGGAGCCCAACAAGGGCGTCAACCCGGACGAAGTTGTTGCCGTTGGCGCAGCCCTCCAGGCCGGTGTGCTGAAGGGCGAGCGCAAGGACGTCCTCCTGATCGACGTCACCCCGCTCTCCCTCGGTATCGAAACCAAGGGCGGCGTCATGACGCACCTGATCGAGCGCAACACGGCCATCCCCACCAAGCGTTCCGAGACCTTCACCACCGCTGACGACAACCAGCCGTCCGTGGCCATCCAGGTCTTCCAGGGCGAGCGTGAATTCACCCGCGACAACAAGCCGCTGGGCACGTTCGAACTGACCGGCATCGCTCCGGCACCGCGCGGCGTCCCCCAGGTCGAGGTCACCTTCGACATCGACGCCAACGGCATCGTCCACGTCTCCGCCAAGGACAAGGGCACCGGCAAGGAGCAGTCGATGACCATCACCGGCGGCACCGCGCTCTCCAAGGAAGACATCGACCGCATGGTCCGTGAAGCCGAGGAACACGCAGCCGAGGACAAGGCCCGCCGCGAAGCTACCGACACCCGCAACACTGCCGAGCAGCTCGCCTACTCCGTAGACAAGCTCATCGCCGAAAACGACGAGAAGCTGCCGGAAGAGGTCAAGACCGAGGTCAAGGCCGACGTCGACGCCCTCAAGAAGGCCCTCGAAGGCACCGACGACGCAGCAGTGAAGACTGCTTTCGAGAAGCTGCAGCACTCGCAGTCGAAGCTGGGCGAAGCGATCTACTCGCAGGCCGGTTCCCCGGATGGCGCAAGCAGCGCCGCAGGTGCTGAAGGCGCCCACGCCGGCGCCAAGGCAGACGAGGACATCGTCGACGCCGAGATCATCGACGAAGACGAAAAGAAGTAAGCATGCCTCACCACGGCAACGACGCAGAGCACTCACCTTCCAACAACGAGGGCAACGAGCAGCACAAGCCGGTCATTCGGGACAACCGCAAGGTTGACCCGGAGACCGGGGCCGCCCGCCACACCCAAGGATCGGCAGCTGAATCCAACGCCGCTGCCGAGGGCGACGCCCTGTCCCAGGCTGAGGAAATCCTCAACGGCATGGAGGTTCCGGCTGAAGAGTCGGTAGCCCCCGGCGCCGCTGCGGAAGCAGAGGCCGCGGAACTCCGCAACGACCTCTTGCGCCTGCAGGCCGAGTACGTCAACTACCGCAAGCGCGTCGAACGCGACCGCGCCGTCGCAGGGGAAATGGCCGTCATCGGCGTCCTGAACGCCCTGCTGCCGGTGCTCGACGACGTCGACGCCGCCCGCCAGCACGGCGACCTCGTGGACGGCCCGTTCGCCGCGATCGCCGCCAAGCTGGAGAACGCGCTGAAGACGTACGGCCTGGAGCGCATCGCGGAAACCGGAGTCGAATTCGACCCCACGATCCACGAAGCACTCATCCAGCAGCCGGGCGAGGACATCGAAGTTGACACCGTCAGCCAAGTGCTGCGCTCCGGCTACCGCTCCGGCGGCCGAGTGCTGCGCGCGGCCCAAGTGATCGTGGCTGTGCCGGCCTAGACGGAGTTACCGCCTCACCGCGCCTTCGCGGATGAGGGGGCAGCACCGCGAAACGAGACAAGGGGCCCCGCCCCTTCGCCGGGTGGCCCAGGATCTGCGATCCTTGGCCATCCGGCTTCGGCAGCGGATATTGGCCTTCCCAACACTCGCAAGCTCGTGTCGGGGCCCTCGGCCAGATCCTTAGATGCCACTCCCGGGCCCCTTGCCTCGCTCCGCTCAGGCGGTCGTCTCACCTAAGGTGGGATAAGCGCAGCGCAGCTGGATAGGGGGCCGCGGCGTGGCGGGCACCGCGGAGCGGGCACGGCCCCTATCCAGCGGAGCGCAAACTGAACCAAAATCGAAAGGAAACGCCCTTGGCCAGCCAGGACTGGGTTGAGAAGGATTTTTACGCCATCCTTGGTGTCGCCAAGGACGCCTCTGACGCTGACATCAAGAAGGCGTACCGCAAGCTTGCGCGGAAGTACCATCCGGATACCAATTCCGGGGATGCTGCTGCGGAGAAGAAGTTCAAGGACATCTCGGAGGCCTATTCGGTGCTCTCGGATGCCGAGGAGCGCCAGCAGTACGATGCCATTCGCGCCATGGGCGGGGCACGCTTCGCGCCGGGCGCAGCTCGCGGCGGCCCGGCCAATGGCGGCTTCGAGGACTTGTTCGGCGGCCTTTTCGGCGGCGGACGCCAGCCTGCCGGTGCCGGGGGCATCCCGCCCGAGTTCGCTGACCTCTTCGGCGGTGGCTTCGGCGGTGGACAGACCGGTTTCCAGCGGGCCCCGCAAAAGGGCAGCGACCGCACGGCGTCCACCTCGATTTCCTTTGCAGGCTCCATTCATGGCACCACGGTGAGCCTCCGCGAAAGCAACGGCAACGTCATCGACGTGAAGATTCCCGCGGGCATCAGGGACGGCCAGAAGGTCCGCCAGCGTGGCAAGGGCAACCCAGGCGCAGCCGGAAACGGGGACCTCATCATCACGGTGAACGTCAAGCCCCACGATTTCTTCAATCGCGACGGCGACAACATCCGGATCCATGTGCCGGTCACCTTCGCCGAGGCGGCCTTGGGTTCCAACATCCACGTGCCGACGCTCGACGGCGACACTGTCACCGTCCGCGTCCCGGCCGGCACGCCTTCCGGGCGGACGCTCCGGGTCAAAGGCCGAGGCGTCAAGACCTCGAAGGGCACCGGAGACCTGCTGGTGACGATCGACGTCTCCGTCCCGCAGAACCTCAACAAACAGGCCGAGGAAGCTGTCAAGGCGTTCGCCGCGGCCACGGCCGACGCCGATCCTCGCCACGACCTGGCCGCCAAGGCCCGCTTGTAGCGGCAGAAGACATGGGAGGGGACGTCGGCATGGGCATCGACATCAACCAGCCGATCTTCGTCATCTCCGTCGCGGCCGAACTGGCTGACATGCACCCGCAGACCCTGCGGCAGTACGACCGGCTCGGCATCGTGTCGCCGAGCCGTGCGCCGGGCAAGTCCCGGCGTTACTCCCAGCGCGACATCGACCGCTTGCGCGAGGTCCAGCGGCTCTCCCACGAGGGTGTGTCCCTTGAGGGCATCAAGCGCATTCTCGAGCTCGAAAACCAGGTGGCCGCGCTGCAATTCCGCGTGGCCGAGTTGAGCGAGGAACTGCAGCGGCGGCGGAGCCCCATGGAGGCCCGCGTTTTCGCGGCGGGAGCAGCCGGCGACGTCGTCAGCCTGGCCCGCGGGCAGCGCCCCCGGGCGCGGTCCCAGGCAGTTGTGGTGTGGAGACCGCGACCGGGGGAGTAGTCCTCTAGGGCCGCGAGAGGGACGCCAGCAGCACCGGTGCCTCCTGCCCGGCCCACGTGCCCCGAAGGGCAGCCGAATCTTCCGAACCCTGGATCCCCAGATCCAGGACGCGGTTCACCTGGACGGTGAGTTCACCAGCGTCGATGCTGGTAACGCCGCCTTCGGTGATCGGCGCTGCGGGACTCAGAGCGGGGACTTCGCTGCCGGGGGTTCCACTGCCCTTGACCTCGACGGAACTCGCCCTTGGCTCCAGCACGCCGTCCATGTCCACGAACTGTTCGGCTTCCCGCTGCCCAGTGAGGATGGCGGTGGCCAGGGCAGCGACGTAGACGGGATCGGTGCAGGCGTCGTAGACCCACCTCGTGCCCAACACGGAGTGTTCCATGGTGCCGAGCAGCGAGTGCTCCGCACCGGGCAATTCCGAACCCCGGTAGCTCAGGGGAACCTGATAGACCTTGCCGCCGTGGGAGACCAAGTGGGTTTCGAGGCCGACTTCGCCGTCCGGATCATCGAAGCGGTACGCACCGAGCAGCTCGGGCGGCGCGGAGCCGTCTTTGGTGAACCACGGCTGGACGGGCAAGTACTTTTCGATGAGCTCAAGTTTGCTAGGACTCAGGGTTGCTCGATGGATAATAGCCATGCGGTCCAGCCTAGTTGGCCAGCGCGGGGGCGGAGACAGACTGCGGGGTCCAGCGTAGGTGCGTGTTGCCGGCGTCGGATTCCGGCTCTTTCAAGAGGGACAGGCGGGGGCGCACCGCATCCGTGCGGGAGCTCGGCGGTTTCCGCCGGCCCGCCCGGAACTGAGGCACCCACTGCGCTCCGGGGCCCTGGTATTCCTGCTCGGCTGCGGCGTGGAGTGTCCACTGGGGGTCGAACAGGTGCGTCCGGCCAAGCGCCACGAGGTCTGCCCGTCCTGCAAGGAGGATGGAGTTGACGTCGTCGTAGCTGGAGATGGCCCCGACGGCGATGACGGCTGCTCCCGCCGGCGCGGCAACTTCCTGCCGGATGCGGTCGGCGAAAGGAGTCTGGTAGCTGCGGCCGAAAGCCGGTTGTTCTTCCTTGGCGACCTGGCCGGTGGAGACGTCGATCCCCGCGGCGCCGTGGGCCACGAATGCCCGCGCGATGTCGAGCGAGTCGTCCGAGGTGTTGCCGCCTTCGATCCAGTCCGTCGCGGAGATGCGTACCGTCACAGGCTTGCTGGCAGGCCAAGCCGCGCGGACGGCGTCGAACACTTCCAAGGGGAACCGCAGCCGGTTCTGCACGCTACCGCCGTATTCGTCCTTCCGGAGATTGGACACCGGCGAAAGGAAGGAGGAGAGCAGGTAGCCGTGCGCGGCGTGGAGCTCGAGGAGGTCGAAGCCTGCTTCATCGGCCCGACGGGCAGCTTCCACGAACTGGGCTTTGATGGCTTTCATGCCTGCAAGGTCGAGTTCCACGGGCGTCTGGTTGCCGGGACCGTACGGCAGGGCCGACGGGCCAACGGCCTGCCAGTTGCCGGATTCGAGCGGTTCGTCGATGCCTTCCCACATCAGCCGGGTGGAGCCCTTGCGTCCGGAGTGTCCGATTTGGGCCCCGATCTTGGCTGTCGAGCGAGCGTGGACGAAGTCCACGATTTCCTTCCAGCTCTCGCGCTGGCCGTCCGTGTACAGGCCGGTGCAGCCGGGGGTGATCCGCCCGCTCTCGGAAACACACACCATTTCGGTCATGACCAGTCCGGCACCGCCGAGTGCCTTGGAGCCGAGGTGGACTTTGTGGAAGTCGCCGGGGACGCCATCCACTGCGGAGTACATGTCCATGGGGGACACGACGATGCGGTTCTTGAGCTCGAGTCCGCCGATCCGGAACGGTTGGAACATGGCCGGGGCGGTCTCCGCCAGTCCTTGGGATTGGGCGAAGTTGCGGTCTACGGCGTCGGCGAATTCCGGGTCGCGCAAGCGCAGGTTCTCCTGGGTGATGCGGCGGCTCCGCGTGAGCAGGTTGAAAGCGAACTGCGTCGGGTCCTGCTCCTTGTATTGGGCGATCCGCTCGAACCATTCCAGCGAAGCCTGGGCTGCACGCTGGGTGGAGGCGACAACCGGACGCCGCTCGGTTTCATAGGCAGAGAGTGCAGATTCCACATCCGGGTGCTCGTGCAGGCAAGCGGCGAGTGCCAGAGAGTCCTCCATGGCGAGCTTCGTGCCCGAGCCGATGGAGAAGTGTGCGGTGTGCGCGGCATCGCCGAGGAGCACAACGTTGCCGTGGCGCCAGTTTTGATTGCGGACGGTGGTGAAGTTGATCCACTTGGAGTTGTTGGACAGGACCTCGTAGCCATCGAGTTCCTCGGCGAAGATGGAACGGATCTTGCTGATCGCCTTCTCGTCGGACACGCCTGGCGGGAAGACATCGGCTGCGGTCTCGTCGAAGCCGGCAGCCCGCCACACGTCCTCGTGCATTTCGACAATGAACGTGGATCCTTCGTCGGAGTACGGGTAGCCATGGATCTGCATGACTCCCCATTCGGTTTCCTTGACGAAGAACTTGAATGCCTCGAATACCTGGTCTGTGCCCAGCCACATGAACTTGTTGGGCCGCGGGTCCAGGCTTGGAGAGAAGGAGTCCGCATATTTGGCGCGGATCTGGGAGTTGATCCCATCTGCGGCGAGGACCAGGTCATGGCTGGCCTCAAGCTCTTCAACGGGCGGCGCGACGGTCTGGAAACGCAGGTCGACTCCGAGTTCGGCGCAGCGGCGCTGAAGCAGTTCCAGCAGTTCCTTTCGGCTCATGGCCGCAAAGCCCTGGCCGCCCACCGTCACCGTTTCGCCGCCGAAGTGGATGTCGATGTCGGACCAGCGGGCGAAGCGACGGCTCATGTACTCGGCCACGACGGGGTCGGCGTTGCCGATGCCGCCGAGCGTCTCATCGGAAAAGACGACGCCGAAACCGAAAGTGTCGCTGGCGGCGTTGCGTTCCCAAAGGGTGATGTCGTGTGACGGGTCGAGCTGCTTCATCAGGGCCGCGAAGTACAGGCCGCCGGGGCCGCCTCCTACGATTGCGATTTTCATGCTTTTGCTCCTTTTCAGGCCTGGCCGAGGCCTGCGCCGGCAAGTTGTTCGGGGTCGTTGTTGATGCGGTCGCGCAGCTTGAAATGCTGCAGTTTGCCGCTGGGGTTGCGGGGAAGCTCGTCGACGAACCGGATGTCCCGCGGGTACTTGTAGGGGGCGATCGTCCGTTTGACGAAGTCCTGGATTTCCTTGCGCTTCGCGTCATCGCCTGTGACACCTTCGCGCAGGACGATGAACGCGCAGACGACGCTGCCGCGTGCTTCGTCGGGGCGGCCGATGACGGCGTTCTCCACCACGTCGGGGTGCAGGTCGATGGCTGTCTCCACCTCTGGCGCGCCGATGTTGTAGCCGGAGGAAACGATCATGTTGTCCGAGCGGGCCTGGTAGGTGAAGTACCCGTCCTCGTCTTTCGTGAAGGTATCGCCGGTGACGTTCCAGCCGTTGACCACATAATTTGCTTGCCGGGGGTCGTCCAGGTAGCGGCATCCAGTGGGGCCGATGACCGCGAGCCGGCCAAGCTGCCCGGGTCCGAGTTCCAGACCCTCGTCATCGAGGATGGTTGCCCTGTACCCTGGCACTGCCCGTCCGGTGGTGCCGGGCCGGATGTCATCGCCCGCGGCGGAGATGAAGACGTGGAGCATTTCCGTGGCTCCGATGCCGTTGATGAGCCGGAGGCCTGTGGCCTCCCGAACTGCCTCCCACGTTTCCTTGGGTAGGTGTTCGCCGGCGGAAACCGCAATGCGCAGTCCGCTAAGCAGCTCGCCGCGCTTTTCCTTGAGGATGGCGCGGTACGCAGTGGGCGCGGTGAAAAGGATAGTGGCGCCGGCAGCGGCTGCACTCTCGGCAAGTTCAACCGGGGTAGCCCGTTCGGTCAACAACGACGATGCGCCGAAGCGCAGCGGGAAGACCACCAGCCCGCCGAGGCCGAAGGTGAAGGCGAGGGGCGGCGAACCGGCAAACACGTCGTCTGCGGTTGGCTGCAGGATGTGGCGGGCAAAAGTGTCGGCGTTCGCGAGGATGTCCCGGTGGAAATGCATTGTGATCTTGGGCGTGCCCGTGGTGCCCGACGTCGGGCCGAGCAGCGCGACGTCGTCGGCGGCCGTGGGCACGGCAGTGAATTCGCCGCTCTTGGCGGCGCAGCGGGACGTGAGGTCGCCGGCGTCGTCGGATCCGTAGGAGAGGACAACGGTGTCCTCGCCTGCGGCCGCGGCCAGTTCGTCCATGAATCGGTGGTCGGAGATCGCCACAGCCGGACGCGTGAGGCTGATGAGGGTGCCGACCTCGCTTGAGCGCAGCATCGGCATGGTGGTAACCACCACGGCCCCGGCTTTGAGCACGCCGAGCCAGGCAGCAACGATCCAGGGGTTGTTCGGTCCGCGAAGCATGACGCGGTTACCGGGCACCACCCCGAGGTCCTCGGTAAGGACCTGGGCCACCTGGTTGGCGCGCTGCTGCAATTCGCCGTAAGTCCAGACCGTACCGTCCGGGGTACGCAGGGCGGGCCGCGCGGCACCGTGGTTTGCGACGGCGTGGTCAATGAGTACCGCCGCGGCGTTGAGCCGCTCGGGGTACTGGAGTTCCGGCAGGGTGAATTCGAGCGTCGGCCATGTGCCCGCCGGTGGCAAATGGTCGTGGGTGAAGGTGTCCACGTGGGCTGATCTCAACATCGTCATGGCCACTCCTTTCAGTAATACGCGGATAAGTCGGGTGTGTTCAGGAGCCGGCGCGGATCATGCCCTCTTGGGCCACCGTCGCCAGCAGGCGTCCTTGCCTGTCGAAGAAGCGGCCCATGGCAAGCCCGCGGTTGCTCTGCCCGGATACTGCTTCCTGGGCGTAAAGGACCCAGCCGTCGGCGCGGCCGGCCCGGTGGAACCACATGGAGTGGTCCAGGCTGGCCGTGGCGAGTCCGGGACTGGACCAGTGGAGTCCGTTCACCCGGAGCAGGGGCTCCAGGATGGTGTAGTCGCAGACATATGCCAGTGCCGCCCGGTGCAGATCGGCGGTCGCGTGTTCGTTGCCGGCGTCAGGCAATTGCTCGAAGGCCTTGACCCAGATCGCCTGGTGCGGCACGGAATCGCCTTCCACCTGCAGATATACCGGGCTGGGAATATGCCGCATGTCGAAGCTTCGCTTCGAAGACCAGTATTCGGCGGCCAGCCCCTCGACCCCTTGGAGCACCTCGGCGGCACTGCGGAGGGATTCGGGCTCGACGGCGGATGGCGCCTCAGGCTGGAAGTCCGGGCCGTCTTCGGGCACTTGGAAGGAGCCCATCGCCGCGTAAACGGTCTTGCCGTTCTGGTAGCCCCGTACGCTGCGGGTCGAGTATCCACGGCCGTCGCGGAGGCGTTCGACCTCGTAGCGGACGGTGGCCCCGATCTCCACGGGGCGCATGAAGTAGCTGTGCATGGAATGCAGCGAGCGGTCGTCGTCGACCGAGCGCATCATCGCTGCCGCGGCCTGGGCCACCATGTCTCCGCCGTAGGCTTTGGGCCACGGGACGTACTGCGAGGTGGCTTCGTAGGCTTCGTCGTGGATCTGGGCGTGGACGGCCGTCAGCTCGATGGCCTTGAGGAATGTCTCCGACGTCAAGGTTCCGGTGGACATGTCCATCAGGCCCTGCGGAAGTCTGCGAGGGTCTCGTCGGCAACGTCGTCAAGGTTGACCACGAGGTTCTCCGGGGTGCGCGCGGTCAGCCATACGAGTTCTTCGGTGATGGACATGTTGGCCTCGACGTGCGGCATGAACGGCGGGACGAATACCCAGTCGCCGGTCTTCATGTCTAGGAACTCGGAGTAGTTTTCGCCGAAGTAGATGCGTCCGTGGCCGCGGAGCACGTAGCCGCCGGTTTCCGCTTCGCCGTGGTGGTGCGGCAGGGAGCGGTAGCCGGGAACGTTGGAGACCTGCCCGAACCAGATCTTGGTGGCCGGCGTGTGCTGGATGCTGACGCCGGAGACGCGGATGCAGTCGCCGGACTGGGCGGTGTTGGTGTCCTCTTCACCCGCGCGGGTGACGACGGGTACCACTTTGCCGTCCGGCTGGGCGTAGATGGAGTTGTCGCCTTCGAGGCGGTAATCGGTTGCGGTTGGGTTCATGGTGGTCACTCCTTTGAAGTGGTTGGTATTGGCCTAGGCGATGGCGGGGACGGGTGCGTGGATCCGGAAATTGTTTTCCAGCCGTCCGATCCCGTCGATTTCGGTGGTGAGGACGTCGCCGTCGTTCAGGAAGCGCGGCGGTGTCATACCCATCCCCACTCCGCCGGGCGTACCGGTCAGGACAAGGTCGCCTGGGCGCAGGGTAGTGAAATGGGAAATGTAGGAGAGCAGGCGTGCCGGGCCGAACACCAAGGTGCTGGTGTTGCCGTGCTGCACGAGTTCGCCGTTGACGTAGCCGCGGACCTCGAAGTCGCCGTCGGCCTCGTCCGCGGTCAGCATGACTGGCCCCACCGGTGTCGTTCGGTCGAACGCCTTGCCCTGGAACCACTGCAGCGTGCGGTTCTGCCAATCCCGCATGGAGACGTCGTTGGCGATTGTGTATCCGGCAATAGCCTTCCGCGCTTCGTCTTCGTCCGCGCCGAAGAGTTCGGAGCCGACGACGACGGCCAACTCGGCCTCCCAGTCGACGCGGCTGCTGCCGTGGATGTGGATGGTGTCGGCCGGGCCCGTGAGGGTGTCCGCGTACTTGGCGAAGAGCGTGGGGTATTCGGGAAGATCGCGGCCCATCTCCTGGATGTGGTCGCCATAGTTCAGTCCGCAGCAGATGACTTTGCCTGCCCGCGGAAGCAGCGGAGCGAAGTCGGGGTCAGCGATGGCGTTGCCTCCGGCGGCCACGGCTTTCTCCACGATGGTTCGCCACTGCGGCTGGGCAAGAAGCGCCCCGACGTCGGTGACCGGCAGCGCGAGGTAAGAGTTGGCGCCCGTGGCGAGTGCCGCCGTTGTGCCTCCACCGGCCGTCCGCAGGGTGGCGAGTTTCATGCGTTTTTGTCCTTCCATTGCTGCTTCTCAAAATACTGCTTCCCGAAATACATATGTCGACTTTTTTACGATCGTCACATATGCTCAACGTAGCACGGCAGGAATGATCTGCACAGAGGCTTTCCAAAAGTTTTCGCAGTTGCCACAACGAGGAGGAACAGCATGAGCCACAAGACGATCAACCCGGAGTCGCTCCCCAAGCCATCCGGGTTTGCGCACGGCATGCTCGCCGGAAACACCTTGTTCCTGGGTGGGCAGACCGCCCTGGACAAAGACATGAACATCGTTCCCGGCGGCATCGTGGAGCAGTTCACCCAGGCGTTTTCGAACGTCCTCACTACGTTGCGCGAGGCCGGCGGCCAGCCCGAGGACCTCGTCAACGTGACCATCTACCTGACCGACGTTGACGACTACACGGCCAACGGCCGCGAGATCGGAAGGATCTGGCGTGAAATGGCCGGATCCCAGTACCCCGCCATGGCCGGAATCGGCGTCACGCGGCTATGGCAGAAGGAAGCCCTCATTGAGATCCAAGGCATCGCCGTCATCCCTGGGCGCTAGGCGTTAGGCCAGCCAACCGTCTTTGCGGAGCCGGTCCTGGAGGCTGAGGACATTGCCCACGTCGATTCCCGAGGCGGCGTAGCGCTGGCGGACCCTGTGCAGGTGGGATTTGACCGTTTGTTGACTGATTCCCAGGAGCTCCGCAACTCCACGCATGCCATGGGGCCCGGGCCCAAGATCGAGGCGACGGTGTCGGCGAGTGTCCGGCCGTCGTCATTGAGTTCACCGACGACGGCGACATCGGCCGACGAGAAGGCGTCGGGACGGCAATCCCGACGCCTTCAGGCAGGTAACGCTAGAAGTCCGCTGCTTCGGCGCCCGGACCGGAAGATTCTCCGACGGTGATGAGCCGTCGTCGTTCCGTGGTGTCCAGGGCAAGGTCTATCGCTGTCCACGCCATCGCTGCCCCGCCTTCCAACGCTGCTTTGTCGGCGTCCTCGCTGGCGCACCAGCGGGCAAACTCCGGCTGGTGATTTGACGCTCCGTGGGCTTCCACCCTGATCACTGGATGAATTGACGGTATTGCCAGTGAGACGTTGGCCATGTCGGTCGAGGCGGCTTCCGACAAGCGCTTTTCCAAGGGCTCGTCATCAAAGCGGCGTCCAAGGGACTCCGCGTTCGCTTGGTAAAAACCGACCATCGGCTGATCGTTCCGGAACCCGGAAAACTCCCTTGTTTCCTCAGTGATGTGCAGGCTGGCGCCGGTCGCGACAGCTCCCGCTTCGAAACAGACAATGAGCTGCTTTTTGACCTCGGCCAGCTCCTTGACGCTGTTGGCGCGCGCATCGTAGAGCAATTCAGCGGCGCCCGGGATGCTGTTGGCCGCTTCACCTCCCTTGGTCACAATGCCGTGCACGAGCGCCCCCGGCAGAAGCTGCTGACGGAGCAAACCGATCGCAACTTGGGCCACGGTGGCGGCATCGCCGGCGTTGATTCCTTCGTGGGGTGCCGCAGCCGAATGAGCCGTGCGTCCCGTGTAGCTTGCGCGAAGCCCGACTACGGCCCGCGTGTGGTGATCCGCGTACTCCTTGGTAGCGGGATGGACCATCATGGCCGCATGTATGCCATCGAACGCGCCGGCTTCCAGCATGATGATTTTTCCGCCTCCGGCTTCCTCCGCCGGAGTGCCGAAAACCTTCACGCACACCCCAACGCTGTCAGCGACCTCGGCTAGGGCGATTGCTGCCGCGACGGAGGCGGCGGCAATCACGTTGTGCCCGCAAGCATGGCCGACTTCAGGCAGCGCATCCATCTCAGCGCAGAATGCCACGACCAATTCGCCATGACCCGAGGTTGCGACGAACGCGGTTTCGAGATCCGCTATGCCGCGTTCTATGTCGAATCCGTGCCGCTCAAGAAGATCCGTGATGGCCCGCGCCGATTCGTATTCAGCGAACGCCAGCTCCGGGTTCGCATGCAACTGATGGCTTAGTCCGACGATGTCGCGCTGTGCCCGGTGTAGTGCGTCTCTTGCGGTCCTTTTCAGCGCGATTGACGCTGTTTCCCCGCCGTATGCTTGGGGTGCCTCCTGATGGCTGTACGGGCCGAGCTTGCCCTCGGAAATGTGGTTTTTGGTGTGCATTGATACGTGATTCCCTTGGACGTGAGATGAGCTTTTGTGGTGGGCAGGCCTATAAGTAGGCCAGTGATATCGCTGGTTCCGCTCCTCAGCGCACCGAGGCGAGGAACGCCTGGGTACGTTCGTGGCGGGGGTTCCCGAGGACTTCGCGGGCCGGGCCGTCTTCGATGATCCGGCCTTGGTGCATGAAGACGTCTCCGACCAGTTCCGGGTCCAGGGCCGAGGTCGGCTCGTCAAAGAGCATGAGCTTGGGTTCCATGCATAGTGCCCTGGCGATCGCCACGCGTTGCTGCTGGCCGCCTGAGAGCTGCCGGGGGTAGGAGGAGGCCTTGTCTTCAAGGCCGACCTGGCGAAGGAGCCCCAGGGCCCGTTCCTTGATGTCGGCGTCGCGTTGTTTGAGTACTCTCCGCGGCGCTTCGAGCAGGTTTTCCATCACGGTCAGGCGCGGGAAGAGGTTGAAGTGTTGAAAGACCATTCCGATGTGGGCGCGGTCCCGGCAGACTTCGGCGTCCGTCTGCTCGTGCAGCTTGTTGCCCTTGAGTTTGTATCCGACCCTCTGGTCCTCGACCCACAGCCGGCCGCCGTTGGCCTTTTCCAGCTGGTTGATGCAACGTAGGAAGGTGCTTTTCCCGGAGCCTGAGGCCCCGATAAGGCAGACGATTTCGCCTTTCTGGACCTCGACGTCGATGCCCTTGAGGACTTCCAGATGACCGAAGTTCTTCACGAGTCCTTCTGCCCGGACCATGGGAACGGCCTGGGCGTGCAATGTCTGCGATGTCATGGTCGGGGTTCCTTTTGAGCTGCGGGGGCCGGGGTTCCCTGGAAGAGCCGGCGGATCCGGGTGAGTGTCCCTACATGGACCGTGCGGGTTGCTCCCCTGGAAGAGCGGCGTTCCAGGTAGCCCTGGCCGACGTTGCAGATGGTCGTGATGATGATGTACCAGATGCTTGCCACGAGGAGCAGCGGGATGACTTGGAAGTTCTTGGAGTAGATGATCTGGGATGAGTAGAGCAGCTCGGGCACGGCAATGACGCTTACCAGGGACGTTGCCTTCAGCATTCCGATGGCCTCGTTGCCTGTCGGAGGGATGATGACCCGCATGGCTTGGGGGAGGATGATGCGTTGCATCGCCTGGAGACGGGTCAGGCCCAGGGCGCCCGCGGCTTCGGATTGTCCGGGGTCAACGGAGAGGATGCCGGACCTGACGATTTCGGACATGTAGGCCGCTTCATTCAGGGCCAGCCCGAGGATCGCCGCCGCCATCGGGGTGATTAGTTCGTTGGCGTTCAGGGCAACACCTGGAATTCCAAAGGAAATGGAAGGGTACAGGGCGGCCAGGTTGAACCAGAACAGCAGCTGCACGAGTACCGGGGTGCCACGGAAGAAGCCCTGGTAGGCCCTGGCGATCCAGCTGATCACGGGGTTTGAGGAGATCCGCATGACGGCCAGCACGATCCCGAGTCCAACGCCCAGGACCATGCAGATTACCGTCAGTTCCAAGGTCACGCCGATGCCCTGGACAATCGCGCCGTCGCGGAAGAACAGGGCCACCTGGTCCCAGCCGAAGCGTGGATTGGTCAGGGCGGACTGGAGAAGGAGGCCGGCCAGCGTTGCACAGAGCAAAGCCCCTGTCCAACGCCCGATGTGTTTCGTCCTGACGATTCTTGGTTCGTCCAGGACCGGTGCGGCATTGCCCATCATGATGGCATCCGGGCCTTTTCGACTAGTTGCCTGCAACTTGGCCTGCCGTGACCTTGTGGTTTTCCGGCAAGCTCCACTTGCTGGTGATCGCGCTATACGCCGGGCTGTCGACCAGCTTGGTCATTGCGGCCCGCACGGCGGCTGTGAGCGGGGAATTCTTGGGCAGAGCGGCCCCGGCGATTCCCGGGCTAAGATTCGCGCCGGGAACAAGCTCGAAGGGGTCTCCGGCCAGCTTGGCCTGGCAGCTCATGGATGCGCTCTCCGACATGACGCCATCCACGCGGCCGGACCTCAGGGCGAGATTGGCGTCATTCATGGAGGGGAACAGCTGCGCGTCGATGGCGGGCTGGCCCGCGGCCACGCACTTCGCGGCAAAGTCGGGCAGTATGGTCAGTCCCTGGATAGTGCCCTTGCCGGCTGCGATCTTCTTCCCGCAGAGCGTCGTCCACTCCGTGGACAGTTTCTTTGGATTTCCGAGCGGAACCGCGATCGAGGTGCCGCCCTGTTCGTAGCTGACAAAATCGGCGTTCTTCTTGCGTTCCGTCGTTTCTATGAATCCGGAGATTCCCAGGTCATACTTACCGCTGCTGAGCCCGGGCAGGATGGTGTCGAAGGTGGCGGGCACCATCTGCGTCTTCAGTCCGAGGATTATCAACACCGGCACCATGTCAGCGAATCCGGCCAACTACACGACGCGACTGGACATGCTGGATCGCAGCTTGCTCGATCTGCTCGTCAGAAACGGCCGGCTTACGTGGATTGAGCTGGCGTAGGCGACGGATTGCAGCACGGCAACCGCGCGCCGGCGGGTCGAAAGACTGGTGGCCTCGGGTGGGGTGACTTTCCGTTGCGATATTGCACGGTCGCTGGCCGGGTGGCCCATCCAGGCCTCGTTGCTCGCCAAGGCGCCGGCCAAGGACGTCGATTTCATCTGTGAACAGCTCGCGGCCTGGCCGGCATGCCGCCTGGTCGCCGCAGTGACAGGCGAGGCCAATGTCTATGCGACTTTCTGGGTACGCAACCTCGGAGAAATCCAGCGCTTGGAGACGGCTTTGGGTTCACGGATGCCAACCATGAACGTGACCGAACGGATGGTCGCTCTGGATACGCCAAAGCGGATGGGTCACCTGTGCGACAAGGACGGGCGGCATATCGGGGTCCATCCGATCGCTCCCTGGTAGGCCGGGCAACGCGTTAGGGTGCCACCAGATCCGCATTGCCGTGGATGAGTTCGTGCGCGTGGGCCGCGGCTAGGGGTGCGGCCAGGCGATGAACCGCCTGGAACGTCTCGCGAACCGCAGGTCCGCGCCAGTCCTTCGGGAGGAATTCCAGCGGCAGGTTAGGGTCCCGGTACGGGAAGCGGCGCCACAGAGTCAGCATGGGAATGTAGTAGCGGAAAGCATCCCGGCGCAGTTCCGCGGTCGAGTTGGCCAAGGCGGCCTCGGGATCATCCCCGACCAGTCCGGCCCAAAGATTTCCGGCGCCTTCGTAGAGGTCCAGGAATTCGGCGAATTGCTCGTCGATGGCCTTCAAATCCCACCATTCGGCCACCTTCGGGGGCATGGGGCCCTCAAACAGATAGTCGCCCCGGAAGAAGTCCACAAACTGGATGAGACCCCGCGATGCAAGCCGCTCACGGGCCTGTTCAAGGACTCGGGCCGGCGCGATCCATACCCCTGAGGCCACGGATCCAAAACCGAGCCCGGACAGCTCGGAGCGTAGTTGGTGCCGACGGTTCCGCATTGATTCGGGGACGGAAAACACCGCGAGGACCCAGGCTTCCAGCTCGGTGGAGCGATCGGCTGCGAAGATCCTTCGATCGCCCTCGCGGAAGACGTCAATGACGGTGTCGGATAGTTCGTATTTGGCGACGCCGTCCAGGCGAACACTTTTCAGGACACCCTTGGCCTTCAGCCGCGAGACGGAGGAACGAACCCCGGGCGCGTCATAGCCCAGGTCGCCCAGCATTGAAATCAGCACAGAGACGGGGAGGGCATCGCCCGAACTGCGGCCATAAAGACCATAGATCGTGACGATCAGCTGCTGGTGACGTACCGGGGGAGCGGGCATGTCCATCATGGTTCAGAGCCCCGGACTGTTCGGGACCGCTACGCCAGCCGCCTGCCGGATCCGTTCCGGCCACGGCTGGGCTGAAGCTGAGCCCGCTGGCACGTGGGCAGTGGTCGATGTCCCATGTGCAGCCAGTCCGCCCGGCGAGTTTGGATGTGCGTGGCCATAGACCTCGAAGGCAAGGGTCATGGAGGTTCGCCCGAGCTTCTGGATCTTCACGGTTGCCGTCACTCGTTGGCCAAACCACAGCTTGGCCGTGTAATTGACCACTTGTTGCACTCGAGGAGCACTCGGGAAGTACTCCGGAAGCGCCAGGTTGCGGAAAAGCTCTGCCTCGGCGGCCTCGACCCAGCGCATGATTGCGGAGTTGTGTTGATGGCCCGACGCGTCGGTGTCCACCCATTCCACAGTTCTATCGATGCTTGCGTGCGTCTCTGACTGTGCTTCGGTGCCCTCCACGGTTCCCCCTTCGGCGACGCTGTATTGCTCTGGCCGCGTTCAATTGTATACATCAAATGACGGCCGTTAGGATCCCGATATGCCGAGGGGGTGATACAGGAAGCGGGAAACCGCCGGACGCCCTCAGCGCTCCCGGCGGCCGCCCGGCGTCCGGCCGTCCACGACAGCTGGAGAACGGCGGAGGGGAAGCTTCCCCTCCAACTGCGAAATGGCGGGTCCGCGGCTGTGTTCGATGTGGGCAATGGCCAGCGCGGAGGCGAGCTCGGCTTGCCCGGCGCAGATCGCCTGGCACAGTGCGCGGTGTTCCCGGCAAAGTTGCTCGGGATCCTGCTGGACGACGTTTCCGAAGAGCCACCGCATGCGGTTCGCGACCGGGCGGATCACGGTGGTCAGGAGTTCGTTGCCTGTCAGGCTGAAGATCTCGTCGTGGATGGCCACGTTGGTGCTGGCCCTGAGGTCCTCGTCGTGGTTGGATACGAGAGCCTCAGCGTCAGCGAGGACCGACAGCAGGCGATCGGGGCTGGCCCCCGCCCCCACCTGGTGGGCAGCAATGCTCGCGGCTGAAACCTCGATGCTGAGCCGGATGTCAAAGACTTCATCGACATCCTGGATCGTCATTTGCCTGACGACCGCTCCGTGACGCGGACCCGTCGTGGTGAAGCCATCTGCCTCAAGTTGCAGGAGCGCCTCCCGCACTGGGACCCGTGACACATTCAATTCAGCAGAGAGTTCCCGTTCTCGAAGCCATGTTCCCGGCGTCAGCTCGCCGCTGATGATCCGGTCCCGGATGTGGATGTACGCGGAAGCAGTCCGCGTCATCTGACGTGTCGCAGGAAATTGGCGGTGCGTTCGTGGGAAGGATTGTCCAGGACATGTGCTGCCGGTCCGGATTCGATGACCCGTCCTTCGTCCATGAATATCACCCGGTCGGCGACTTCGCGGGCGAACCCGATCTCGTGGGTGACCACAACCATGGTCATGCCCTCTTCGGCAACGCGTTTCATGACCTGAAGGACATCGCCGACCAACTCAGGGTCCAGTGCGCTGGTGGGTTCGTCAAAGAGCATCACCTCGGGTTTCATGGCCAGGGACCGGGCGATGGCAACGCGCTGCTGCTGACCGCCGGAAAGTTGCGCCGGGTAGGACCCGGCCTTGTCTTTCAGACCGACCTTCCCCAAGGCGTCCAGTCCTTGCTCCCTGGCCTCGGCTTTGGACAGCCCGAGCACCCGTCGCGGGCCATAACTGACGTTCTCCAGTGCTGTCATGTGCGTGAAAAGGTTGAAGTGCTGGAACACCATCCCTATCCGCCGTCGCATTCTGGCCGATTCCCGTTCGGTGCGTTCGAACAACTGTCCTTTGTGAACCTTGTATCCGACGCGGTCTCCGCCGATTTCAACGGTCCCGGACTCAATGGCCTCCAGACCGTTGATGCAGCGAAGTAGCGTGCTCTTTCCGGAGCCTGAAGGGCCAAGGACACAAACGATTTCACCGGATGCCACGGCGATGTTCACGCCGCGAAGGATGTGGTTCTTGCCAAGCCATTTGTGGACGCCGTCGATCACCATGAGTGGTACCTGTGCTGGAGCAATGGTCATGGCTGGGCTGCCTTTCGGGAAAGATCGGAGCGGTTTCGCAACAGGAGATTCCTGCGGATGAGTTCCCGGAACGACCCGCCGGCTGCGGCGCCGTCGGGGTTGAACTTTTGTTCCAGGAAATACTGGCCGATGCTGGCGACGCTGACAAGGATGAGGTACCAGACCGTGGCCACAATGAGCAGCGGCACAATTTTGAAATTCTGGCCATAGATGAGCTGGGTCTGCGTCAACAGATCGCTTCCCCCGATGGCAGAAACCAAGGAGCTGGCCTTGAGGAGGCCGATGAACTGATTTCCCGTCGGAGGAATGATGACCCGGATGGTCTGCGGTAGCACGATCCTTCGCAAAGCCTGTCCCCGAGTCAAGCCGATGCTGAGGCCGGCGTCCGTCTGCCCCTTGCTGACTGACAGAATGCCGCCACGGATGATTTCAGCCATGTAGCCCGATTCGGCCAGGGACAGTGCGCAGAGACCCGCGGTGAATCCAGAGATCAGCTGGTTGGTGTCGGCGCCGAGGATCTTCGGGAAGAGCACCGCCAGGTTGAACCAGATGAGGATCTGGACCAGGAGCGGCACCCCGCGGAAGAACCACACGTAGACCCGGCCAACAATCGCCGCGAGCCGGTTCCGGCTCTGGCACATGAGGGCCACGCCGAAAGCCAGGACCACCGAGATCAACATGCTGAAGACCGAAAGTTCCAGCGTGACTGCGATGCCTTTGAAGATGACAGGGTGGAACATGAACTCGCCGACGCTGGACCAGTCCAGATTCTCATTTGCCGCCTGGGACCAGATGAAGAGCGCGGCAATCGCCACAATGACTGCCCCGCTCGCCATCTGCCCGTAGGGCTTCCGGCGCTTGGCCTGGATTCCGGCCACCTGGCCGTCCTGCACGTGTGTTGGATCAAGAACTGTGAAGGGAGGCTTCCCGACGTTGTCGTGCGTCGGTGCCACCTGGCCGTCAACGATCATGGCGGAGATCACCCGACGGCGGGAGTGTTGTTTTCGTACGCATGTGGTGTCCTTCTTTGCGGAACTGGAATCCGGAGTGCGGTCCGTCGTGGAAGACCGCACTCCGGTAATGACTAAGACGTTGCGAGATTGACGCCTGGCTTTGGCAGGTCGATCACAGTGACATCCCACTTCTTCAGGATTGCGTCGTAGCTGCCGTCAGCGTGCATGGCCTCCGTTGCCTTCAGGAAGGCATCCCGCAATTGCGGGTTCTGCTTATTGAAGATCATGCCGAGGAAGACCTTGGGCTCGAAGTTCACCGGCACTGATTCGAGCTTCCCCTGGGTTTCCCGGTTGATGACCGATACGGCCATGTCCGGCCAAAACATGGCGTCCACGCGGCCTGAAGTCAACGCCAGGTTCTTGTCGCTGCCAGTCGGGAAGGTAACGAGCTCGGGTGCAGGCTTTCCTGCAGCAGTGCAGGCTTTGGCCATGATCCCCACCAAGCGCTCGTCGTCGTTGCCCTTGACTCCGCCGATCTTGATGCCGCAACCGCCGTCGGGCTCACCCGTGATCTTCTTCGGGTTTCCCTTGGCCACCATAAAGACCGTGCCCGCAACCTGGTAGTCGACAAAGTCGACATTCTCCTGCCGGGCCTTCCGGTCGGTCATTCCGGCGATGGAGGCATCGAACTTGCCGGTCTGGACGCCGACCAGCAGCTGGTCGAAGGGCACTTTCTGGTAACTGATCTTCAGGCCGAGCTTGGCGGCCATGGCATCCATGAGGTCGATGTTGAACCCCTTGACGCCGTTTTCGCCGATGGGGGTGAAGTTGGCCGGTTCGAAATCCGGCTGGGTTCCGACCGTGATGGTGCCTTTGGCCTTGATGTCAGCTGGCACCAGGGCCGTGAGGGAAGTATCGGCGCTGTTCGTTTGGGGCGATGAGGCCTGGCCTGAACCTCCGCAGGCGGCAGTGCCGGCGAGGGTAGAGGCAAGAACCGCGGCGATCGCGACTTTTCTCCAGAGACTTGGTACCCGGGGAGCAAAGTTCTTCATTGATTTTTCTCCTACTTGTGATGAACGGGAACAAACGCGGGCAAAAGATGAAAGGAAGATCAGCCCGGACAAGCGGGCTGGGGAGAAATGCGTTGGGGGTGCCCGGAGACGCTACGAGGCGGCAGCTGGGATCAGGTCGCTGCGAGGTTCCTCGACGAAGACGCCGTCGGCGGCCATCTGGTCCCAGATGCGCTGGACTACCTTGCCTGCCTCGCGGACAAGCCTGGCCTCGTCAACCACCGCGAGTGCGCCGTTGCGGACTTGCCAGTGACCGTCCGTCATGACGTTCTTGACGGAGAGTCCGTTTGCGTACATCAGGTGATTGAGCGGTTCCCGCGGAACCGTCCCTACCCCAACCAACAGACCGCTGACATCGATGCTGGTCAGGTCAGCTTTCGCGCCGACTGCGATCCGGCCAAGGTCTTCACGTCCCAGGCCCCGGGCGCCTCCCAGCGTCGCGGCTTCCACGGCTGTCCAGATGGACGGCCGGACCATGGGTACCGGGGTTGAATCGCCGAGGAAATCCGCCCTGATCCGACCGTAGATAACAGCCATCTTGAGGTTTTCGATGTAGTCGTTCGAGTGCGTATCCAGGCCGATGCCGGAGTTGACGCCTGCTCCGAGAACTTCCGGCCAGGGCCACTGTGCGGGTGTGACACCTGCGCCGGTGCCTGAAGGACAGTTGGCGAAAGTGAAACTGGGATTGGCCAACAGCGGAAGATCGCGCTCAAAGTCGATTCCGAGAAGGTGGGCTCCAAAAACCCGTACCGAGCCGTCGAAGAGGCCAAGGCTGTGCAGCCACGGGATCTCGTCCTGGCCCCATAAGCGGTTCATTGCAGCTTTGTCCGGCTGCGGCGCCCGGCCGTACCCTGCCTGCAGGTGAATGTGGAGGCCGTGCAGCTCTTCGGCTGCAGCCTTCATTGCGGCGAACGTTTCCGGGGTGTGCACCGCGTTTGTCGCTGGCGCCATCATTGGCAGGATGCGGCCGTCGTCGACGCCGTTGATGGTCCGAGCGTAGGCGAGGTTTTCCTGGATTTCGGCCAGTGTCTCGGGCACCGAATTGAACAACTTTTGGTCGTCGTCACCGCGTTTCCAGATCGGTAGGATCCGCCTCATCCCCGGCACGGCCCCGGAAGGGTAGCCGCGGATTCCGAATTGCCGTGCGACGCGGACGTAGGACTGCATCGATCTCAAGCCCTTGGACATTTCAACCTGGGTGGTGCAGCCACCGCGGAGGATTTCTGCCAGGTTCAGGGCAGTCATGGTGTCGAGGTCTTCGTCCGGAAGATCCTCGAGCAACACCATGGCATTGAGGAATTGCCTGCCCTGGCGCAAAATGGCGCCTTTGCTCATGGGAGTGAGGTTGCCCTCGACATACCCACGCGTGGCGGCGCCGCCCGCCACGTGGCTGTGCATTGAAATCAAGCCCGGGACCAGAAGCTGCCCTTGCAGGTCGATTCGCTCGTCGGTGGTACCGGTCCAAGGGCGGACCGCCTCGATGCGGTCGCCGCGCACAACTACTTCGTGATCGCGCAGAAGGACCAACTCGCCTTGCTGATGGGCAAGAACCCAACTTGCCGCGAGGACTAGCGGGCGGTTCTGGTCACGCTGTCCGTCTGGTCCGAGGCCTCGTTGCTGCGCACTGGCAGAGTCGTGCCGGACCCGTTCAGCGAGGCCTGCAGCCTGTCCTTTCGGCACGCTTCGCTTGCCGCCAAAGAGCCCTGAGTCTTCCGCAACCGCGCCATCGTAGCCGCAGGCGTCGCAGCCCAAGCCCTTGGGGGTGGCATGTGATTCCAGCTCAACCATTGAGAATTTTCCCTCCTCGTCATGGCGCCCCGTCAACCGGGCGTCGATTTCGCTCACGGTATACCAAGCTGGAATTTGCCGTCAACGGGGATTTGGAGAGTTTCCTTTAAATACAGGAGTCTTCGTGGCACAAAATGGGCAGCGGATGGCGGATTGACGCCACTTGGCATACCAAGAAAGAAGTTTTGATGCCGGCGCGGGCACTTCGTAAACATCCGGAAAGTCATTGCCTTGAGCGTGTTTCATGACCTAGAGTCGGTGGGATGCCGTGTTTGTAACGATCGTCAAAATTTGAATACATGCTAGCGGCGACGTCGATTTTGCCGTGGTCGTTTCTCCGCCGCAGGCGCGGCCCTACTCCGCAAATAGCCCGGCCAGGTCCTCCGCCGTCAGCGCGCCACCGGCCAGGGCGTCGCCTTCCATGACATCCGCGAACAGCTGCGACTTCTTGGTCTTGAGCGCCATGACCTTTTCCTCGATGGTGTCCTTGGCCACCAATCGGTAGACCATGACGTTCCTCGCCTGCCCGATCCTGTGGGTGCGGTCCACGGCCTGTGCTTCGGAAGCTGGGTTCCACCACGGGTCCAGCAGGAACACGTAGTCGGCCTCGGTCAGGTTCAGGCCGAACCCGCCGGCCTTCAAGGAAATGAGGAACACGGGCGCTGCGCCGTTCTTGAATTCGCTCACGACGTCGGCCCGGTTCCGGGTGCTGCCGTCGAGGTAGCAATACTCGATGTCCTCCGCGTCGAGCCGCTCCCGGACCTTGCCCAGGAACCCCGTGAACTGGCTGAAGATGAGCGCCCGGTGCCCCTCGGCGACGATGTCCTCCAGCTGTTCGAACAGCACATCCAACTTGGACGAGCGCACGGCTGACAAGGACTCGTCCACCAGGGAGACGTCCAGGCTCAGCTGCCTCAGCAGGGTGAGCGACTGGAAAATGGTGAAGCGGTTCTTATTGACATCGTCGATGAGCCCAAGGATCTTCTGACGCTCCCGCTGCAAGTGGGTCTGGTACACCTTCTGGTGCCGCGGGTTGAGCACCACTTCGAGCACCTGTTCCTGCTTGGGCGGCAGGTCCTTGATGACTTGCTCTTTGGTGCGGCGCATCATCAGGGGACGGACCCGACGGCGGAGCTTGGCGAGCTGGGCCTTGTCGCCGTTCTTTTCGACCGGCTTTTGGTAGTACTCCGCGAAGCGGCGCGGGCTGGAGAAAAGTCCCGGTGCGACGATCGAGGTCAGCGCCCAGAACTCCATGAGGTTGTTCTCAAGCGGGGTTCCCGTGATGGCCAGCTTGAAGGATGCCGGGAGTTTCCGGGCGCACTGGTAGGCCTTGGACTGGTGGTTCTTGACGAACTGGGCTTCATCGAGCATCAGTCCGGCCCATTCCTTGGCGGCGTAGGCTTCGTAGTCGATCCGGAACAGCGCGTACGAGGTGATGACGACGTCGATGCCCGCCATGGATTCCTGCGGATCCGCGCCGCTCTTGGCGAAGGTCTCTCCCACGGTCTTTATGCTCAAACCGGGCGCGAAGCGCTGCACTTCCGCGGCCCAGTTACCCACGACGCTGGTGGGCGCCACCACCAGGAAGGGGGCGCTGCCGCCCGCGGTGCCTCCGGCGCCGGACTCAGCCTGCTCCTTCGCCGCGCACATCAAGGCAATCGCCTGCACTGTCTTGCCGAGGCCCATGTCGTCGGCCAGGACGCCACCCAGGCTGTGGCGGTAGAGGAAACTCAGCCAGTTGAATCCCTCCAACTGGTACGGGCGCAGCTCGGCATCGAGCGAGCCCGGCAGCGGCAGCCCGGTCACGCCGTCGTCGAGCAATCCGCCCACGGCCTCCCGCCATGCTGCCGCCTGCTCGTCGACGATCCCCAATTGCGCGAGCTCATCCCAGAGCCCGGCCTGGAAACGGCTGATCTGCAGGGTGCCGTGCCGGTCCGGGTTGTCCTGCAAGGACCTGGCCTCGTCGATCAGCGCGCGGAGTTGGTGCAGTTCGGGCAGGTCCAGCGAGAAGTAGGCGCCGCTCGGCAGCAACATCCGGCTCTGGCCGGCCGCGAGGGCGGAAAACACGGCCGCGAAGGACACGGGTTCGCCCTCGAGCGTGATGACGATGCCAAGATCGAACCAGTCGCGGCTGTCGGTTGCCTTGGTCGAAATGGAGACGACGGGAGCCTCGGTGGCCTCGCGGTAGTCGGCGATCTCGCCGGAGGTGTCCACGACGACGTCGGGCAGCTCGCGGAGCCGGGGCAGCACCTCCTCGGTGAAGGCCAGGGTGTCCAGCCCATCCAGCGCCACCGAGGCCGCGAGGCGTGGAGCCCCCCATCCGCCGCTCGACGATTCGCCCAGCGCGGCAACCACCTCCCAAGGCCGGCCCAGGGTCTCCAGGATCCGGGCTTCTTCGGCGTCGTCGCGATAGCCGTGGTCGTCAGGGTGCCGCCAGAGGGGTTGGGCAGTCACGAGCTTGCCGGCTTTATAGTGCCATTCCCAGTGCAGCCGCACGCGGTGGTCGGAGCCGTAGTTCGCCAGCAAGGACAGCGTGGGCACGGCGAGGACCGGCAACTCGACGGAATGGTCCGCTGCCGTGACCCGCGTGGACTGCTTGAGTTTCGGATAGAACGCCGTGAGGAATCGTTCTTCGTCCTTCGCCGGGATCTGGAGCCGGGACGCGCCCATGACGAAATCGAGGAGTTCCTGCGACTCGCCGCCCTCCAAAGGGGCCAGCGTGATGAGGTTAGCGGGGGCCGAAACGCCGGGCAAGTGCCCCTCGCCGGGACCCGTGAAGAACAATCCATGCGCCGGGCGGCCGATCAAGCCCAAGGCCGCCGGATCAAGGGCGTCCCCGCCCAAGGTCACCGACGGCGACAGCTGCAGTCCGTCGTCGGGCCGGCTAAGGTCAAGCCCGACGACGGCGGGCTCCGCGGCAATGCGGACCGGCTCGGTCCCGCCGGAGTGGATGAGCGAAACCCCGACCTTCGAGGCTTCGGCGAGCAGGCTCCACAGGTTCTTGCCGGCGAATTCGTTGAGCAGCATCCACATGCTGGAAGTGAGCTGCCGGTAGTCCGCGGTGGAATGCGCGGCGAGGAAGTTCTGCATCCAGTCGATATGGGCTTCGTTGAATTCGCGCTTGTAGCCGAGGTAGTTCAGGTTGGTCCAGGAGACGTCGCCCCGGATCCACTTGCCCTTGGCTCCCATCATCACTGGGCGGGCCTTGAGCTGGCGCACGCTGCGGAGAGGATCGCGCCGGCCTGTGTAGGAGAAGTGCGGGGCCGGTTCTTCCACTTCGAAGGCCAGTGCCAAGGGGAGGCCCTGGCCTTGCGGTGCGGTCCCCGGGGTGGCGATGAGCTTGCTGAGCGCCTGTTCCCAGGCCGGCCGCTGCACGATTCCCCCCGTTTGGGCCGTCTGTCCGAACGCGGGCGCGCTGAGCAGCTGTGCCCGCACTGCGGGATGGTCTTCGGCGGCGAAGAGAAGGGCGGCCACGTGTTTGCAGTCCTTGCGGACGGGGCAACTGCACACGCCCACGGTGCAGCTCCAGCCTCCGGGCTTGCGGACCAGCTTGGCCGACGTCGAATACGGTGACGGGCCGCTGCCCCTGACCTTGCCCATCATCAGGCCCGTGGCGGAGTCGAAGGTGATGCCGCTGACCCGGCTTCCCATGGCATAGGCGAGGCCGGCCGCGAGGGAGCGGTCGTTAATGGCGGGTGTCTGAATCGCCAGTTCCCAGGAATCGTCTGAGTGGGAAGGCATTCGTTAAGGCTACTTTCGGCAGGAGGCTATCTATGAATCCTAGGGCCCACGCAGCAGCCCTGAAACTTTGCCCGACGTTCACCTCTGCCTAGCTTGCCCGACAACCGCCCCCGCGTACGTTGAAAGGGTCCGGAGCAGCACAAGCTTCCCAGCAGTGAGGAAATCCCATGACCAGCAATGAGAACCCCGTCGTTCTGACGAAGGACAGCATCGAGGCCGACAACGCAGAAGTTGTGGACGCGAACGTCACCGTGGTCAACGAGATGTACGAGGAGCTCCTCAACCACGAGGAAATCGCTACCAACGCCCTGCGCAGCTACTTTGTGGACTACTACCTGACACAGGCACTCGCGGGCGGTTTCGCCCAGTACGTCTTCACGGTCCCGGAGCGCGAAGAGGTGGATGCGTTTGTCCGCGAAGGCCTTGAAGGAATGGGCGCCAAGGGCCACCTCGAGCTGTTCAACCGCACCGCAGCAGCTTTCGACGCGCTGTCCGAGGAGGACGCCGAGGCCTACCTGGACGGCGACCTTGACGAGTCCGAGGTGGCACCGGAAGCCGTTGCCGAGCTCGAGGCCCTCGACGGCGAATTCGAATCCCTCCTGGAGACCGAAGACATCATCGAACTCAACGCAGCGTGGCTCCGCAGCCAGGACGGTGTGCTCTACCTCGACGAGGAGCAGCTCGAGGCACACATCGCCGACCGTGTAGCCCTCATCCCGAACCTCGAAGAGCGCCAGGCCGAGGCGGCCGAAGCCGAACTCGAGAACGCCCCCGAATTCGAGCTCATCATCCGCGAACTGTGCGATGTTGCCGGCTACCGGCTGGAGAAGATCACCATGGGCGATCCCAACTACGAGCACGACGGCGAGACGATCCTCGCCTGGCACTTTGCCACGGACCACGGCAACTACATCATGATCGAAGAGGACGACGAAGCCTTCATGATCCACCCCGAGACGAAGGAAATCATCGCCGCGGTGGAGTTCGAGGACGCTGAAGCGTTCGAAGACGCCTAAGACGCCTAAGACGCCTAAGACGCCCGCTCACTTTTAGGGCATCTGGGGCGGACGCCCGCTCACTTTTGAGGCCTTTTGGACAAACGCTCGCTCAGATCTTCCGGCCGGTCCGGAAAGATCTGAGCGAGCGTTTGCCGTTTGGGGTGCAAACGTGAGCGACGGTTTCAGTAGCCCATGCTGCTCCCGCTTGGGGTGCTGCTGCTTGGGGTGCTGCTTGGGGTGCTGCTCGGGGTCAACATGGAACCGGACGGGCTGACCATGAACCACACGCCACCCACGCCTTGTCCGTAGGTGTCACTGGAGTCTTCATCCTTGGAGTAGAAGTAGATGGGCATCCCGTTGATGGTGATCTGCATCTTGCCGTCTGCCGTGGGGATGGTGCCGATGGTTCCGGTCACCCCGTCAACCGTCGGTTTGGCCGACGTCGTTGTCACTGCCGGCCAGTTGGTGGCACAGCCGCCGGTGCAGGCGCTCTTGCCGGAATCCTTGACGTCCTTCGCGAAGACGTAGACGCTCTTGCCGTTCGCCGCGACCACTCTCTCGCCGACGCTCGACGACGCCGTCTTCAGTTCCGCCGCGCCAGCAGGAGTGCTCGACGCCGGAGCGCTTGAACTCGACGCCGCGGGGCTGGGACTGGTGGCGCTCGAAGATGACGACGCGCCGGGGCTTCCTCCACAGCCAGTGAGGGCGATGGCCAGAGCAAGGATGCCGAGCCCGGTGCCGAGTTGCTTCTTCATGGTTTGCTCCTTCGGGTCGACCGGCCGTGGACGTGCCGGAAGCTAACCCGTACGACGCCGTCGGGTGAAGAATGGTTCAGGGGGCTTGAACCTTTTTCGTGGCGGGCACGTCGTATCGCAGGAGAAGGGGAAGCCGAGCACCAAGGAGGCGCCGATGCCGCTCGACGAGGATGTAGTGGCCGCGATCTACCGCGACCACGGCACGGCCCTGCGCCGCTTCGTGCTGAGCTGCACGCCGGACGCGCACTTGGCTGAGGACGTAGTCCAGGAAACCATCCTTCGCGTGTGGCAGCACGCCCCGCAGATCACGGGCAGCCTGCGCAGCTATTTGTTCCGCACTGCCCGCAACGTCATCATCGACAACTACCGCAAGGCCCAGCGGCGCCCGGCAGAGGCTGCCGAACGCGACATGGCGGATCCGGAGGAGGCCACCGAACGGGTGGACGAGCTCCTCAACCGGGTTCTCATGGAGGAGGCGCTCCTGAGGCTCAGCACCGAACACCGGGAGGTCCTGGTAGCACTGCATTATGAACGTTTCACGGTGAACGAGGCCGCGTTGAGGCTCAACATCCCCAGCGGCACAGTGAAGTCCCGGGCCTTCTACGCCGTGAGGGCGCTCCGCACGATTCTCGACGAAATGGGGGTGCAGCGGTGAACGAAACCGGACTTCACCAATTGCTGGGCGCCTACTTGCTCGGCGGACTCGAGCCTGCCGAGGCCCGGATTTTCGAGGAGCACTTGGCGAGCTGCGCTGACTGCCGGCTCGAGTTGGGCGAGCTGGAGAGCCTCCCTGCCCTCCTCGACGCCGTCCCCGTGCCCGACGCCGTCGCGCTCGCCGCCGGGCGCCCCGCCGTCGAGCCCTCTACCGCTGCCCCTTCCGACGCCCGCCCACTTACAGGGGCTTTCGCGGAAACGCTCCCGCAGCCGATCCTCCTGAAGATGGCGGCACGGCGGCGGAAATCCCGACGCCGGTGGGCGGCCCTGGTGGGTGCCGTCGCCGCGGCGTGCCTTGGCTTGGGCATACTGGCAGGGCCCGTGTTGAACCAGCCACCCAAGCCTGACGCCAGTTACTCCGTGCAGACAGACAATGGCCTGCAGCTCACCGTGGGGCTCGTCAGGAAGGCGTGGGGGACCGAGCTTCAGCTGGAAGGCCGCAGCATGCCGGCGCAAGGCACGATGTACCTGTGGGTCAAGGGCCGCGACGGCACGGAGGAAATGGCGTGCGGATGGACCGCGACGTCCAGTGGCCACATCAAGGTCACGGGTGCGACGCCGGTCCAGCTCGCCGGGATTTCGGGCGTGGAACTGCGCGATGACAACCAAAAGACGGTCGCGGCGATTTCGGTCCCGGGGAGCTAGGGGTCCCCAGGACCTAGGCGGTGCCAGATTACGCGGATGCTGCCTCGCTGGCCTCAGGATCGGGGAGGTCGCTTCGTTCCCAGATGGGCATGTCCAGTCGGTTGAAGCTGTAAAGATGGATTCCCGAGATGCCATCCGGGTGCGCCATGATCTCGGAAACGAGGCCTTCCGGTGAGTACTTGTCCCCGCCTAGAAGCTTCCGGGCAAGGGTTCCTTTATTGCTGAGGAACTTCAGGGACGTCCCGACGCCGATCTGGGCTGCCAGGGCCAGCAGTTTGGTCCGGGGAACGGCCCCGGCCACGCCTGCCCACACCGGCAGCTCGACGCCTTCCCGGCGCAGGAGTGCTGCGTAGTCGAGGATCGTCGGGGCGGAGAAGCACATTTGCGTGACAACGTGCGTGGCCAGATGTTGTTTGGCCAGCAGGGCATCCAGCAAGTCGAGGCCGCTCATGGAAGGATGTCCCTCGGGGTAACCTGCGATGCCCGCCGTGATGCTTCCGCCGGAGTACTCGGCGATGTCTGCCAAGAGGGGGAGGCTCGATCGGTAGGGGCCGGAACCTTGCGGCCCGTCGCCACCGATGGCGAAGACCTCCCTAATCCCGGCGGCCTCGCAGTCCCGGAGGATACCGGAGAGTTGCGCACGGTGCTCCAGCCCGCGTGCCGAGAGGTGCGGAATCACGGTGTAGCCGAGGAGGCTGAGCTTGACGGAAGCCTCCATGGTCCGCTCGATGCCGTGATGGGGCAGGCAGGTAACGGTGAGCGTTGTGGAAAGCGGCACCGCCGCCTGGACTTTCTCAACGATTCCGGCTGAGGGAATGATTTCAATCCGGGTGGGGAACATGCTGGCTCCTTGCCGATCAGGCCGTGGCGTGGTGTGCGAGGAGGGTGCGGGCTTCCTGGCGGGTGGTGCCGGAGTCCTGGATGCCTTCGGCGATGTGGGCCAGATGAGCGGGGATCTCGCGGCCTTTTTTGCGCATCGCGGTGGCCCAGAGGCGACCGGCGCGGTAGGAGGAGCGGACCAGCGGGCCGGACATGACGCCGAGGAAGCCGATTTCCTCGGCTTCGGTGGCGAGCTCGACGAATTCCTGGGGTTTGACCCAGCGGTCCACGGGCAGGTGCCGTTCGGAGGGGCGCAGGTACTGGGTGATGGTGATCAGGTCGCAGCCCGCGGCGTGCAGGTCGGTCAGGGCTTCGGAGATCTCTTCCCGGGTTTCGCCCATGCCCAGGATCAGGTTGGATTTGGTGACCATGCCGTGGGCCCGGCCCTGGGTGATGACGTCCAGGGAGCGGTCGTAGCGGAACGCGGGGCGGATGCGCTTGAAGATCCGGGGCACGGTTTCGACGTTGTGCGCGAAGACTTCGGGGGCGGAGTCGCAGATCGCGCTGATGTGKTCGGGTTTGCCGGAGAARTCGGGGATGAGCAGTTCGACGCCGGTGCCGGGGTTCAGTTCGTGGATCTTGCGGACGGTTTCGGCGTAGAGCCAGACGCCTTCGTCTGCCAGGTCGTCGCGGGCGACGCCGGTCACGGTGGCGTAGCGCAGGTTCATGGCCTGGACGGAGCGGGCGACCTTGGTGGGTTCGAACATGTCMACGGGRGAGGGTTTGCCGGTGTCGATCTGGCAGAAGTCGCAGCGGCGGGTGCATTCGGAGCCGCCGATCAGGAAGGTCGCTTCCTTGTCTTCCCAGCACTCGAAGATGTTCGGGCAGCCGGCTTCCTCGCAGACGGTGTGCAGGCCTTCTTTTTTCACGAGGTTCTTCAGGCCCACGAATTCCGGGCCCATCTGGACCTTGGCCTTGATCCACTCGGGCTTGCGTTCGACCGGGACGGCTTTGTTGCGCTGTTCAACGCGCAGCAGCTTACGGCCTTCAGGTGCCAGGGTCACAGGGTCA
>NZ_JBFRGL010000004.1:0-158234 GCF_052115325.1 Arthrobacter sp. 2RAF22 | reverse complement strand
CGTACCAGCGCCTGACCGCAGACCAGACATTCCAGAGATATGCAAGCACCCCAGCCACCCTAAGCTTCCAAAGCTTAGCTACCCCGAAATTCGCCCGCCAACACTGGGAAGCAGGCACAATCCATACACACGTTTTGTCCTATAACCCCGGTAAGCGGAATGATCGTGGAGAATCCGCAGGCACCAGCCAGCCGAACCCCTACGCCCGTTCCGCGGCCACCCGTTCGAGGACTTCCCGGCATGCCAGGATTGCGGGGTGGATCCGGCCGGCGGTGCGCGTCGACGTGAAGACTGTCCGCTTGGGGAGCCCGGGGAGGTCCAGTAGTTGGACCGGAGTGGTCCGGCCCGTCCAGACGAGGTCCGGCATGAGGGCCACGGCATTGCCGGACTCGATGAGCCGGATTTGCGCTTGGAGGTCGGCGGTTTCGTAGCGGACGTCGGGCTCGAAGCCAGCGGAGCGGCATGCTTGTTCTGCCCAGTGCCGGGACGCCGCACCATGCGGTTCCATGACCCATGGCAGGGGAGCCGTATCCGCGAGCGAGGAAATCGACTCGCCACCGAGGCCAATCGGGGGAGTGGCCAGCCTGATGGCGTCGCTGGTCAGGGTTGCGCGGTCCAGGCCGGGGTGGTGTGGTGCTGCGTGCCCTGGGTATTGCTCGGCCACCACGATGTCGAAGTCTCGGGCCCAGGTTTCATAGAGCGCAGTCTCGGGTTCGCGCTGGATCATTTCCACTCGCACTTCGGGATACTCGCCCTTCATGATGGTGAGGAAGTCCGGCATGAGGGCCAGGGCGGCGGTTTGGAACACGGCGAGCCGCACTGTTCCCGTCACTGTGGAGAGGGACGCCGCGAGATCCGTCTCTGCCCGCTCGAGGGTGGCCAGCAAAGCGGCCGCATGTTCCACGAGGATCTCGGCCTGCGGCGTCAGCTGCACCCGTCGACCGGATTTTCTCAGCAGTTTCACGCCCGCTTCCTTCTCCAACAAGGTCAACTGCTGGGACACCGAGGACGGGCTGTACTTCATGGCGTCGGCCACTTCTGCGAGCGTCCCGCGGATCTTCAATTCGTGCAGCAAGCGCAGCCTGCGGACATCCAGCATTCGGCTCTCCAGAAGGGTCGAGAAATCTAATGAATATTCTTCAGAAAAGATCGCTTTTCCTAATCTGATTGTAGATCCATACTGATGGAAACAAAGCACTCTCCGCACCAAAAGGAACGAAGCGCATGAGCACACCAACTCGGGATTCGAGCATCGACGCCAGGACACAATCCACCCCGGAATCCGGACACCTCCAGGAGTTGGCCCACGAAGCCATCCAACTGGTTCGACACTGGCTCACCGAAGCCTCGAAGGTACCCGTTGACGTTTCCGCGCAGCGCCTCGCCGGCGTCCTGAAGGATCCGAACGGCCTGGACTTCACCGTGGGATTCGTCGACGGCGTCATCCGCCCTGAGGATCTGTCCGTCGCCGGCCGCAACCTGGCCAAGCTTGCCCCGAAGGTCCCGGCCTTCCTGCCTTGGTACATGCGCGCTGCTGTGCGCACCGGCGGCGTCATGGCTCCGGTCCTGCCGCAGGTGGTCATCCCGATCGCACGCAAAGTCCTCCGCGACATGGTGGGCCACCTGATCGTGGACGCCACCGATGCCAAGCTTGGCCCGGCCATCGCCAAGATCAAGCAGAACGGCGTCCACCTGAACGTGAACCTGCTGGGCGAGGCCGTCCTGGGCGAACGCGAAGCCAGCCGCAGGCTCGAGGGGACCCTCAAGCTCCTGGCCCGTGACGACGTCGACTACGTCTCCATCAAGGAGTCCTCCACGGTGGCCCCGCACTCGCTGTGGGCCTTCGACGAAGCAGTGGACCACGTGGTGGAGAAGCTCACCCCGCTCTACGAGCTGGCCGCATCGTTCCCCAAGCCCAAGTTCATCAACCTGGACATGGAGGAATACAAGGACCTCAGCCTGACCATGGCCGTGTTCACCCGGATCCTGGACAAGCCCGAATTCAAGAACCTTGAGGCCGGCATCGTGCTGCAGGCCTACCTCCCGGACGCGCTGTCGGCCATGCAGGAATTGCAGGAATGGGCTGCGGCCCGCCGGGCAAATGGCGGCGCTCCGATCAAGGTGCGCGTCGTCAAGGGCGCCAACCTGCCTATGGAACAGGTCCAGGCGTCCATCCAGGGCTGGCCGCTCGCTACGTGGGGCAGCAAGCAGGATTCGGACACCAACTACAAGCGCGTCCTGAACTACGCGCTCACTCCAGGACACATCGATGCGGTCCGCATCGGCGTCGCCGGCCACAACCTCTTCGACATCGCGTTTGCGTGGCTGCTCGGGAAGGAGCGCGGCGTTACGGCGGGCATTGAGTTCGAGATGCTCCTCGGTATGGCCACGGGCCAAGCCACGGCCGTCCGCAAGGACGTCGGCAGCCTCCTGTTGTACACGCCGGTGGTGCACCCGGGCGAGTTCGACGTTGCCATCGCCTACCTGATCCGCCGCCTCGAAGAAGGCGCCAGCCAGGACAACTTCATGTCCGCTGTGTTCGAACTCAGCGAAAACAAATCGCTGTTCGAGCGTGAGAAGCAGCGCTTCCTCGCCTCCCTCGCAGAATTGGACGACGCCGTTCCGGCCCCCAACCGCACGCAGGACCGCAACAAGCCCGCGGCCGCCATGCCAAGCCAGGGCTTCGCCAACACTCCGGACACCGATCCTGCCCTGCCCGCCAACCGGGCCTGGGGCCGTGCCATCCTCGACCGCATCCCGGGCTCCACTGCGGGAAACGCGATCGTTGAAGCCAGCAAGGTCAGCGACCCGCAGGAACTGGAACGCATCATTGCCACCGCAGTGGAACACGGCAAAACTTGGGGCGCCATGCCTGCCGCCGAGCGCGCAGCCATCCTGCACCGCGCAGGCGACATCCTGGAATCCCGCCGCGCCGAACTTCTCGAGGTTATGGCCTCCGAGACCGGCAAGACGATCGAACAAGGCGACCCCGAAGTCAGCGAAGCAATCGACTTCGCGCACTACTACGCCGAGCGCGCCAAGGACCTGGAAACGGTCGACGGCGCCAGGTTCGTCCCAGCGAAGCTCACCGTTGTGACCCCGCCGTGGAACTTCCCGGTGGCGATTCCCGCGGGCTCCACGCTGGCGGCACTCGCGGCGGGATCCGCCGTCGTGATCAAACCCGCAAAGCAGGCCCGCCGCTCCGGTTCCGTCATGGTGGACGCCCTGTGGGAGGCCGGCGTGCCGCGCGAAGTGCTGGCGCTCGTGCAGCTCGAAGAACGCGAGCTGGGCACCCAGCTGGTCTCGCACCCCAGCGTTGACCGCGTGATTCTCACCGGCGGCTACGAGACCGCTGAGCTCTTCCGGTCCTTCCGGCAGGACCTCCCGCTGCTCGCGGAAACCTCGGGCAAGAACGCCATCATCGTCACCCCGCACGCCGACCTCGATCTTGCCGCCAAGGACGTTGTGTACTCCGCTTTCGGGCACGCAGGGCAGAAGTGCTCCGCCGCTTCACTGGTGATCCTGGTGGGTTCCGTAGCCACCTCCGAGCGCTTCCACAACCAACTCGTGGATGCCGCCCGCTCGCTCAAGGTGGGCTACCCGGAAGAGGCCACCACCCAGATGGGCCCGATCATCGAGCCGGCCAACGGCAAGCTCCTCAACGCGCTGACCACCCTCGGCGAGGGCGAGACCTGGGCCGTGAAGCCCGAGAAGCTGGACGAGACCGGCCGTCTGTGGTCCCCGGGCATCCGGTTCGGCGTGAAGCGCGGCTCCTACTTCCACCTGACCGAGTTCTTCGGCCCGGTCCTCGGCGTCATGACGGCGTCCACCTTGGAAGAAGCCATCGCCATCCAGAACGAGATCGAATACGGCCTCACCGCCGGGCTGCACTCGCTCGATTCCGGTGAAATGGGCGTCTGGCTGGAGACCATCCAGGCCGGCAACCTCTACGTGAACCGCGGCATCACGGGCGCAATCGTCCAGCGGCAGCCGTTCGGCGGCTGGAAGAAGTCCGCCGTGGGCGCCGGCACCAAGGCCGGCGGACCCAACTACCTGGTGGGGCTGGGTAGCTGGCTCCCTACGGAGCCCCGCGCCAAGCGCGGTGCCACGCTCAAGGGTGCGGCCGCTTCGATCCTGGCCGCCGCCAAGGCCTCCGTCTCGCTTGTCGAAGCCAGCGAGGCGGAGGCCCTGCAGAAGGCGCTCTTCAGCGACGCCGAGGCATGGGCCACGGAATTCGGCACCCGCAAGGACGTCTCCGGCCTGAGCGCCGAGCGCAACGTCTTCCGGTACCGGGCCATCCCCGTGACCATCCGCTTGTCCGAGGGCGGGAAGCTCGTGGACTTGCTTCGCGTCGTGGCAGCCGGTGCAGTGGCGGGTTCGGCGCTCACGGTGTCCTCCGCCGTCGAACTTCCCGAAGCTGTCATCGCAGCGTTCGCGGGGCTCGGCGTGGGCACCCGCATCCAGAACGACGCCGAATGGCTGGCTTCCGCGGCAGGCATCAACGGTGGCCGTATCCGCCTGATCGGCGGGGACAGCAGCGCGCTGAGCGCAGCGACCGGCGGCCGTCCCGACGTCGCGATCTACCACGGCACGGTGACCCCGGCCGGACGCATCGAGATGCTGCCGTTCCTGCACGAGCAGGCCGTCAGCATCACGGCGCACCGCTTCGGCACTCCGAACCACTTGTCGGACGCGCTGATCTAGCGATTCGTCAAGGAAGCCCGGCGGAACGGCCACACCGTTCCGCCGGGCTCCTCTGCGTCTAAGCCTCGTACCCCAGGCGCCGCAATCGTTTCCGGGCGGCCTGCTCGCTGGGGCCGCTGCGGCCCAACGTCAGGCGCACGACAGCGAGCACCACCCGCGCGGCGAGAATCGACGGTAGCGGGATGGGGCCGATACGGGCTTTTTCCAGCCCCAGCAATTCCCGATATCGGGGCTCCAGGCTGGCGACGGCCGCGGCGAACAGAATCCGGTAACCGGGTTGCAGCGACGCTTTCAACGGGGGGTACCTGATGAATTCGATGGTTTCCCTGAGCCGCTCGTCCGCGCGGAGATGTCCGGAGGCGTACCACTGGTCCATTTCCGCCGTCACTTCCGCGAGGCTCAAGGGAGGGTCCTCGACTCCCATGAGGCGCCCGGCCTGGGCCCATTCGCGGATGTAGGCGTCGGCGCCGCCGGGGACCGCCCCGCCCCAGATCCGGTGCGCCGCAACGAAGGAATCCGCGTACGCAACGTGGACCCAGCGGAGAAGCTCGGGATCGTTTGCTGAGTACTCGCGGGTTTGGCCTTGGGCGTCAACGTAGTTGCCCTTGACGGAATCGTGCACCCGCCGCACGAAGTGGGTTGCCGTGTGGGCTGCGTCCATGGAGCCGTAGCTCACCGTGAAGATCCAACGGATGGTATTTGCCAGGCGGCCGAGGGGATCCCTTTTGAAGCCTGAATGGTCGTATACTCCCGCCAAAGCGCCGGGATGCAGGGATTGCATGAGCAGCACCCGGATTCCCGCGATGATCGTGGACATGGAACCGTGGACGGCCCAGACGGCCGATCCGGGAAGGTGGTACCCGGGGTCGTTTCCCTCGGCAAGCCGCAGCACCCAGTCAGGCGTGGACTGCGGGTGACCCGTAAAAGTCATCCGCAGTTCCGCTTGCCACTTCTTCAGGAAGTTGACCATGGTCCATTGTTGCGCTTCATTCTGCTGGCGCAAGGTGCCGTCTAGTTTACGCAGCGGTACCGGGCTAACGCAGAAGTGCCGGCCCGCTCTGGAATGAGCCGGCCGGCACCTTTCACGCGAGTCCGCTTAGGCTGCGGGCTGCTCGGCAAGTGCCCGACGACGGCGCGCCGGGGACGCTGCCACGAGCAGGGCCGCAATCGCCACCGCAGCGCTCAGGACCAGGCCGGGCCGGTACTGATCGAGCATGGCCGCCGCGCTGACAGGGCCGTTTGCGCCTGCGCCGGTGTCATGCCCGCTGACGAGGGCGGTCGTCACGGCGAGGACGAGTGCCGCGCCAACCTGCGTGCTGGTCTGGATGAGTCCGGCGGCCAGTCCCTGCTCCGAATCCCGGATTCCAGCGGTGGCTTGGACATTGATGGACGGGAAGGCCAAAGCGAAACCGATGCCCAGCAGGATGACCGAGGGCAGGATGTCCAGGACGTAGTTGGGCGACGTTCCAACGCGGAGGAACAAGACGTAGCCCAGTCCCATGGCGGTCAGGCCGGTGAGGATGAGCTTCGGGGCGCCGAATTTCTCGATGAACCTGTCCGCGAAGGGTGCGCTCGTTGCCACCAGGAGCCCGGTGGGAAGCAAGGCAAGCGCCATGCCCAGGGGAGACCAGCCGAGCACCGACTGCAGGTACATGGTGAGGATGAACTGGAAGCTCAGGTAGGAGCCGAACAGTCCAACGGCACTCAGGTTGGCGCGGGCCACCCAGCCTTCACGCAGGATGCCGAAGCGGATAAGCGGGTGCTTGACTCGGTTTTCGATGACGGCGAAGGTTGCCAGCACGGCAGCAGAGATGGCGAATCCGGCGATTGTTGCCACAGATCCCCAGCCCTTCTCCGGCGCTGAAACCAAGGTATACACGAGGCCAAGCATGCCGAGTGCGAGGGTCACCGCGCCCCAGACGTCGTGGCCGCTCTCTTCCGTGGACGGCTTATCCCGGGGAATGAACAACATGCCGAGAAGCACGACGGCGACGGCGATCGGTACCGATACAAGGAAGGTCCAGCGCCAGCTCAAACTGGTCATGAGCCCGCCAACCACCAGCCCGAGCGAAAAGCCGCTCGCGCCGAAAGTGGTGAAGATGGACAGCGCCTTGTTGCGCTCGCGGCCTTCGGCGAAGTTGGTAGTGATGATGGAGAACCCGGTGGGGGCAGTGAATGCCGCGGCCAGGCCCTTGACGAAGCGCGTTGCGATCAAGAGGGTGGGATCGTTCACGAGGCCGCCGAGGAGCGAAGCCGCAGCGAACACGGTTAAGGCGATCAGGAAGATCCGACGCCGGCCCAGCAGGTCGGCGAGCCGCCCGCCCAGGAGCAACAGGCTCCCGTACCCCAGGACGTAGGCGGAAACGATCCACTGCAGGGAATCGGTTCCGAGGTGGAGTTCGTGGCCGATGGAGGGAAGGGCTACGCCCACCATGGAAACGTCCAGGCCGTCGAGGGCCAGAACGGTGCACACCACCATCAGCAGCAGCCACTGGGCCCGGGTCCAGCGGACGGCTGTATGGAGCTGCTCGGCAGATCTAGTGAGGGTGCTTGGTGAAGTCATGCAGATCAATCTATATGACGCGTCATTCAATGACAAGGAATATGACTAGGAATCTTATGACGTGGACTTTATTTGGGGTTTCGACTAGAATCGGGCCATGGCAACAACGCAGGATCGCCAGCTGGTTGAGCAATGGCGCAGCATCCAGAACTCGTACTTCCGCACCGCGGCCGCGATCGACCGCGCCCTCGAAGCCAAGTTCGACATCGGCCTGAACGAGTTCGAAATCCTCGATCTTGTTGCCGAAAGTGTTGACTCTGCCTGCCGAATGAAGGCGCTGGGCGAGCGGACTCCCATGACCCAGAGCGCTGTCTCCAAGGTTGTTGACCGCTTGGAGAAAGCCGGACTCGTGTCCCGCGTGACCTGCGCGGATGACCGCCGCTCGCTGTACCTCGAACTGACCGACGCCGGGCGCACGCTGCATTCGGATGCCGCCGTCGAGCACCGCGCCCTGCTTAAAGCGAACCTCGGCGAGTAGCCCGCCACGGTCCGGCGAGTGTTTCGCGGACCGGCCAAGTATGAAGTCGAGTGTTCCCATTCGATTTCGCAACGGCCACAATGGGACAAGCGCGCCCGTACTGGGGATGAGCGCCCGTCTCAGGAGCCGCTGTGGGAAAGCATCATGAGTCTGGCCAGGTCGTCGACCTGGTGCTCACAAGAAAATTCGGCCGGGTCCTCTCGGCGTGCTTCCTCGCTGTCGTGGTAATCCTCGCTTTCGGTTTCCAGGGCCCGGGTTTGGGCGGAGCGGCAAGCGATGGATCCCTGGCCACTGGCCAAGTCGAACCCGGAATGCTGCCCACCGATGGTGCCACCTCGAGCGCCCAGGAGACCGTGCCCCCAAGCCCGCCGTCGGCCCCGGTCCAGGCAGGTGACAAAGCCACGGTGTCTTTTGAACGCTCCCCGGTCCAAACCCTCGACAAGAACGGCGTTGGCACTCTCAATGTCTCGTCGAGTTCCCTCGACCGGCCGCCTGCCGGGAAACTCTACGCGCCGCTCGAAATGCTGCTTCCGAGCTCTCCCTTCGGGTTGAGGATCGATCCGTTCACCGGATTGCCGGGCGAGTTCCACTGGGGCCAGGATTTCGCCGCGGCTTGCGGCACGCTGGTCTACGCAGCCGACTCCGGCGTGGTCCGGGCCGTGGGTTGGCACCCCTGGGGCGGCGGCAATCGCGTGGAAATCGATCACGGCAACGGCCTTGTCACCACGTACAACCACCTGCAGGGCATTGCAGTGACCAAGGGGCAATCGGTCCGTGTGGGCGAAGTCATTGCCAGGGTGGGAACCACGGGTTCCTCGACCGGTTGCCACTTGCACTTCGAGACGATCCTCAACGGTGTCTATACCAACCCGATGAACTGGACGTTCCTGCCCACCAAGCAGGTGGATCCCCTCGGCGACATCCCGATGGTCAGCTACCAGCCAGGTTCCGCCACCGCGACCTCGGCCGGGTCTGTCTGGTCCATCCCCGGGGCCGTGCCGACCGACCCGGGAGCCGTACCCTCAAGGGAAGCGGTGACCGGCGGGGTGCAGGAAGCGAAGGTGGTGCCGACCGCGACACCGACGGCGTCACCCAGCGGCAGCCCGACGGCGTCACCCAGCGGGACGCCGACTGCGAGCCCGACGCCGAGTCCGACAGCGTCACCCAGCGGGACGCCGACTCCGAGCCCGACGCCGAGCCCGACGCCGAGCCCGACCGGGACGCCGACTGGCACCCCGACCGGGACGCCAACACCGACTCCGAGCGGCACTCCCACGCCAAGCAAGACACCGAGCGGCACCCCGAGCCCTACCTTGACGCAGGCTCCTACCGGGACGCAACCGCCCACGGTGACGCAGGGGCCGACAACGGTAGTCCCGCCTACCGTGACCGTACCGCCGCCGGTGGCGCCGACGTCGAGCCTTCCCGTTCCGGTGCCGAGCGTGACCCAGTCCGTGCCCACGCCGCCGGCACCCACCCAGCCCACGCCGCCGGCACCCACCCAGCCCACGCCGTCGGCGCCCAGTAGCCCCACGCCGTCGGTCACGGCAACTACCAAAACGGCGTCCCCCAAGCCGTAAGTCGTCGCATTCCTTGTAGCCTGTCCAAGCGCCCTGCCGCGCGTAGACTCGAAGGCGGCAGTTTGCCAAGGTTCCCCGTGGTAAGGAAGCGATTCAATGTCCCCGCTCTACAGCATCCCCCTGACGTTCAACGACGGCTCCCAGGCCGACTTCGGGCATTTCGAGGGCAAAGCCGTACTGGTTGTCAACGTGGCTTCGAAGTGTGGGTTCACGCGCCAGTACTCGGGACTGGAGGAGCTCTACGGCAAATACCGTGACCGTGGATTCGAGATTCTGGGCGTGCCGTGCAACCAGTTCGCCGGCCAGGAACAGGGTTCGGACGCCGAGATCGCGGACTTCTGCCAGCGCAATTTCGGCGTCTCGTTCCCGCTCGCGAGCAAGGCCAAGGTCCGCGGCAAGCAACAGCACCCCCTGTACGCCGAGCTGACCCGGACGGACGACGGCTCCAAACCGCAGAAGGTGAAGTGGAACTTCGAAAAGTTCCTCGTGAGCCGCGAAGGCGCGGTGCTCGCCCGCTTCCCGTCCGCCGTCGAGCCCGATTCCCAAGAGCTCATCGAGGCACTCGAAGAGGCCCTCGCCTAGGCTCCCTGGACGGAGTCCAGAGTGACTCCCGCCGTAAGCACCTGACGGCCGTCGACAACGACTTCACCGTCAACAACGGTCAGGATCACCGGCGTCTGCGCGAATTCGTCCGGCGCGGTGGTCAAAGGATTGTGCCGGACCACGGTCAGATCGGCGCGTGCCCCGATCTCTACGATTCCGCCCTCTTCACCGACAGACCTCCAATATTGGCTCGTGTAACCTTCGAGCGCGGCACGCGCGGACAGCGCCTGCCGGGGTTGGACGGGTTCGACGTCGGGCCGGCCGGCCGGGCGGCGCGTCTGGGCCGAGGCGATGATCGCCCGCGGGTCGAAGGGAGCGATGGGCCAGTCCGATCCGAGTGCGACGATGGCTCCGGCGTCGCGGAGATCGCGGGTCCGCCACGCGTGGTTGGCCCGTTCGCTGCCAAGCCTGCGGGACCAGTTGTCCGTGTGGTCAGCTCGGCTGTAGAGGGCGCAATGCGTCGGCTGCAGGCTGGTAGCGGCGCCCGCATTGATGATTTCCGCCAACACCGAATCCGGGATGGACTCGATGTGCTCGATCCGGTGGACCGTGCCGTTCTTGGGAAGGGCCCCGATGGTCCGGGCGACGAAGGACACCGCCTGATCGCCGATGGCGTGCGTCGTGGTGGGGATCCGGTGGTCGTGGAAGAACTTCATGGCCGCGGCGAGGGCTTCAGGATCGTGCCAGAGCGGGTGGAGGGATTCTCCGTGGGCGTCGGGCTCAAAGAGCCACGCCGTGCCGTTGTCGATGGTTCCATCCATCATGAGCTTGATGCCGTGAACGTGCCAGCGCCTTCCGTGCCTGCCCTGCATCGCGAGCATGGCCTTCAGGTCTTCCTCCGTGGCGCCGGGCATGACCCACGGGGAGATCCGCAGCCGGATGGCGAGCTCGCCTCGGCGCTCCAAGGCCTCCAGCACCTCCAAGGTGTCCGGGGCGCCGAAGTCCAGCATCTGGCCCGCCACCAGCCCGGATTCGGCCATGGAACGCAGGAGTTTCTCCAGCCCGTCGACGCGCTGCTCGAAGGAGAGCTCGGGAAGGACGCCGCGGACGAGCTCCTGGGCGGCCATTTCGTAGAGCATGCCGTTGGGCTTGCCGAGCTGGTCGACGCCGACATAGCCGGTGCTCGGCAGTTTCTCCGCTCCGGTGACCCCGGCGAGCTTGAGGGCGGCGTCGGAGACGAGCGAGGCATGGCCGTCGAACAGGGTGATGAACACGAGTTCGTCGTCGAGGATGCCGTCGAAGAGGGAGTTGTTGAAACCCGCATCCCCGAAAATGACAGGGTCGAGGCCCCAAGCGAACAACCAATCGGAGCCGACGGCGTGCGGCGTGGAAGCGGCATATCGCACGAGGGCGGCGCGGACGTCGTCGAGCTCGGTGATCCCGCCCAGGTCAAGGCCGCGGGCGATTTCCGCGCCGTGGATGGGATGGATGTGGGCGTCGATCAGGCCGGGGCAGACTGTTGCCTCGCCGACGTCGATCACCTGTTTGGCTCGTGCCGTCCATTCGGCGGCGGCGTTGGCTGTCTGCTCGCCGTCGGTGCGGCCGACGTGCGCAATCCTCCCATTCGAGACGGCGACGAAACCGGCGGTCTCAGTCAGCGCCTCACCGTGGAGGATGCTGGACGAGAAGATGACGAGATCGATGGGCTCGGGCGTGGTCAAGATATAACTCCTTGTTGTGTTCGGGTTTCCGACGCCGGCCCGGTGAGGATCAGTCGTCGTCGATGGCTGCCTTCAATCCTGCCGAGAGGACATCGGCCAGGAATGCGAAGCGGTCCACAGGGTGCTCTGCCACGGCCTTCTTTGCCGCGAACAGATGGGGATAAGTGCCTTCTTCCTCTTCGTTGATGCTCCATGCGGATTCCATCGTCATTGCGTCGAGGCTCGCGCCGATCGCTGCGCTGTCGAGGGTTTCCAGTGCGGGAATGATGAGATGCCGTGGCGCCCCCGCGATCTCAAACGCTTCGACGTACTGGTCGTAGCGCTCCAAGGCTGCCGGGTGTGACACCGGCTGCGTGAGCAGGAGGGGAAGGAGCGCCGGTACCAGGCTGTACGCCTTGCGGAGGGCGTCGAAGATCTCGCGGATGACGTCGTCGAGGCTGCCGGACGGCAACTCGGGCATCGGAGCTCTGTCTACGAGCGCGCCACGGGCCAGTTCGATGATCTCCTGCCGACCCGTGACGTGCTTGTAGAAAGATGACTGCCTGACGCCCAGGCGTTCCGCGAGCCGAGGGATCGAGAGGCTCTCTTCCTTTTCGAACATCTCAAGTGCCGCGCGGCCGATCGCCTTCCGTGAGAGCCTCGGTGTCCGGGGCCGTCCTAGCTGGCTGGTTTTGCTCGGAGTCTGCATCCCTCAAGACTAGGCTCCGGGATCACTCGGCGTGTCCGATCCGCCGGTATGCGGCCGGGTTGACCTTGCGCAGCACGAGGGCCAGTACGGTTCCGGCGGCAAACAAGAGCGGTGCGAAAACGAGGAGCGTCGTGTTGACGGGGTCCCCGGCCGGAAGGCCGGTGATCAGTTGGGCATTGTTGGCCATCAGGTAGATGACTACGCACATGATGATCGTGGCTGCCACGGCAGAAGGCACGACGTACCAGCGAAGGCCATGGTCCTTGAGTCGCGTGAAGAAGACCACGACCCCGACGCCGGTGAGTGCCTGCAGGAGGAGGACGCCGATCACTCCCGGGGTGTTCGTCCAGATCAGGAACTGGGTGAAGGGGTCCAGTTGGAAGAGGGCCGCGCCGATCACGAGGGCGAGCGCGAGGAGGGTCTGGTCGAAGCCCGCCACGGACGGCGTGCGATATCGAGGGCTGATCCGGCCCGAGCGCTTCGGGAAGATGCCCTCGCGGCTCAAGGACAACGTGTAGCGGTTGATGGTGTTGTGGAAGGAGAGCTGGGCCGCGAAGATGCTGGTAACGATCAACACGCTCATGAGGTTCACGCACCAGCCGCCCGCGAAGTTGCCCGCTGCGATGTAGGCGGTGTCTCCGGCGTCGAGGTGGCCGGCGGCAAAGGCCTGGACGGCGTCCGCTCCGAAGGCCTGGACGATGATCCAGACGGCGAAGGCGTAGAACGCCCCGATGAAGGCGATGGAGATATAGGTGGCACGGGGGACACTGCGGTCCGGGTCGCGGGCCTCTTCCCGGTACAGGGCTCCGGATTCAAATCCCATGAAGGCGGAGAAACCCAGGCCCAGGACGGCGGCGAACTGCGGGGAGAAGATGGCCTGCGGGCTGAATGATTCAAAGCTGATGCCGTGTGCGCCGCCTTGGGCCAGGACGAACGCGGCGACGATGGCGACGATCAGGGTTTCGAGGGTGAGCAGGACGGCGAGGACCCTGGCGCCGACGTCGATTCCGCGCCAGCCCAGGTACCAGACGGCACCGATTGAGACGATCGCGTAGAGCCACCAGGGAAGTTCCACGCCGGTGAAGGATTTGACGGCGAGGTTGGCTTGGATGCCCAGTAGTCCGTAGAGGCCGATTTGCAGGCCGTTGTAGCTCATCCAGGCGGTGAGGCCGGAGCCGAGGCCAACCACGCGGCCGAGGGTTTTCGAGATGTAGCCATAAAAGCCGCTGTAGGACCGGACATGGCGGGTGAGCGCCATGAAACCGATGGCGAACAGGCCCAGGCCGATAGCCGCGGCAATGTAGATGGCGGGCGCACCGACGCCGCCCACAGCGAGGGCGAGCGGGGCGATCCCGACGACGATGGTCAGCGGAGCGGCCGCTGACACCAACATGAACACAATGTCGCGTGTGCCGATTGCGTTCTTCTTCAATCCGCCGTCAACGCTGACGGTCGCGGACGGCACGAGCGCCGTCTCTTCTTTAGTGAAAGCCATTCGCTTATTGTGAGGGGAGGCACAGGTTCGAGTCAAGGGGGTCTGTTTCGGAGCTCGCTTCCAACCGGCGCCAAAACACCGACGCCCGCTCACCTATGTGGTCTTTTGGGCGGACGCTCGCTCATTTTTGGTGAGCGAGCGTCGGGTGGAATGTGGCTAAAGGTGAGCGAGCGTCGTCGAAAATCGCCCTAAAAGTGAGCGGGGATCGCAGGGGGAGCCCCAGTAATTTTCCAACATTCCGACGGTAAGTTACCCTGCGTTAGCCTTTTGTCTGGTTGGATTGGGTTTATTGGGGCAGACACTGGAGGCGCCGTCTCCTACCGACCCGAAGGTAGTAATGGAGCTCATCGAGGCCGAGCACCCGCGGCCAGGACACGTACTTCTGCACCTTAGCGACTCCCATCTGTTGGGTGGGCCGGAACCCCTCTACGGCGCCGTCGACAGCGAAGCCCATCTCAGGCAACTCTTTTCGGAAGTACACGCGTCAAAGGTCCGTCCCGACGCCGTGATCTTCACCGGTGACCTCGCCGATCAGGGTGAGCCGGGCGCCTACGCCAAACTCCGGTCGATCGTCGAGCCTGCCTGTCGAGAGATGGGAGCGCGGGTGATCTGGGCGATGGGAAACCACGACGACCGGGCGAATTTCCGTGCTGGCCTCTTCGACCAGAGCGACAATGACGCTCCGGTGGATCACAGCTACTTCGTCAACGGGCTGCGGATCATCACGCTGGATACCTCCGTGCCCGGCTTCCATCACGGTGAGCTGAGCCAGAGCCAGCTCGACTGGTTGGAATCGGAGCTCGCGACGCCGGCTCCGGACGGAACGATCCTTGCCCTCCACCACCCTCCGGTCCCGAGCGTCCTCGACCTATCCATCCTGGTGGAGCTGCGCGGCCAAGCGGCACTGGCCGACGTCGTACGCAATTCGGATATCCGTTCCATCCTGGGCGGCCACCTGCACTACTCCACCATGGCCATGTTCGCGGGCGTCCCGGTATCGGTGGCTTCCGCGAGCTGCTACACGCAGGACCTCAATGTTCCGCAGGGCGGCACCCGAGGCCGGGACGGTGCCCAGGCATTCAACCTGGTCCACGTTTACGAGCAGACGATCGTTCATTCGGTGGTGCCGCTGGGCAAATCGCCTACTGTCGGTGAGTACGTCAGCCCGGAAGCTACGAGGCGGCGGCTCGCCCAAGCAGGCATCCGGATTCCCCAGCGAGCCACGCACGAACGCGGTTCCATGGCCGATGCGAAGCATCCGGAGATGACCCGACGCTAGGGGCAGCTGGTCTCTACACGTTCGATGCCCGGACTTCCATTGGCGTGGTGCTCGGCGCCGGGCTTACTGGATTCCGGGCCGTCATGGTGCGGTAAAGAAGAACGGCTCCCACGAACAAGACAGCCAGGTAGGCCACAGTAAGGGGAATCCATCCAAACGGCGGCTGCCACTGGGGCGCCGTCAGCATGTCCCGCCAGTTGGACTCGTCATGGAGACCAATGACGTACCGGCGCATTCCATAGATAAAGCTGTAGAAATGGCCAAATACCAGGATAGCGAGCACTACCGATAGCGCCCGTCGTCCTGTGCGGCGGAAGTCGATATCGAAAGAGCGCATTGCAACCCCGCATGCAGTGATCATCACGGCCACAAGCGCCAGGATGTACCGACCCTGCCAGATAATTCCTACCTCCTTCGCAAGGGGAATCTGTAGCACCGGAGGGAGGACGATGATCGCAGCCACCAGGAAAGCGATGGTCAGCCGCGCTGAACGGCTGGGCACGGACAATGCTGCCACGATCACCCCGATGATCAGCGCCGCCCAGACAGTGAGCACCCCGCTTGGCCCCAAAGTATCCAGCCAACCAAGGTAGGACACGTAACCGGCCGCGAAATCGAACGTCTTGTCCAGCATGATAGCGGCGATCCGGGCCGGTGATGTCTCGATCCCCGCGCCCATGAGGCTTTGCAGGCTATCCGCGCTCTTGAGCCAAAGCACGGCGAGCCCGCACGCGACGGCGACCACGAATGCCATCGCCTGCACAAATCGCAGACGCAACACGGAAACGAGCGGACGAAGCCCGAACATCAAGAGTGACGCCGCCACGGCCAAGGCGAGCCAAAGAAGTGAGGCAGCCCGGGTGTTGGCCAGGACAGCAGCTGAAATCGCCGCAGCGGCAAGGGGTAGCCGCCAATGAGCGCCGGAGGCGATTCTCTCCCACGACAAACACAGTGCGCTGAACACAGCCATCGACGCGGCGATTTCCAGTGAATTGGGGTTCACCCCTCCGGACAGGAACAAAACCATGGGGGTCACGGCTATCGACCCGACAAACAATGGCAGTTTCCAGCGTTGAAGGCTCGCCAAAGCAGTCAGGGCAACAGCAAGGAAGGCAACGCTGAGAAGACCGCCAACGATCCGCATGGCGTAGATGGCCTTGGCGCCGGTAAGGAACAGGCTCGGAAGCCCAGCCACCGCGTAGTACATCGGGTTGTAGTTTCCCGCGCTGGTGTATGCCTTCAGCTCTGAGACGTCATCTGACAGCGTAGGGCTGCAACCGGCGGACACCGCCGGATTCCAAGCGAAGCAAGTTTGGAGTCCATCCACCGTTCCCACGAACGCAGGGACGAGCACCTGGGCCCGATCACCTTGATTCGCGCCAGGTTCCCCTCGCAACTGCCCTCGAACAACGGCCCCTGCCTTCACGGTGTGAGCTGGTTCGTCCGGCACGGACATAAGGGGGCTTGCCAGTGCCCAGATCGAGGTGAGGAGCCCAAGAATGGCGAATATTGCGAGAAAGCGTAGGAACCAACGGGGAAGGCTGAGGGGGTTCAATAGACATGTCTGTTCGTTGATCGGGTGCGGAGATTCACAGCTACTTTACTTCTCCCACGGCGCCTTGACCGGGAAGTACTTCTCCATGAAGTCCGTCACGAGTCCGGCCCTTTCGTCGGCAGCCACCTCGGGGAAGCTGCCATCGTTGAGGCAGAAGAAGTCCACATTGCGTTTGGCGAGCAAAGTGGGCAGGTAGTGCAGCCCGGACCACAGGGTTGTGTCCACATACCTGACCTTGGCTGCCGTCTGCGTCACTGCCCGGCCGGTGAGCAACGAGTAGTAGTGGTAAAACGAGTTGGTCACCGAGATGTTGTCCGCCGCACGGAATCTGCTGGCCGCCGTCTTGGCGAATTCGGCGGGAAACTCCCGCTCCATCTCTGCGATTACGCTGCGGCGGAGGGGCGCGGCAGTGTGTTCCAAGTGGCGCGTGGTGATGCGCCCGAACCGTTCCCAGAGAAGCTTCCTGTTGACGCGGGCCGCGTTCTCGAAGCCGCTGCGCTCGGCGTCGTTCTCTCCCAATCCGATCCGGGTGGAGGCTTCGATGAACTTGGTGATTCCGCCGGGAGTGAAGAACATGTCCGGTGCTACGGGCCGGCCGAAGAACATGTCGTCGTTGGAATACAGGAAATGCTCGGAAAGGCCATCAATGTGGTGCAACTGGGATTCCACGGCCTGGGAATTGTGGGTGGGCAGCACTGTGGGGTCCTTGAAGAACTCCTCGCTGCGCATGATCCTGACGCTCGGGTGCTCTGCCAGCCACTCCGGCGCGGGAGAGTCCGTGGCGATGTAGATCCGGCGAATCCAGGGCGCATACATGTACACGGAGCGCAGGGCATATTTGAGTTCGTTGATCTGGCGGAAACGGGCTTCGTGCGCGTCGCCCTCGCCCACCACAGCGTCTTTCATCTGCTCGCGGCGGGCCGCGATGTATGCGGGATCGTTTCCGTCCACCCATGAAAAGACGATGTCGACGTCGAAGTCGATGTCGCTCGCGTGGTCCGCGAACATGTTCTCGATGGTCGGCCAGCTCAGCCCGTGGCGTTCCACCGTGCCCCGGACAGCGTCCTGGCGTAGCATGGTCCGCCGGGTCAGGGAGTTCTCCACCGGCAACACGAGTTGTTCGCCGTCGAACTCCCACAGTTCCAGTTGCACGCCCAGCGATGGACCGTATGTCAGCCCGCCCCCGGGTTCCACGCGGGGACGGAAGAGCCGGAAGATCCTGGCCTTCCGGTTGTTCGAGAGCTCGCCGTCGGCCACCAGCAACGTGGATTTCTTCCGCGCGTCGACGGCCATGGAGTAAAACGGCTCGTTCCGGAAAGCCGAGACCAAAGCCTGGCGCAGTTTCTTCCGGAGCTTCCAATCGACGGCGATCACGGGCCGGTGGTCGTTGCCGCGGACCAGGATGAAGTCCAGCCCCGCCGCGTCCAGCGCGGCGCGGATCACGAGAAGGTCTTCGACCATCACCTGCTGCGGAGTGCGGTTCTGGTTCAGCAAGCTGTAGCGGCCGCGATGGCGGACGACGTCGGGACGGTGCTTGAGGCGCGCCTCGACTGCGGGCGACGTCGGTTCGGGAACGACCGCATCGTCGTCGGACGGGGGGCTACCGAAGTAGATTGCTTGCTGGTCCATGTCTGTGATGGCTTTTCTCCGAAAGGTTGTGGTTCGCGCGGGCTTGGTGGACCTAGCCCACCAAGGCTTCGCGCCAACTGCGCAGGAATGCGCCTCCGGCGTCGTCGTGAATGACGTCGTCGCCCAGGCCGAGGTCTGTGGCTGTAAGAACATCGTAGGGCTTGTTTGGCACGCCGTCGGCGGGCCGGACGTCGACGTGCTTGACGCTGTGGTCATTGTGGTGGAGCCAATCCGCCATGGCGTAGTCCGTGCGCGAATCGCCCACTGTCCGCCAGGCCTGCGGGGTGATGCCCTGGGCGGCGAGGAGCTCCACCGCGCGGCTCGCGCCGAGATCCTTGCCGAGCCGGATGGACTCGATGTCGGTGGAGATGATGGTGGGATCCAGGCGGTAGTCGGCGGCGTCGTCGGACTCTGGCGCGTGGTGGTCCAGGAGCGCGGCGGAGAGCCCATGCCTGCCCATGAGTTCCAAGGCATCGGCGTCGAAGAGCTTCTGCTCGGCCAGGTAGTCGTCGCTTGAAACGTCCAGATGCTGTTCCACTGAGACCATGGCGCGCTTTGTCTCATCGAAGAACATGTGCGTCGCATAGTCCTCTGCCACCATGCGGCGGACGTCATCGCCGTAGGCCTTCGGGACAGCTAGGTCATGATCCACATGGATGGGTCCTGGGCCGCCCGAGGTGTAGCTGAACCACACAGCGCCCTTTTCGCAGATCGCGTGGACCACCGTTCCCGCAGGCATTCCGGCGGCGATCATGGGTGCCATGACCTGCTCGCGGATGAAAGCGTCTGAGCGGCCGGTGTTGAAAATAACGGGGATGCCTGCGGATGCCAAGCCCACGAGGTCGGCGATGATTTCCGGCTTCACGTCGCGCGTCACGGGACTCGCGACGGGGCCGTCGACGTCGAGGAGGAGTGCGAGGGCGGGAGCAGCCGGGTGCGTGCCTGGCATTGAAGCAGTCATGATCCCATTCTGTCAGTCCGCCGTGATGACGGCAGCGCTGTGACGGTCGACGGCGGGAGGCGGCAACGATTCAGCGCGCACCGCCCGTCAACGGTTACCTTTTGGCCACAACCTTGGTGACCGACTTCTCACAAGTTCCCTTGGAGGCCTTACTTCTTTAGGCTTGCAAAGTGATATTCAAAGCTGTGGGCGAGGGACGCCCGTACCCCGACCATGGTTTTTCCACGCCCAAGGACTGGGCCTCGCTGCCGCCCCGTCCTGTCCGGCTCGACGAACTTGTCACCACCAAACGCACGCTTGACCTGGAAGCACTGTTGGCTGAGGATTCAACGTTCTTCGGCGACCTTTTCCCGCATGTTGTGCAGTACCAAGGCCTGCTGTACCTCGAAGACGGACTCCACCGTGCTGTCCGCACCGCGCTCCACCAGCGCACGGCCATCCACGCCCGGGTACTGGTGATAGATGGTTAACGAAACAATCCCGGAGGAGCAGGTGGCAGTGCCCGAAAATGCGGATCCGAGGAAGCGCCGGAAACGTCCCGGTCGTCAGAAAGACCCGACGAGTCTGCACGGTCATCGCGTTGTCACAGGGCCGGAGCTTCGGGCAACTTTTGCCGATGCTCCGGGACCCGAGAGCCACCCGGGGTGGTTCAGCCGCCGCCTCCTGCATGGGATCGTGCTCGCGCTGCTGGTCGGACTGGTGGTTGCCGGACTCGTGGGCGCCTGGGCAGTCATCAACGGCGTGATTCGATTCCCCTCCGCCGTTGCAAGCCCGGCGCCGGCGGCGGTATGTCCCGCTACTGTTTTCGACTACACGCCCAATAACAAGATCAGCGTGAATATCTACAACGCCGCCGGCAGGGCCGGTCTGGCCAAGAACGTCGCGGACCAGTTGAAGGCCCGGGGCTACAACGTTGGCAGGGTCGATAACTCCACCACCAGCTACAACGGCCCGGCCATGGTTGTTTCGGGATCGGGCGGCCAAGCGGCGGCTTTCAACATCCAGAGGAACATCGCGGGCACCGACTACTTCCAAGACCAACGCACGGATGCCTCTGTGGACCTTATCCTCGCGCCCGGCTTCTCGGCGCTCGTGCCGCCGGAACTCGTGGACAATACCCCTGGCAAGCTCAGCTGTCCCCGCCTTGAGCAGCGGATCGCGGACAACGCCAAGCTGCCTGTGATGCCGACGCCTTAGCGTTGGCCTCCAGCGGAGAGGGCCAGCCCCGCGGCCGGGTCAGGCCAAGCGCGCGGGCCGGCCGTCGTCGTCGAACCTTGCTCCTGCGCCCAACTGGATAAACCGCACGGTCTGGACCAGCCGCTCTTCAAGCTCGTCCAGCTCCGTTCCGTTCGCCGCATTGCCGCGTGCCGCGCTGGAGGAAAGAGTTCCGTGGATGAGCCTGGCGAGCTGGCCGACGTCGGTGGGCGGGAGGTAGCCGGCGGCGATTCCGTCGCGCAGGATGTCCTGGAGCAGCAGGTTGAGTTCGCCCACGTGGTCTGCCAGTTTCGCGAAGGAAGCGGGGGAGAGGACGGCCGCCATCGCAGGACCCGGCGGGAGGTGCCGGCGGCTGAGGTCTTCCACTTGGGCGCGCACGTAGAGGGCCAGGCGGTCCACCGGGTTCTGCAGTGCGGCTAGCGATTCACGCAGGTCGCCCAAAAACCGCTCAGTCTCGTCCAGGGCGTACGCGATGAGGAGCTGTTCCATGTCGGCGTAGTAGTTGTACACCGCGGTCCGGCCGACTCCGGCGTGCCGGGCGACGTCGGTCATGGTCAAGCCGGGCAGGCCATGGGTGAAGAGCAGTTCACCGAAAGCTGTCAGGACCCGGCGTCGGGTTTCAGCGCGCTGCGCCGCATTGGTGGCGGCCGTAATCCTAGGCATACAGACACTTTACAGGGATCTGTCAGCAAAGTTGCGTGGGCGTGGCGCGAGCTGGCAGCAGGTGACCTCAAAATCGAGTGCATTGGTCATCAGCTGCCAGTTCGCGCGGGGGATCCTAGATCGCGCAACCGTCCGGGCCGCAGGTTTCGGCGTCGGCGCTGCCGACGGCGACCAGCGGATTCGCTTCCTGCCATGCCTGTGTGAGGGCCTGGGTGAAGACCTCCGAGGGCTGGGCTCCGGAGAGTCCGTACTTGCGGTCGATGACGAAGAACGGCACGCCAGTGACGCCGATCATCCGGGCTTCGGCGATGTCGCCGCGGACGTCCTCCGCGTACTTGTCGGTGCTGAACAACTCTGCGATTTCGGCTTCGGGCAGGCCCAAGTTGCTGCCGAGTTCGGCCAGGTATTCCTGGCTTCCGATGTCCTTGCCGTGTTCGAAATGGCCGCTCAGGAGCAGTTCCTTGGCTTCGTCCTGCTTGCCGTGAGCCGCCGCCAAGTGAATGAGGCGGTGTGCCGTGAAGCTGTTGGCCACCACGACGTCGTCGAAGCGGTAGTTGAGGCCCTCGCCCTTTGCCTGCAACGCCACGTGCTCGAACATCTGGCTGACCTGCCCCGGGTTCATGCCCTTGCGCTTGCTCAGGTAATCGAGCTCCGTGCCGTCGTAGTGCTCCGGGATGCTCGGATCCAACTGGTAGCTGCGCCACTGGATCTCGACCGAATCGCGGTGCGGGAATTCGGCGATGGCCCTTTCGAACCGGCGCTTTCCGATGTAGCACCAGGGGCAAGCGACGTCTGACCAGATCTCAATCTTCATGGTGGCGACAACCGGAAGCGGAGGCCGGGCATTCCCGGAATGGCCTGTTGGGCTGGTCACAGCCTGCGCGTTCACGACGCGCTAAATGGTGTGCGACGCAGATACAGGCAGGCGCTACGCGAATTCCGGCCGCGTAAAACTGTTTGCGTGTCGCCGGGAATTTTGCGCGTCGCAGACCGGGCGGCTCAGGGGTCCCAGGTGTCCTAGACCGCCCGCTCCATCACGAAATCGTGTTCCACCGTATCGCCCAGGCGGAACGACTTGGTCCCGACCTTCGTGAACCCGCTCTTCTCATAGAAGCGGATGGCTTTGGCGTTCTGGCTGTTGACGCCTAGCCACACCCCGGCCGCACCTGAGCCGGCAGCGCGGTCCAAGGTGGCCTTCATGAGCTCCGCGGCAGCGCCAAGGCCGTGGTGTTCCGGATGCACATAGCACTTGCTCAGTTCCGTGGAGGGGGTGAGCGTCAGGGCTGTAGCGACGTCGGTATCGCTCGTGGGTCTGGCCACGAGCATGCTGTAGCCGCGGAGTTCCCCGGCGGCGTCGATGGCCAGGATGGTGGCGTCCGGATCGGCAAGGTATTCCGTGAACTTCTCCGCACTGAGCGTCCTGCGCAGGTGCGCGGCGATGTCTTCGGGCGAGGAGCCCGGCGGGCAGGCGAGCGGAAAGGTGACGGCGGCAAGCTCCGCCAGCCGTCCGGCGTCGTCCGCTGTTGCTTCACGGATGGTCTGGCTCATGCGGTCCTCCCTGGCAATCGGGCGCAGAAACGCCCCTCAAGACTGATCTTAAGGGGCGTTTCAGGAAAGAGTACGACGGCGGGGGCCAGCCGGGGCGTTCCGGTTGCGGGGCGTCGGGCTGCTTAGGCGCTGGCTTCCGCAAGCAGGCGAAGGTCCTCGTCCGGCTCGGGATCCCGGCCCAAGGCGAGGCCGATGATGGTGACCACGGCGGTGACGAGCAAGTATGCGGCGATCAAGATCCAGTTTCCGGTAGCGGCGTAGAGGGCCGTGAAGATCAACGGTGCCACCGCTCCACCCACGACGCCGGCCACCGTGTAGGCGAGGGAACTGCCGGCATAGCGGAGCCGGGCCGGGAATTGCTCTGTGATGAAGGCGGCCTGCGGTCCGTACATGAAGGCGTGCAGTCCGAGGCCGATCACGACGCCGACAGTCAGCACCAGGACGGAACGGGACTGGATCATGAGGAAGAACAGCGGAATGTACACGGCTGTGGCCGCGGCGGTGATGCCGTAGACGAGCCGGCGGTTGAAACGGTCCGTGACGGCTCCCGCGGCCGGGATCAGGAACAGTTGGAAGGCCGAGCCCACCAGGACTRCGCCCAGGACATTGCCGGTGGTCATGCCGAGTTCCTTAGTGGCGTAGACCGCGACAAAGACGGTGAACAAGGCGTACAACACGTCTGGGCAAATCCGGCACAAAGCGGCGGCGAGCAGGGGGCGGAACTGGGTGGTGAGGACTTCCTTGATGGGAGCCTTGGGCCGTTCGCCGGTGGCCTCGATGGCCTTGAACACCGGGGTTTCCTCGAGTTTGAGCCGGATGACCAGGCCAAAGGCAACCAGGATGGCCGAGCTGAGGAAGGCGACGCGCCAACCCCATGCAATGAAGGCGCCGTTGCTCATGACGGCGGCGAGGACGGCCAGGGCGCCATTGGCCAGCAGGTTGCCGGCGGGCGGACCGATTTGGGCTGCGGAAGACCAGAATCCGCGCTTGTTGGGATTTGCGTACTCGCTGGACAGCAGCACGGCGCCGCCCCATTCGCCGCCGACGCCGATGCCCTGGGCCAAGCGAAGGAGCACCAGGATGATCGTGGCCCCGATGCCGATGGTGTGGTAGTCCGGCAAAGCGCCGATGAGGACCGTGGCCGCGCCAATGAGGATGAGGGTGATGACCAGGACGTTCTTGCGTCCGATCTTGTCCCCGAGCCGGCCGAAGACAACCCCGCCAATGGGCCGGGCGAGGTAACCCACCGCGAAGGCCGAGAAGGACAACAGGAGGCCCGTGGTTTCGTCGTTCGTGGGGAAGAAGATCTTGGGGAAGACGAGCGCGGAGGCGACCGAGTAGATGGCGAAGTCGTAGTACTCCAGGGAGGTGCCTGTGACGCTGGCAATGAAGGCTTTGATGGCGCCTGCCGAGGGTTTGCTGCGCCTGGTTGGACTTGGCGAAGTGGTCGCGGACATGGTTCCTCCATGGAACGTTGGGCGGGCTTTGTGATCCCGATCTCAATCGGGGCCTACACCCAATGATGCATCACGCGGAGGAATTGTTCAACAATTTTTTGATAGGAGTTCCTGGTTAGGCTGCGAGATGTTGGCGGATCCCTTCGACAATCAGGTCATGATCCTCCTGCGATGAAAGGCCTGACGCAGTGACCGCCGCGACCACACCGACGCCGCGGACCCGAACGGGAAACGAGCCCCCTGTCACGGCATAGTCGGCGCCGAGCCACCCCGTGGCCACCGGATCGATACCGGCGGAGGACAACCGGGCTTCGACGAGTGCGCTGCTCGCTTCCATCCGCAAAACGAGAGCCGATTTCCGGGCGATCCACGATTCCTGGTCCGGTGTGATCCCGGGTAGCGCAGCGCGGAAAAGGATGAGCCCGGGGCGCCGGATGTCGATGCCGACCGCATGGCCGGCCGCCTGGGCCATGCCCGCGAGCCGCGAGCCGAGCCTCCACGCGTCTCCATGGTCGAACGAGGTGAAAACCAGCTCCTCTTCCTGGCGTTTGAGCGCTTCCAATGCTTCAAGGGCGGGGACGTCATTCATGGTGCCTCTTCTCAGAGATTGATGGGATAGGCAACAAAAGCAAACCGCTCCGAGTCGGGTGACCAGCTGTTGACGTTGAGGGTTCCCTGGCCGCCGAAGAGGGGCCAGGTGTGGAACGGCGTCGCCCAGTCACTCGTGGAAACAACGACGACGTCGACCGGCAAGTCGGCGGGATGGCCCACCGTCCCGCCGGGGAAGCGGATGTAGCTGGCCAGATGCCCGTCGGGTGAGAGGTGCGGGAACCAATCGACGGTGTCGCTTTCAAGCAGGCGCTCCGGCCCGCTTGCGTGGCTGGTCCGCACCCGGGCAAGCTGGGCGTGGCCCGGCTGGTCCGTGAAGGCTTCGGTATTGAAGTACAGCCAGTCCCCATCGGGCGAATACTCGGGACCATCGCAGTGGCCGTCGACGTCGATCGCGGTGGTCTGGCCGCCCCCTGCAGGAATCGTGATGAGCCGGCCCGGCTGCGTGAAGTCACCGGCTTCAATTCCGACGTAGGCCAGCGTCTTTCCGTCGGGGCTGACGCCGTGCAGAAAATGGAACCACCCGTCGTCGTCCGTGATCCTGGTGGCTTCCCCGCCGTCGAGGGCCGCGCGGTAGATGTGGCCGTCATTCGCCGAGAGGTAAATGGTGGCGCCACCGGGTGCGAGGACGTGGTCGTTATTGAGGTCCGGAATGCCAGTGACAGCTATCTTTTCGAGTCCGCCTGTGTCCAGTTCCCCGGAAAGATCCAACCGCCACAGCGCACCGTCTCCGTTGAGGATGAGGGCCCGGCCGTCGAGCGTCCAGTTCGGTGCCTCCAGCAGCAGATCTTCCGTGGCAAAGACGAGCTCGGAAGTGCCGCTGACAGAGGCGATCCATACTTCGCAGCGCTGGCCGGGTTGGAGGGTCCGTATCACTGTGAGCCCCCGCCGGAGCCGGCCGGGAGTTCCTTGATCCGGATGTTCCGCCACCGGCATTGCGCCCCGACACCCCAGCGGGCTTCGCCGAACATGGAGTCGTTGTCGTGGACTTCGAGGGCGATGTGCCCGCGGTCGCCCAGCACCTCGAAGACCGCGTCGGCGTCGTAATTGGGCGATTCCAGGGTGGCGGTATCGAGTTCGGCGATCTTGACGCCGTTGATCCAGGTGGTGATGACCGGCATGGCACCCACGCAGCGGATCCGTAATTCGTTCCAGTCGTCCCAGCGCCAGACTTTCAGGAAATCGTCGACGTCGGCCGCGTAGCTGAGCCGGTCGCGCTTCGCTTTCGTGACCGGTTCCACAGAGGTGGCCGGGTTGTCGGCAACAAGGCCGGTGGGCCGGCCGGCGTCGTCGCGGACGACGTCGATCGCGAACGGAACCGCCGAGAAACTCGCCAGTCCGTTGCCGAAGAAGCCGCCGATTCCGCCGGACGGGCGATGGTCCACGAGGACCTGGAACCCTTCCCAGCTGTCCCGTTGACGCCGGATCATCACGCCGGTATCCGCAGGCCAATCGGGGCGCATCTCAAGGAGCAATTCGAAGTCCCCGAACGCCTGGTCGCTGACCAGGTAGCCGCCGTAGCCGCTCCCGGGGGCGTCCTGCTCGCCGACAAGCACGCCGTCTTCAACCTTCCAGCGGGCAGGATGCTTCTCCGGTTCCACGGGGCGCTCAAGTCCCAGGCTATCGAAATGCTCAAGGACGCTCGGCCCGCCGGGATATACCGAACCGTAGATCCGAGGTGCGGCGTGCCATCCGGCCAGGCTGACGCCGTCGAACAGCGGGACGAACCCGTCATTGCTCACGTCGGACATCCCTTAGTCCTGGCTGAAGGCGGCGTCGAAGCTGGTTTGGGAGGGCGGGAAGTCGAACTTCTTGAGGGCGGCGAGGGCTTCGGGGGCGCCGTGGAGACGGTCCATGCCGGCGTCCTCCCATTCCACGGAGATCGGGCCGTTGTAGCCGATCGCGGCGAGGGCCCGGAAGGACGATTCCCAGGGGACGTCGCCGCGTCCGGCGGAGACGAAGTCCCAGCCGCGGCGGGGGTCGCCCCAGGGCAGGTGGGAGCCCAGGACGGTGTTCCGGCCGGTGGGGCGGAGCTTGGTGTCCTTGCAGTCCACGTGGTAGATCCGGTCCTTGAAGTCCCAGATGAAGGAGACCGGATCGATGCCTTGCCACATGAAGTGCGAGGGGTCCCAGTTCAGGCCGAACGCTTCCCGGTGCCCGATCGCTTCCAGGGTCCGGACGGTGGTCCAGTAGTCGTAGGCGATCTCGGAGGGGTGGACTTCGTGGGCGAAGCGGACGCCGCATTCGTCGAAGACGTCCAGGATGGGGTTCCAGCGGTCGGCGAAGTCTTGGTAGCCGGCCTCGATGACTTTCTCGGGGACGGGCGGGAACATCGCGACGTACTGCCAGATGGAGGAGCCGGTGAACCCGACGACGGTGTCCACCCCGAGTGCTTTGGCGAGGCGGGCGGTGTGTTTCATTTCCTCGGCGGCGCGTTGGCGGACGCCTTCGGGGTCCCCGTCGCCCCAGACCTTGGCCCCGACGATCGCCTGGTGGCGGAAGTCGATGGGGTCATCGCACACGGCCTGGCCCTTGAGGTGGTTGGAGATGGCCCAGACCTTGAGGTTGTATTTGTCCAGGATGGCGAGTTTGGACTCGACGTAGCCGGGTTCGTCCCAGCGCCAGGCGTCCAGGTGGTCCCCGGACACGGCGATTTCCAGGCCGTCATAGCCCCAGCCGGAGGCGAGCTTGGCGACATCCTCGAAGGGCAGGTCGGCCCACTGGCCGGTGAACAGGGTGTACGGGCGGGGCATGGGTTCTCCTTGGGAAAAGTTTCGGGGCGTGCTTCAGGCCAGGGCTATTAGTGGCCGGCGACCTGGATGATGGCGGACTTGGCGTCGGCGGATTCCTCGATGGCGGCCAGGACCTGCTGGACGGCGAGGCCTTCCTCGAACGACGGCGAGGGCGGCGTCCCGGCGTCGATGGCCACAAGGAAGTCACGGATTTCGTGGGTGAAGGTGTGCTCCCAGCCGATCACGTGGCCTTGCGGCCACCAGGCGTCCATGTAGGGGTGGTCGGGTTCGTTGACCAGGATCCGGCGGAAGCCCTGCTCCCGGACGGGCACGGTGGCGTCCATGAAACCGAGCTCGTTGATGGATTCCAGGTCGAACAGGAGCGAGCCCTTGTCGCCGTAGATTTCCATCGTGAGGGAGTTCTTCTTGCCCGTGGCCATGCGGGAGACTTCCACCGAGGCGACCGCCCCGGAGGCGAGGGTCAGCGTGGCCCAGGCGGCGTCGTCGACCGTGACGTGTTCCAGTCCGTCCGCGCCCGGGCGGCTGTCCACGAAAGTGTGCAGCCGGCCGGAGACCTCGGTGACGGTGTCCCCGAGGAGGAAGAGGACCTGGTCGATGGCGTGGGAGGCGATGTCACCCAGTGCCCCGGATCCGGCGGTTTCCTTGTTCAGCCGCCAGGTCATCGGGGATTCGGCGTCCACGAGCCAGTCCTGCAGGTAGGCGGCGCGGACGTGCCGGACGGTGCCGAGCCGGCCTTCCGCGATGAGCTCCTTCGCGAGGGCCAGGGCCGGGACGCGGCGGTAGTTGAAGCCGATCATGGACTGGATGCCGCGCGCGCGGGCGGCGCGCGCGGCGTCGGTCATCGCTTCGGCCTCGGCCAGGGTGTTCGCGAGGGGTTTTTCCACGAGCACGTGCTTGCCCGCTTCCAGTGCCGCGATGGCGATTTCGGCGTGCATCCAGCCCGGGGCGCAGATATCCACGATATGGATGTCATCGCGTTCGATCACCTGGCGCCAGTCCGTGGCGGACTCGCTCCACCCGTACCTGGCCGCGGCCTCGGCGACCTGTTCCGCGTCCCGGCCCACGAGCACTTTCTGCTCGAAGGCCGGGACGTCGAAGTAGCTGGCCACGTTCCGCCACGCATTGGAATGGGCCTTGCCCATGAACGCGTAGCCGATCGCGGCAACACCCAGGGTTGTCTTGCCCGGTTCGCCGTTCTGGGGGGTGGTGGGGGTAGGGGCGGAGCTGGTCATGAGGGATTCCTAGAGGGTGGCGGCCATCGGGTCCCAGTCCTCGGGGAGGGCCTGGGAGGTCACGGCGGAGCTGTCGACGCCTACAAAGGTGCCGGTTTCGGCGGACTCGGAAATGGAGACCAGGGTATCTACCACGTGGTAGGCCAGGGCTCCCTGGGCGCGGTGCGGGACACCGGCGCGCAGGGACCGGGCCATGTCCAGCACGCCCATCCCGCGGCCGTTGGCCGGTCCCGTCGCGGGAATGATTTCCGCTTCCTCGGCCCCGGCGCGCCAGAGCTTGAGGTCGCCGTCGAAGTAGTTCGGATCCGGCAGCTCGAGGGTGCCCTCGGTGCCGGTGATCTCCACGAAGCCCATCCGCAGGCGGGGGGATTCGAAGCTGAAGACACTGTGCGAGGACGCGCCCCCTTCGAACTGCAGCATGGCCGAGACGTGGGTGGGGACCTCGACGGGGAATTCCTCGCCGGCCTTGGGTCCGGAACCGACCACGCGGACGTCCTTGGCTTTGGATCCGACGGCGGCGACCTTGCGGACCGAGCCGAACGCTTGGACCAGGGCGGTGACATAGTACGGGCCCATGTCGAAGAGCGGGCCTGCGCCGTGGGCGAAGAGGAAGGACGGGTTCGGGTGCCAGGATTCGGGGCCGGGGGTCTGGAACATGGTCAGGGCGGTCAGCGGGGTGCCGATGTCGCCGCGTTCGATGATCCTTCGGGCGGTCTGCAGTCCGGCGCCCAGGAAGGTGTCCGGTGCGCAGCCCAGGCGGATCCCCGCGGCGTCGGCCGTCTTCAACAGGGCCAGCCCGGATTCGCGGTCCAGGGAGAACGGCTTCTCGGTCCAGACGTGCTTGCCGGCGTTCACGGCGGCCGTGGCCACCTCGACGTGCGCGGCCGGGATGGTTAGGTTGACGATGATCTCGACGTCGGGATGGTTGAGCGCCAGCTCCGGCGAACCGAACTCGGGGATGCCGTATTCCTTGGCCCGTGCCTCCGCGGCTTCCTCGAACAGGTCCGCGATGACGTGGACCTTCAGGTCCGGGAAGACCGTCAGGTTGTCCAGGTAGGCCTTGCTGATGTTGCCCGCGCCGATGACGGCGACGCCAACGGGTCCCCGGCGGGCGGACGGGGTGGACTGGTGCGTTGCGGCGCTCATGCGTTCACGTCCTGTGCTGCGTTGTTCTGGAGGAAGGCGAGGCTCTGCGCGATGCCTTCGAAGATGTCGCCGGCGTAGTCGTCGAACTCGACGACGCCCACTTCGAGGGAGGTGGCGGCAGCAACGACGTCGAGCACCGGGATGGTGCCCTGGCCGGCAGGCTGCTGGGCCTTGGTGTCGGTGGTGCCGGGGCCGTCCTTGATGTGGATGAATTTCACGCGGTCACCGAGGCGGGCGAGCAGTTCCACCGGGTTCTGGCCACCGACGGATGCCCAGTAGGTGTCGACTTCCAGGACCAGTTCCGGGTCGAGGAGGCCTTCGAAGTACTCCAGGGCTGTCTGGCCCTCGATGATGGACTCCAGTTCCCAGGCGTGGTTGTGGTAGCCGACGCGGATGCCGTATTCGGCGCCCTTCTTGGCTGCGGCGTTGAGCTTGGCAGCGGTGGCCTGGATGTCTTCGGCGTTCTGCCAGTGTTCGGCAGGCAGGTACGGGTCGATGACCGTGGAGATGCCCAGTTCCTTGGCGGCGGCGAAGATCTCGTCCTGGTCCTGGCTCAGCAGCGGCGCGTGGCCGGACGGGGCCGTGAGGCCGTTCTCCTTCAACGCGGCGCCGAGCTCCTTCGCCGTGGCCACGAAATTGTAAGGTTCAACCTGCGTGTAACCGATCTCGGCAACCTTCTTGATGGTGCCCGGCAGGTCTTCCTGGATGGCATTGCGCAGGGTGTACAGCTGGATGGAGTAAGACATGGTTTTCCTTTGCGTTGTCAGTTGCGTGAAAAGGGTTCGGTTATCGGCCGGCGAGGGATCCGCCGATGCCGCCGACGCTGAAGTACTTGTTCAGCGTGGCGAAAACGATGATGGGCGGGAGCATCATGACGACGGCGAGGGCCATGACGCCGGACCAGTCGGTCATGTTCTGCTGGAAGAAGGATTGCACGCCCACCGGCAGGGTAAAGATCTCGTTGGAGCGCAGGAACACGATCGCGACGAGATAGTCGTTCCAGGCCAGGAGGAAGGCGAAGATCGCGGTGGACAGGATGCCGGGCAGGGAATTGCGCAGCACCACCTTCGTGAACGATCCGAACACGGAGCAGCCGTCGATCCACGAGGCCTCCTCGAGGCTGACCGGGATGGAATCGAAGTATGCCGCCATCATCCACGTGGCCACGGTCATTGTCGAGCCGACGTAGATGATGATCAGGCCGAGCAGGTTGTCCACGAGTCCCATGCCTGCGAAGAGGATGAACAGCGGCACCACCGAGGTGATGATCGGCAGCGACTGCATAACGAACAGCAGCAGGGAGTAGCCGGAGACGGCTTTCGAGCGGCCGCGGGAGAGGACGTACCCGGCGGGTGCGGCCACGGCGACGGCGACGATCACCGTGGAAAGCGTGGTGACGAGGCTGTTGGTCAACCAGGTGCTGGCGAGGGTCTTGGAGAAGACACCGGTGATGTTTTCCAGCGTCAGGCCGGTAGCGGTGCTGTTCGGACCCGGGGTGAGGGCCAGGATGACGGTGACCATGATCGGGACGAGGACGATCGCAGTAATGGCAAGGATCAGGACGAACCGCCACCAGCGTCCGCGCATGCCTGCTTCGGAGAGGACGCGGCGCGATTTCTCGGGTCCCGCGACACCGAGTGCGGGTCCGGATTCGGGGTGGGCGTGGAGTACTGCGCTCATTATTCGACGCTCGACTTTCGGATCTGGCGGTACAGGAAGACCGACACGACGACGAGGGTGAGGGTCATAAGGAAGGCGATCGCGACGCCGGGACCGGTCTGGAAGTCCTGGAAGACGCTGCGGTAGGCCAGGACCACGAGGGAGGTCGTGGCGTCGACGGGGCCGCCGCCGGTGAGCAGGTAGATGGTGGGGAAGTCGTTGACGCAGAAGATCGTCATCAGGATCCAGCTGATGTACGTGGAGCGGGCGATCATCGGCAGGGTGATCTGGGTGAACTGCTGCCACTTGCTGGCGCCGTCCATGCTGGCTGCCTCGTAGACGGTGGTGTCCACGGAGGCCAGGGCGGCGGAGATCATCATCATCATGAAGGGGAAGCTGACCCAGACCTTGAAGACCATGACCATGACGGCGGCGAGGTGCGGGTCGGCCAGGAACAGCGGTGTGCCGAGTCCGAGGTTGCGGAAGATGGAGGGGATGAGGCTGTCCGGGGTGGCGACGAGCCAGTTCCAAGCGGTGGAGGACACGACGATCGGCACCACCCAGGGCAGGAGGAGCAGGACCTTGAAGGTGCCGCCCGCCGGGATCTTGGTGCGCAGGAGCAGTGCCAGGCCCAGGCCCACCAGCCAGGAGCCGAAGACGCCCACGATCGTGAACCACAGCGTGAACTGTGCGGCCTTCCAGAAGGCGGGCGAAGACAGGACGGTGGCGAAGTTGTCGACGCCGACGAAGTTGCCGGTGTCGATGAGGGAGCCGTCGTGGGTTGCCTGCACGCCGGCGTAGATCAGCGGGTAGCCGTTGATCAGGATGAGCAGGACGATCGAGGGCAACAGGAGCCAGAAGAACGTCCGCTTGGTCTGCCCCGACAGTTTGCTCTTGCGGTTTACGGACCCGCCGCCGGACCCGCCGGGAGCGAGTCCCCGACGGGCCCGGGCGAGGCCGGACTGTGTTGTGGTGGTTGACATGGCGACGGCTTTACTTCTTGATGACGGATTCGAGGCCGGTCTTGAAGGCCGTGAGTGCAGTCTTGGCGTCGGTCTTTCCGGTCAGGATGGTCTGGGTGAACTGGTTGAGTGCCTGGCCGCCGTCCAGGACAGCGAGGTTGGCGTTGAGAGAGGTGCCTTGCGCGGCGAAGGTCTTCGCGATGGGCTGGTATTCCTTGACGATCTTGACGTTGTTGGGATCGCCGGCAAACTCGGGAAGTTCAGTGATGGACTTGAAGACCGGCAGTCCGTTCATCAGCTTCTGGCGCCACAGCTCCTTGACCTGGCCCAGGTAGTAGGTCAGGAAGGCCTCGGAAGACTCCTGGGAGGGGGTGTTCTTGTACATCATGATGTTGTTCGGGAACACCAACGCTGCTTTGTCGCCGTGCGGACCGGCCATCGGGCTTGCCACCAGGAGGTCTCCGGAGGTGTCGCCCACGCGCTGCGGCAGGCCCAGCACATACATGCCGAAGGCAGCCTTCTTGCTCTTCCACTGCGCATCGAGGTTGTCCGTGGTGTAGCTGACCGCCGCGGGGTCGACGACGCCGTTGGAGACCAGCTCGAGCAGGAATTCAATGGCTTCGACGTTGCGGTCGTTCATGACGTCCAGCTGGCCGTCCTTGGTGAAGACGCCACCGCCGTTGTTGATCATCATCATGATCATCAAGTGGTTGCCGATGTTGTTGCCCGCGCCGGAACCCGTAGCGAAGCCGACCGCACCGATGGACTTGAGCTTCTTGCCTGCCTCGAGCAGGCTGGGCCAGTCGGTCGGAACCGCCACGCCGGCCTGGTCGAAGAGGGACTTGCGGTACCACAGCGGGCGCATGTCCAGCTGCCACGGAACGGCGACGTAGCCCTTGTCCGTCTTGAAGGGCTCCAGCACGCCCGGCAGGAAGTCGTCGAACTGACCGTTCTTCTTGAGCGCCTCGATGACCTTGTCAGCGTAGGCGATCTGGCCCTGCTGCTCGAACTGGAAGGCCTGGAAACCGCCACCGGTGGATACCGCAGGCCCGGTCTTGGACGCGATGGCCGAGGAGAAGGTCTGATAGAAGTTGTTCCACTGGATGATCTGGTAGCTGGCCTTGCCGTTGCTGCCTGTGGGTACGTAGCTCTCTGCAATCTTCTTGGCGGCGTCATTGTAGGCCGGGGTGCCCCATGGCATGTCCCAGAACTTGATCGCGCCACCGGCGCTGGAGCTTGAGCTGGAGCCGCCTCCGCAGGCTGCGAGCAGGGGGACAGCCGCTGCTGCCGCCGTGAGGCCGAGGAAACCCCTGCGGGAGAAATTGCGGCTGGCTTTGGACTGAACATTCATGATGATTCCTTTCGGGACCGCTGCGTGGTCTTCGCGTTTGGTGCGGTCCGGCTCGTCGTCGAGAAGGCTAATGATTGCTTGGTGCTCTGTTGCGCTCGATGGTGCTGGTTGCGTGTTTAAGGAGAGGTGCAGGTTCAGGAGAGGTGCGCGATGGATTCCGTCAGCCGCGCAAAGCCAGCCAGATCGGAGGGGAGAGTACCGGCGTCGAGGTGTTCCTTGAGCCGGCGCCAGGTGGTGCGGTGGGCGGATTCGTAAAGCGTTGGCAGGAGGATTTCCCCCTGTTGCCCGGTAGCGCGGACTTCTGCCGGCCAGGCGGCAAGCGGTTCCGGGACAGCAATGCTGACACCGCCGTCGTCGGTATACAGGCGGAAGTCGACGCCGGCGGCCCGGGAGTTGCTCAGCACGCCTTGGAGCGAAACCGGAGCTCCGTTGGCGAGCCGCCCGGAAACCGCGTAGCCGTGCGCGCCGCGGCGCAAGAGGCGAAGCGCGTCCAGTTGCCCTGTGACGCGTACGACGGCGGCGAGGTGCTCGGTGAGCAGCCGTTCCGGATCCGTTCCTGCCGCGGCCGTCGCGACGGTGTCCAGCATGGCGGCGCGGCCGGCTACCGTGCGGACGGCGTCTTCGGCTCCGGCGAGACCCGGGCTGGATGCCCAGCGCTGGTCCAGGACCACCGCGACGCCGGACGCTTCAGCGGCGTCGAGCAGGGCGGCGGTGTTTTCCGGGACCGGGTTGACGACGACGATGCCCGACGCTCCGCCGTCGATCGCCTTGATGGCCTCGGTGGTCCAGCCCGCGGCGCCGTCGATGGCGGAAATCCGTGCGGCCTCCCCGGCTGCTACCGGGCCGAAGCTCGCTGGAAGAGAAGCCACCGCGAGTGCTACGGAGCCGCTCTCTTCCGCCTGCGGGGTAGCAGTGACCGTGTACTGGGTGCTCATGAGCGGGCTCCTGCATGGCTGTTTGCGTGCTCCGCCGCCGCGAGGTCCACCGTGGCGTCGGCAATGGCTATCGCGAAGGTGAGGTCATTGATGAGGCTTTCGGCCGACGGCGGTTGCTTGGTTCCGAGGGCCAGTTGGGCGAGTTCGCGCCATTCGCCCTCGTAGCCGTTGTGCTCGAACGGTCCGTAGGTGGTACTTGTGGTTCCGCGGGTGATGGTTGCGACCGCGGAACCCGCCTGTACATAGGAAGGAGTGAAGTCCACGCGAAGGGCTGCGTCGTCCGAGATCGCTTCGAAGACCCATTCCGGCTTCCATGTCTTGTTCATGGCTGCCCTGAGTTCGATGATCCGGTCACCTGCGCCCGGTCTTCCAGAACGCAGCGAAATCACGTAGCCGAAGGGCCGCACGTGGCGTGCCTGCAGCACCTCGAGGTCTTCGAAATCCGGCGTGAAGCGGCGGACGAGCGGAAGGTCGTGGATGGCGAGGCCCATGATGCCGCCCCGCAGGAAGTTCTTGATGACCTCGATATCGCTGTAGTCAGGGTTGCCGCTGGCTGGCCGGGTAATGATTTCGGTGGCGAAATCTTCGAACCGGGCATTGGGCGGGAGAACGATGGAAGAACGGATGGTGTGGACGTTCTCGGGGAGATCGCCCCAGTTGGCTTCGGCTGCGAGCCAGCCCGGATCGAAGGTGTGCATGGCGCCCACGATGATCGGCACGCCGGTTTCCGCGCTGACCGCCGAAATCCGGGCAGCCTCCTCGCCGCTCATGGCGAAGGGCTTTTCGCAGAGGACGGCCTTCTTTCCCGCGCGGCACGCGGCGATCACTTGGTCCGCGTGGAACTGGTGGGGGCTGCAGATGGCGACGATGTCGACGTCGGGATCGCCCAGGAGTGCGTCAATGCTGGTGCTGTGTTTGGCGCCGACGCGTGCTGCGACCGATTCGGCAACCGCGGAGTCGACGTCCATGATGTGGCGGACTTCCAGGATGTTCCGGAGCCGGGCCAGGGAAGGAAGGTGGATTGCTTGGGTGACCGGGCCGGCGCCAAGGATGCCGACGCCGAGGGGGCCTGGTGATCCCAACGGTGTTGCCTGTGAGTGGCTGGACAAGATCAGTTACCTCTTCGTAAACGGAGTCTCTGAGTTTCAGCGTGGCTTTGTGGGCTACGTGACCCTTCTCACAAACAACCTACGACGACTTTTGTCGATGAGCAAGCAAAAGTTGAAGATCATTCGACAATCTTTTTGCTGCGTGACAGCCATAAGCAATCGTGCTATCACTGATGCATGACTTCAGCACCCGAAAAAGCCCCGGGCAAGGACGGCTCCGTACAGGACGCCGGGAGCCTTTCGCGTGCAGGAGACCTGTTTCAGCTTCTTCGCGACGGCCAGGCACGGACCCGCGCCGAACTCGCCATCACCACCGGGCTGGCCCGTTCCACCGTCGCCTCGCGCATCGACGCCCTCATGAACTCCGGACTCGTGGGTCCCGCCGGCGAGGCAAGCTCCAGTGGCGGCAGGCCGCCGTCGCGCTTTGCCTTCAACCCTGCGGCCCGCGTTGTCTTGGCGGTCGACGTCGGAGCGACGCACGTAATCGTTGCGGTCACCGATCTCGGTGGAACAGTCCTGGCCGAGCGCCGCCTCGCGCAGGAAGTCGCAGACGGTCCCGAGGTGGTGCTTGGCAGGGTGGTGGCGGAAGGACGGGAGCTTCTCACCGAAGCCGGCCGCAGCCTTGACGACCTCGCCGGGATCGGCATCGGGTTGCCCGGTCCGGTGGAACACGACACCGGCAGGCCGATCAAACCGCCGATCATGCCCGGCTGGGACGGATTCGACGTGGTCCGTTACATGCAGCGCTCGCTGCCGGTTCCAGTCCTCGTGGACAACGACGTCAACATCATGGCACTGGGCGAACGCACAGCGTATTGGCCGGACCACGACAATTTGCTCTTCATCAAGATCGCCACGGGCATCGGCGCGGGCATTATCAGCAGCGGCGAGCTGCAGCGCGGCGCCAACGGCACGGCCGGGGACCTCGGCCACGTCCGGGTTCCCCGCGGCGACGACGTGCTCTGCCGCTGCGGGAACTACGGCTGCCTCGAGGCACTCGCCTCGGGACCCGCCGTCGCCCGCCAGCTGCACGCCCAAGGACTCCCGGCCAGCAACGGCGGGGACGTGCTGCGGCTCGTGGCCGAGGGAAACCTCCAGGCCATCCAGGCACTCCGGCAGGCCGGACGCGACGTTGGCGATGTCCTGGCAACAGTGGTCAATCTGCTCAACCCCTCCATGATCGTGATTGGCGGCAGCATGGGAGAGGCCGGTGAGCACCTCGTGGCCGGGATCCGCGAAGTTGTCTACCGGCGTTCCCTTCCCTTGGCCACCTCGCACCTGCGCATCGGCATCTCGATGGCGGGCGACCAGGCCGCGATCCTCGGTGCGAGCCAGATGGTTACCCAGCACGTTTTGTCTCCGGCAGTGATTGAAGCCACGCTCCAAGCAACCGGCTGAACCAGCTGCTACACGCGGCATAAACCCCCGCGTTGCTACGACCAATTGACTTTGCCCGGATTTTGGGGTCATCGCCTGCCAGTTCGCGCCGTGGAGGCGTGATAGCAATGAAGGTGATGCCTACTTTCCCCGCCTTGCAGTGCGCCCCATGACCGGTCCATTCCTCGCCAAGGTCCCCCGAGGTTGGCTGATCCTTGCGTGCATAGGCCTCATCGCCCTCAACATGCGGGGACCCTTCGTCGCGGTGGCGCCGGTGGTGGATTCCCTCAAACGGGATCTTGGATTTTCCCCCGTGGAACTCGGGTTGCTGACGGGCATTCCCGTGCTTTGCTTCTCGCTCGCCGCCCCGCTGGCCTCTATGGCCGGACGCAGGCTCGGCGCCGAATTCGCTGTGATGCTCACTCTTGTGGGTGTGCTGGCCGGCGTCGTGATCCGCTCCAGCGGCGGCGGTGTTCCGGTCATGGTGGGTACGGTCCTTATCGGCCTCGCCATCACGATCGGCAACATCGCCGTGCCGCTCATCATCCGCCGGGACTTCGCACCGCGACGCCAGGCAACCGCCATGGGTGTCTACACAGCAGCGCTGAACATCGGGTCCTTCCTGACTTCGGTGGCCACGGCCCCGCTCGCGGAACTCGTGGGATGGCGTCTTGCCCTCGCCGCGAGTGCCCTGCTGGCCCTCGCGGCCATCCTGTTCTGGATTCCCACAGTCGGCGCCCGGCAAGCTTTCGTTCCCGCTGCTGTGCCCGCCGCCGGCGGCTCACGAGCGGGCGGCAAGGCTTCCGGGGTTGGCTGGCTGACCGTTGGCCTGACGCTCGGCTTCGCTGGCCAGGCATTCTCGTACTACGGCGTGACCGCGTGGCTCCCGAGCTTCCTGGCCGACGAGCTGGGCATGGGCACCGCGCAAGCCGGCGCGGGATCATCGCTCTTCCAGATTTTCGCGATAGTCGGTGGCCTCGGCGTGCCGCTGCTCGCCCGTTTCGCCAGTACGACGGCGGTGGCGGCCACCTTGGGTGCCTTGTGGCTCACGGTGCCCTTGGGCTTGTTGCTGGCCCCGGGCTGGTGGTGGCTATGGTCGTCCCTCGGTGGAGTAGCGCAGGGCGGCGGCATCACGGTCATCTTCATCGCCATCATCAAGTTCGCGCGCGACCAAGCTTCGGCAGGCAAGATGTCCGCCGTCGTGCAGGGGATCGGCTACTGCTTCGCGGCCTTGGCTCCGACCGTCATCGGCTACGTGCACGGCATCTCCGGCAGCTGGACCGTGCCGCTCCTGGTGATCCTCGGATCGGTCACCGCATTCTGCATCTGCACCACCCTCTCGGTGCGCTGGGTGGCCCGGCAGCGCTAAGTGCGCGCCGCCGTCGTCCCTTAACCCCGCGCGAACTGGCAGCAGATGACCGTTCCCAAGCGGCAAAGTCATCTGCTGCCAGTTCGCACGTGTTGATGAAGGGGTTCCGTCGCTGGGCTGCCGCCCCGACCATCGGGGTCACTTGTTGCGAAGAGTGCAGGCAGCCCAGCGGCGGGGGCTTTATCTACGGGTTCAAGCGGCGACGAGTTCTTCCTTGGTGGCTTCCTCGCGGGCTTCCGTGAGGTAGCGGGCGTAGGCCGGGATGGTCAGGAAGGTGGGGAACTCCTCGGCCAGGGTGACTTCCTCGAAGATGCTGCGGGCATCGTTGAAGCGGTCGTCGTCGAAGCGTTCCAGGCGGGCGAACTCTTCGTCCAGGAGGTCGTTGATCCATTCGCGGGTGATGACTTCGCCGGTGTCGGTGATGGCGTGCGAGTAGATCCACTGCCAGAGCTGTGAACGGGAGATCTCCGCCGTGGCTGCGTCCTCCATGAGGTTGTGGATGGCCACGGCGCCGTTGCCGCGCAGCCAGGACTCGATGTAGCGGATGCCCACCTCGATGTTGTTCCGGATGCCGGTCTCGGTGATGGTGCCCGTGGTGGAGGCGACATCGATCAGGGCGCGGTCGTCGGGGGTGACGTCCTCGCGTGAGCGGTCCAGTTGGTTCGGACGCTCGCCGAGTACGGCGTCGAACACTTCGCGGCACACCGGGACCAGGTCCGGGTGGGCTACCCAGGAGCCGTCGAAGCCGTCGCCGGCTTCGCGGGTCTTGTCCGCGCGGACCTTTTCGAACGCTGCCGTGTTGGCGGCTTCGTCCTTGCGGTTGGGAACGGCTGCGGCCATGCCGCCGATCGCCATGGCGCCGCGCCGGTGGCACGCCCGGACCAGTTGCTCGGTGTAGGAGCGCATGAAGGGCTGGGTCATGGAGACCTGGGCGCGGTCCGGGAGCACGAAGCGGGGCCCGCGGGTGCGGAAGTTCTTGATCACGGAGAAGATGTAGTCCCAGCGGCCGGCGTTCAGGCCCGAGGCGTGATCGCGCAGCTCGTACAGGATCTCCTCCATTTCGAAGGCCGCGGTGATGGTTTCGATCAGCACGGTGGCGCGGATGGTGCCCTGCGGGATGCCGAGGAGGTCCTGGGCCTGGATGAAGATGTCGTTCCAGAGCCGGGCCTCGAGGCGGTTCTCGATCTTGGGCAGGTAGAAGTACGGGCCCTTGCCCTGTGCCAGCAGGCGGCGGGCGTTGTGGAAGAAGAACAGGCCGAAGTCGACCACGCCACCGGCAACGGGCTTCCCGTCGATGAGCATGTGCTTCTCCGGCAGGTGCCAGCCGCGCGGCCGCACCACGATGGTGGGCAGTTCTTCGGCGGCACGGAGCTTGTATTCCTTGCCCTCCGGTGAGGTGAAGTCGATGCGCCGTTCCAGGGCATCGGTGAGGTTCAGCTGGCCCTGGATGACGTTGCGCCACGTGGGGGTGGAGGAGTCTTCCATGTCGGCCAGCCACACCTTGGCGCCGGAGTTGAGCGCGTTGATGGTCATCTTCCGGTCCACGGGCCCGGTGATTTCCACGCGGCGGTCTTCGAGGCCGGGTGCCGGAGGAGCGACCCGCCAGGTCGGATCATTCCGGATTTCCGCCGTCTCCGGGAGGAACCGGGGATCCTGTCCGCTCGCGATCTGGCCGCGGCGGGCGTGCCTTGCCTGCATCAGCTCCTGGCGGCGCTCCGCCGTCGCGCGGTGCAGGGCTGCCACGAATTCCAGGGCGTCCGGCGTAAGAACCTCGTTCTGCCGGTGAATGGGCTGGGCGGTCAGCGTGATGCCGTTGATCGTGTAATTGTCGGTGAAGCTGTTCATTTCAATCTCTCCTCAGAGAAGCAATGTTCGACGGCGGGCCTAGCTGGGTTCGATACGGTGCGTGGCTGGCTCCGGCCTTCGGACCGGGATTGCTCTGCCTGCTATTCCCCGTTTCCGGGTCCGACCTCGCTGAGCGAGGACGGACCCGGAAACGGGGCCCCTTTTACGCAGGCTGCCGCAATACCGGACTCTTCGGCCTCGTGCGCCAGTCGCCAAGCGCCGCAAGGTCGGCGAAGGTGATCCGGAAGCGTGCGTAAAAGGGGCCCTGTCCCCGTCCTCGGCCGAGCTTTGCGAGGCCACAGGACGGGGATGGGGAATAGCACGCGGAGGATTGCCTTTGTCGGCCGCACCGCTGGGGCAGCGGCCCGCCGTCGGGAGGTTAGTGGAACTGGCCTTCTTCGGTGGATCCCACCAGGGCCAGGGTGGATGCGTTCGGGTTGAGCGCAGTTGCGATGTCGTCGAAGTAGCCGGTGCCGACTTCGCGCTGGTGCTTGGTTGCGGTGTAGCCGCGGGACTCGGAGGCGAATTCCTTTTCCTGGAGTTCGACGTAGGCGCTCATGCCTTCGCGGGCGTAGCCGTGGGCGAGGTCGAACATCGAGTAGTTCAGGGCGTGGAAGCCGGCCAGGGTGATGAACTGGAAGGTGAAGCCCATGGCGCCGAGTTCGCGCTGGAACTTCGCGATGGTTGCGTCGTCCAGGTGCTTGCGCCAGTTGAACGACGGGGAGCAGTTGTAGGAGAGCATCTGGTCCGGGAAGTCGGCCTTGACGGACTCGGCGAACTTGCGGGCGAGTTCGAGGTCCGGGGTGCCCGTTTCCATCCAGATGAGGTCCGAATAGGGGGCGTAGGCCTTGGCGCGGGCGATGCAGGGTTCGATGCCGTTGCGGACCTTGTAGAAGCCCTCAGCGGTACGGACCGGCTGTCCCCCTTCGCGGAGGATGAATTCCTGGTCGCGCTCGTCGACGTCGGAGGTGATCAGGGTGGCTGCCTCGGCGTCGGTGCGGGCGATGATCACCGACGGGGTGCCCGCGACGTCGGCCGCGAGGCGGGCGGCGTTCAGGGTCCGGACGTGCTGCTGGGTGGGGATGAGCACCTTGCCGCCGAGGTGGCCGCACTTCTTCTCGGACGCGAGCTGGTCTTCCCAGTGCACGCCTGCGGCGCCGGCCTGGATCATGGATTTCATGAGTTCGTAGGCGTTCAGCGGGCCGCCGAAACCGGCTTCGGCGTCGGCGACGATCGGGACCAGCCAGTCCTCGACGGTCTGGATGCCTTCGGAGAATTCGATCTGGTCGGCGCGGAGCAGGGCGTTGTTGATGCGGCGGACCACCGTGGGGACCGAGTTCGCCGGGTACAGCGACTGGTCCGGGTAGGTGTGGCCGGAGTTGTTGGCGTCGGCCGCGACCTGCCATCCGGAAAGGTAGATGGCCCGCAGCCCGGCCTTGACCTGCTGCACGGCCTGGTTGCCGGTCAGCGCACCGAGGGCGTTGGTGTAACCGCCGGTCTTAGCCTCTTCCGTGAGCTGCTTCCACAGCTTCTCGGAGCCGCGCCTGGCCAGGGTGTGTTCTTCGGAGACGCGGCCGCGGAGGCGGACGACGTCGGTGGCCGAGTAATCGCGGGTGACGCCTTCCCAACGCGGGTCGGCAGCCCATTCGAGCTCCAGTGCGGCGGCCTGCTGCTGAGCGGAGGTGGGCTGCCCTGGTTCAAATGCTGCGGTCATTGTTCTGTCTCCTTTGACGCTACTGTGGCGTGTTGCTGTGCATGTCGCCCCGGCCGACCTTCGCTGCGCCATTGCAGTTCACATCGACCGGGACTTCGTGGTTATTACTTTTCAGCACTTTCAAGGGGCTTTCTAGATAAAAACCATGGAAAGAAATGCACTTCTTCGCGTATCCTCAAGAAATGTCACCTGTGAGCTGGAACCGCGAAGTACCGCCGCCGTCGTCGTCCGCTTCCACCGCCGAACTGGACGTCATCAGCCTGGGCCGCCGCGTGCGGTATCTGCGCAAGCAGGCCGGACTGACCCTCGACGACGTGAGTGCCGCCGTCGGGACCGCCCCGAGCCAGCTGAGCCTCATTGAGAACGGCAAGCGCGAGCCCAAACTTGGCCTGCTGAAGCAGCTCGCGGCGGCCCTGAATGTCGGCATCGAACAGCTGCTCGGAGCGGAACCGCCCAGCCGCCGGGCGGCCTTGGAAATCGAGCTCGAACGGTACCAGCGCGGGCCCCTGTACGAGTCGTTGAACCTGCCGAAAATCCGTGTCAGCTCGCGGCTTCCACTCGATGTTCTCGAGTCGCAAGTGGGCCTCCTGCAGGAGCTTGAACGCAAGCTCAACGAGCAGGTCGCGACGCCGGAAGAGGCTCGCCGCGCGAACGGCGAACTGCGTGCCATGATGCGCGAGCGCGGCAACTATTTTCCGGAGTACGAGGCCGAGGCGCAGAAGGTCCTCAAAGGCGTTGGATACACGACCGGGCCCTTGAGCCAGCACGTCATTGCGGACATCGCGGACCACCTCGGATTCACGCTCCACCACGTGGGTGACCTGCCCCATTCCACCCGTTCAGTGACCGATCTAAAGAATCACCGAATTTATCTCACGCAGAGCCAACGGCAGGACCACGATCCCCGCTCGGTCCTCCTGCAGGCCCTGGGACACTACGTCCTGGGCCACGAGACACCCAAGAACTACGGCGACTTCCTGGCCCAGCGGGTCGCGACGAACTACTTCGCCGCGGCTCTCCTCCTGCCCGAGAACGCCACCCTGGAGTTCCTGCAGAAGGCGAAGGCCGCCAAGGAGATCGCGGTGGAGGACATCCGCGACGCCTTCGCCGTCTCCTACGAAACCGCTGCACACCGCTTCACCAACCTCGCGACGAAACACCTGGGCATCACCACCCACTTCCAGAAGACACACCAGAGCGGCATCATCTACAAGGCCTACGAGAACGACGGCGTGGCCTTCCCCCAGGACCATACCGGCGCCATTGAGGGCCAACCGGCGTGCAAAGCCTGGACTTCGCGTGCCGTGTTCGACGTTCCGGACAAGTTCAGCGCCTACAGCCAATACACCGACACCGTCTCCGGCACCTACTGGTGCACGGCGCGCACGGAGCGATCGGCGGCGGGAGAGTTCTCGCTCAGCATCGGTGTTCCGTACCAGCACGTGAAGTGGTTCCGCGGGAGGGAGACGACGGCGCGGGCTACCTCGACGTGCCCGGACCCGAACTGCTGCAAGCGCCCGCCGGCGTCGTTGGCTTCATCCTGGGCAGGCAACGCCTGGCCGTCCGCCCGCGCCCACTCGCACCTGCTGGCCGCCATGCCGCCGGGCGCGTTCCCCGGCGTCGACGAGACTGAGGTGTACGCGTTCCTGGAGGCGCACTCGGGGTAGTTTCGTGCGGCACGTTTGGGGTCTACTCCTTGAGGGCCGGGTAGCTCAAGTGCGTGACACCCACACCCTCGACGACGGTCGGGTTGCCCAAAGTGAGCGGCGCGTTCCCAACGCGGTCGAACATCCGGATACCGGATCCGAGCAGCAGCGGAACCAGATCGACGCGGATTTCGTCCAGCAGGCCGGCATCGAGGCACTGCCGAATGGTGTCCGGCCCGTGCATGCCGACGATCTTGTCGCCGGCAGCGGCCTTTGCCTGCGCGACGGCGCTTTCCAGTCCGTCGGTGACGAAATGCACCGCCGTGTCGGGGCGGGGCCACCCCTCCGGCATCTGATGCGTCACCACATACGCGGGCACGCCGAACGGGTGCTGGCCGCCCCAAGCGTCGGCGCGGTCGGAGGTGCGTCTCCCGGTGAGCATCGCGCCTACCTCGCCCATCAAAGCCCGTAGGTGTTCAGCGCTCGCTTCGGAAACATGGAACGTGAAGCCCGGATTGAAGGTAGGGACGTCGACGTCGCCGGCGAAGTACCAGTCGAAGACCTCGTCAACGCCGTCCTCGAGATCGGCCACGTAGCCGTCGAGGGACATCGACATGAACGCCACTACCTTGGTCATTACCTAGCTCCTTCGGTTTCGGACGGGTTCGGGCCGGCCGGGGCCGGGTCAAACGGACATGGCCCAAGACAAAGCCGCATCCCGTCGAGGCTCGGATGGGTCTATCAGCCTGATTCTGTCCACGAGCCGGACGCGCTCGATGAGGGATGACTCGATGAGTGCAAGAACGAACGCGTGGTCTTTGGGGCGTGCAGCAATGAGCTTCGCCGCGCAGAGATCGTAAGGGTCCAGGCAAAGCCCGGTGCTGTTTCGGGTCCGCTCATTGCGCACGCCGACCAGGCGGTACTCCCAGTCGTCGGGGAGCACCGCGGTCTCCCTTTCGGCCGCCTGGACATAGAACCCGAACTCCTTGTGGAAAGGCGACCACTCGCCAAGGGCAGAATCGATGCTGTCCGCGAGCGTGCCGGCGTCGTCGTCGGAAAATGGCGCGATGTCGACGGCATCCGACATGGTGATCGTGGCAGGTAATTGGTCCTCCGTGAACGATCCCAGAATTGACTGGCTGCCGATCACGATCACCCGGTCGCCGTGGATGACATCCGTGGCGGCCCGGATGGCGTGCTCGAGCTCATCGCGGCGCATGGCTGTACCGTACCCCTGCCCAGGCCGATTGTCAGTACCCGCCCCGTCGCCTCTCGCGCTCAGACAGCAGCGTCGCCACCTCTTCGATGATCTCGTACGGCATAGGCTTCCCGAGGGGGAATTTCAACGTCCCCTTGGCCGCCCGGAACGGGGCGATTTCGCGCTCGAAGTCCTCGCCGCCGTCGGGCACTGGATAGACGGAAATGTGGTGCTTCCACGCCGCGAAATACACGACATAGTGGCCGTCGAGCGTGATGGTGGGGATCCCGTAACTGATCCTGTCCGCGGCTCCGGGCACTGCTGCCAGGGCCCGCCGTCGGACCTCGTGAAGGATGGGTTGCACCTCGCCGGGTTGCGCCGCGATGTAGTCGTCCACCGTGTCAAAGTTCGCTGCCATGTGCGTCCCTCGCTCCGTTCCGTATCCCGCCGCTCTGCTGGTCTTCGACCAAGCTTGCCGTACCCCGCGCCGCCCCGCCAGAGGGGGTCGAACGGGTCCGGGGCGACCCCGACGCTCGCTCGCTTATGTTGGGTTTTGGCCGGACGCTCGCTCACCTATGTCGGGTTTGGGCCGGACGCTCGCTCACCTATGTCGGGTTTTGGCCGGACGCTCGCTCACCTGGGGTGACACGCGTCGTCGGCGGTGGCGAGTTTGCCTGACAATTCTCGATTCCCCGATGCGAGAATGGGGGAGGCTCCGCGGTTTTGCAGGCGGGTCCACCACCAGTGCTAATACAGCGGGGCGCCGTGCTTACTCCAGCCGCCTGCGCGAACCACTATGAACGGACAAGCTATGACGTCAGCACCAGAATCCCAGACCCTCAGTAAACCCGCGCCGCGCTTCGCGTCGATAGGCTCCCCGTACTTTGGCATCATGCTGGCATGCATGGCCGTCGTGCTGATCCTGTCCAATATTGGCGCTGCCAAAGGCGTCGTCTTCGGTCCGATCATCACCGATGGCGGATTCTTCCTCTTCCCGCTTGCCTACATTCTTGGCGATGTCATGAGCGAGATCTATGGATTCAAGGTTGCCCGCAAAGCGATCATCACCTCGTTCGCGCTGTCAGCGTTCGCATCGCTCTGCTACTGGATCATCATCGCGCTGCCGGGTTTCAATGACGACTATGGCAACGCCAAGCAGGCCGCCATCGAAGGCGCACTGGGGCCGGTTCCCCAGATCGTCCTTGCTTCCCTTCTCGCATTCCTGGCCGGCCAGACAATCAACTCCCTGATCCTGGTGAAGATGAAAGCCCGTTCGGGTGAGAGAACTCTCTGGGCCCGGCTCATGGGCTCGTCCGGGGTCGGCGAATTCGTGGACACGCTTATCTTCTGCAGCATCGCGGCGTCGGTCATTGGCATTACGGACTTCGGAAGCTTCGTCAACTACGTGCTGGTTGGCTTCGTGTACAAGGTCGGCGTCCAGTACATCCTCGTGCCGGTGACGTCCTTGGTCATTGGCTGGATCAAGAAGCGCGAGCCCAGCTACTGGGCCTGAGCAGGAAATCCAGGATGGCATTTATGTGAGCGCGCGTCGGGCCGGGATGGCATTTATGTGAGCGGGCGTCGGGCCGGGACGGCATTTATGTGAGCGGGCGTCGGGCCGGGACGGCATTTATGTGAGCGGGCGTCCGGCCGTCGGCTCAGGGGAACCGCAGGGAAGTCCGGTAGTTTCAGAGGATGAAGCTGGGAAGCGCCGTTCTGACGGCCGAGAATCTTGTTGCAGGCTATGGCGAGCATGCTGTGTGCGGGCCGCTCGACGTCGAGGTTTTCTCCGGGCAAGTGCTCGGGATGGTGGGCGAAAACGGTGCCGGCAAGTCCACCCTGCTGCGCACGATGATTGGCGCCCAGGCCGCCATTGAGGGCGATGCCCACGTTCTTGGCTTGATGCCGGACGACCGCTCGGCCCTCTTCCGCAGCAAGGTCTCGGTGCTGCTGGATGAGGATGCCTACTTCGATTCACTCACGGTCCGTGAGCACCTTTCCTTGGTGGCCCGTGGGCATGGCCTCGCCAACCCCGACGGGGCTGTGGAGGAAGAGATCGGCTTCTTCGAGCTTCAAACCGCCGCCGATGCCTTTCCCGATCAGCTTTCCTCCGGACAGCGCCGCAAACTCCTCCTCGCCTCGGCATTCATCCGGCCCTTCGAACTGCTTGTCCTGGACGAACCGGAACAGCGGCTCGATACCCGCATGCGCGGCCTGCTTGCGCAGCGGATCGCCCGGACTGCCAAGAAGAGTGCCGCCGTCGTCATGGTCACCCACGATGCGGACGTCGCCCAAGCGGCGTGCACCCGGGCGGTAATAGTCGACGACGGCGGTGCGCGCGTGGTCAGTACGGACGAGGCTGTGGCAAGGATTCGCCGGTGAGCATGTCCACTGCTGCCGTAGCGCAGCCGGAGTTCGTGGATTTCGACCCCGAGCGTGCCACTCGAAAGGTGATTCGCCCGCGGGGCCAGTCCTTGCTCTCCAGGCTCAACGAACTGTACATCCAATTCCTGACGTTCGGCGTCGGCCTGATTTACGCGATTGGCCTCCTCAACGGGCTCACTGCCGCAGCGGAGCATGGCTTCGGCGGCCACCTGATTTCGGTCGGCTACGGCGTGGTCCCCGTTGAATACGGCCTGGTGGTTGGGTTCGGGCTCTTGGGCCTCGCGGCCTATTGGGTGGCGGGCAGGCTCGGGCCACTGGCCATCACGGCGAATCAGCGGCACTGGTGGTACTCGCTGGCTATCGACCGCGAGCCGCTTCTAGCCCGAGGATTGCGTCGCGCAGTCTCGGCTGCCGCCGTCGTCGGAGCCCTCGCCACCATCCCGGTAGCAGTCATCAGCGGTTCGAACGCGATGGTGTTTGCCGGACGGGTCCTGGCAGGGGCACTGACAGGTGCCGCTATTCTCGCGCTGGCCGCGTTCGCCCAGACGCGTTCACGGGCGGCGGCCGGGCAAGGTAGGCCGATGAACTGGCTGTTGGCGGCTGCTTCGGCCGCACTCGGCGCGATGCTGTTCGGGACGCTGCAGGGGAACTGGATCTTCGCCGTTGCCCCTGCTGTCGCTTTGGTTGCGGCGGCGCTCGGGATGCGGAACAAGCTTTCCAGCGTCCGCACGACATCGCTGCTCAAAGCCGGGTCCGCGAGGGGACATGTTCAGGCTGCACTGACGCTCATGGACACCGGGGAACTCAGTGCCTCGCTTTCCAGCGGCGGCAAACGGAGCCGGGTCAAGCTCCCCGGCACGCCCAGCACCGCAGCAGGCGCGCTCTTCCACGCGGAGGCAACTGTGCTCGCCCGGCAACCCGGGCGGCTGTGGCGCTGGGGCCTGGGTCTCGCCGTCGTTCCCTTGACCGGGCTGGTCCGGACGTTCGATTCACCCGTCATCCTGCTTCCGGTGCTGCTTGCCGCGGCGATCTTCTCGTCCACAGCGGCGGCAGGGCCCCTTTGGCAATTGCGCATGGCCCCCAGCCTCGACGCCCTCCTCCCGATTTCGAGGACAGCTTCGCGCTGGGTCCACGTCGCGCTGCCGGTCATGCTGATGGGTTTGTGGACGACGGCGGCTGCCGGATTTTTCGTGCTGGCGGGCGGCTTCCGGGTGGAGCTCCTCGTCCTGGGTGCGGCGGCGGGAGGCGGTTTGGGCGCGGGGATGCTGCGACGAGCCTTCCGCCAGCAGGAAGACCTGACCAAGCTCGTGTACCTGATGCAGCTTGGGCGGAGCGGACCCGCCATGCTTGGAACCAGGATCCGGGGCTACGTGCTGTGCCTCTTCGCCCTGGCGCCTTTGGCCTTGGGCATGCTGTTCAACGCGCCGGAGGTTTTGGTGACGCCCGCCGTCGTGCTCAATGTGGTGCTGCTGGTGATCGGCGTGGTGACGGCCGACCGCCCCTGAGGCGCCCCTTGGCGCGATCTCGACGACGACGGCGGGTCGCCTGCCCGGGAAGCGACCGAGACCCTAGGAGTAGTACCGCCCCAACGTCTCGGCCTTGAACTCGAAGAAGTCCCCGGATTCGATGGCCAAGCGGGCGTCGTCCACCATCTTCACCACGAAGCGCTCGTTGTGGATGGAGATGAGCGTGTGCGAGAGCAGTTCATGGGCCTTGTACAGGTGGTGGATATACGCGCGCGAATAGTTGGCGCAGGTGTAGCAATCGCAACCGTCCTGCAAGGGTCCGAAATCCGATTTGTAGCGGGCTCCGGAAAGGTTGAACCGACCGGACGGAGTATAAAACGCCGAGTTGCGGGCCACGCGGGTAGGGGAGACGCAATCGAAGGTGTCGGCACCGTTTTCGATGGACGTGAAGATATCGTCCGGCTCGGAGATGCCCAGGAGGTGGCGGGGCTTGTTCTCGGGAAGTTCCTCGTTGCACCAACGCACAATGGTGCCGAGGTTCTCCTTCTCCAGTGCACCGCCGATGCCGAAACCGTCAAAGGGCATCCCACCAAGATCCCGGCAGGCCCTGCGGCGGAGGTCCTCGTATTGCGCCCCCTGGATGACGCCGAACAGGGCTTGGTAGGGCTTGCCCACGCGCTCCGCCGTCAGCCTCTCATGCTCCACCACGCAGCGCTCGGCCCAACGACGTGTGCGCTCCAGGGATTCCTCCTGGTAGCCGCGGGAATTCTGCAGGGTGGTCAGCTCGTCGAAGGCGAACATAATGTCTGCGCCGATCTGGTGCTGCACCCGCATGGAGATCTCCGGCGAGAAACGGTGCCTGTCCCCGTTCAAGTGCGACTTGAACCAGACGCCGTCCTCATCCACGTGCGCCAGCCGCTCCTTGCCAGGGGCCACGGCATCGTCTGGGCCCGACGCATCCACGGAGGTCATGTCGATGACCTTCTTGAACCCCGAGCCGAGGCTCATCACCTGGAATCCGCCCGAGTCCGTGAATGTGGGTCCGTCCCAGTTCATGAAGGCGCCAAGACCGCCCGCCGCGTCGAGGATCTCCGGCCCTGGCTGCAGATACAGGTGGTAGGCGTTGGCCAGCAAAGCCTGCGCGCCGAGCTCCTTCATGGATTCGGGCAGAACGGCTTTGACAGTGGCTTTCGTCCCGACGGCGATGAACGCGGGCGTCTGGATCTGGCCGTGCGGGGTGGTGATGGTGCCGGTGCGGCCCAGGAACTCTCCGCGCTGGCCGCCGTCGTGACGGCTGCCGCCGTCGGCGTTCAAGAAGCCCGACGACGGCGGGCGCGTTTCGCTGAGCCGCGCACCCACCTCGAAGGAAAACGCGGACTGCTGGGCAGCTGCGAGCGTGGACGGATCGGACTCGGAGTTAGACCCGGAATGGGGCACGGAAGAATCGGCTGGCACCGTTACAGTCTGCCAGCCCCGGAGCGTGAATCGTCAGTGCGAATGCACCTCTGTGGGGTAGTTCTCAGCCTTCCAGCTGTCCCAGTGGGAGCGGATCGAGTCCAGGCTGGCCGCGCCCAGGTCGTAGGTCGAAGCGATCACGATCGTGCCGCCGTCGGGCCTCTTCTCCGGAATCACCGGCTGGTCAGCCACAATCAGCAGCCCGTCGCCATGTTCCGCGTAACTGTGGACGGTGAGGCCCACCTGGTGGTTGCTCCGGAACCAGACCTTGCCGGAGAGGGCCTCGCCCGTGGGAAGCGTGAGCGAGTATTCCTCGCCAGGTGCCGGGACGTCGGCCAGTCCAAGTTTCTGGATCCCGGATCCGCTGCCGCCAGGCAGGGAGACAAAATGCGTGCGCCGGTGCCCGTGCGGATGGCGTTCCAGGGCGAATCGGAGCTGGTGCAGGAACGTCAGCCAGCCCTGGGTGATGTCTTCGTCCCACGCGGCCCATTCGGAATCATGGTCCAGGGCCGCCCGCGTCACGCGGACCTCGGTGCCTCCGCTGACCGGGGTGAGCTCGAAGACGTCGCCGCCGTTCACAGTGAGGCTTGTGTGGTCGGGACCCTCGACCACGTCGGTGCTGAAGTAGATCTGGTTGATTTCGTCGCCGAGTTCGTCGGCCTCCCAGCCGTGCCATTGAGCTACGAGCGACGGTTCGCGCAGCGAAGTCCAAACTTGCTGCGCGTCGGCATTAACAACAACGCTCAGATTGTTCGTCATGGCCCGAATCTACCGCCGTTGGCGCGAACGCGACAGGTCTTGCGAAATCCTCCGATAGCGCCTACGCCCGCACGGCCTCGAGTTCGTTCGCGATCCGGTGATCGAGTTCCCCCACGCCCAGGGTGTTCGAGCCGCCGTGCGAGCGGAGGAACAGCAGGGTTTCGAGCCGGAGCAGCCGCCATTCGCGCTCGGCATCGCGGTTGCCGTTGTCGATGGAGCGGAAGATTTCCTTGTCGTACAGGTTCGGTTCGTTGAGCCCGCGCTGCCGGACTTTGGCGGCGATCCGGGCCTTGAACGGGTCTGTCTCCACGGTGTCCGGGGCTTGCAGGAGTTGATCGTAGACTGCCGCGCGTTCCGTTTGGCCGAGCTCACGGCAAATGAAGCTGGAAAGTGCGAGGGAACGTTCAACGGACATCCACCGGTCGCGGTTTCCGTCGTAGGGGAGCACATTGAGAATATCGGCCACCGCGAGGGCGCGGTCCGGATCCCGCAGCTCGATGAAAAGGTCGTGGGCCAGGTCGCTCAGGTCCCGCAGGCAGCTTCCCGACTTCGTATTGATGCCCTTCACGAGGCGCTCGCTCAGCACCGCGACCCCATTCCGGCCGGGGTGCGCTTCGCCAGCGGCGCCCACGATGTTCTCGGGAGAGTCTGTCGGTTCGGGGATCAGGGCGAGCTGCGCGGGATCCGGCCCCGCCGGCCGGCTGACAGTCGGTGCCACCGCAGGCAAAGGAGGCACGACGACGGCGGGAACGGCTTCCGCGGGCGCGTCGCCGCCGTCGGAGGTACCGCCGTCGGGCGCGTCGCTAGTATCCGGCTCCAGGGCCGGCTCTTCGCCGAGCGGGGCCGGAACTTCGGCGAGCGGCGTGTCGGCGACGTCCGGGATGGCGGTCGCTTCGCCCACCGGAACGCTGGACCCGATCGCGATCCGCACGTTCCCGCCGTCGAGCGTGGTCACCAGGATGAGCGCGGGCACGCCAAAATCGTCGTGTTCGAGCTCAATCTGGGTGATTTGCTCCGCGGGACCATCACCAGGGAGGAACAGGTAGTCCCCGATTTGCAGGGCCCCAGCCTGCTTTTCACGGTACTGCTGGTCGGCTGGGCTGTGAGTCATCGGAAGTCCTTTGGTTCTCTTGGGGTCCGCCCAACAGTCTATAAAACCCCACCGAGCAAATCGGGGAGGCGGCTATTACCCGCGCTGCCGCTACTAACTGCGCGGGCTACTGTCCGACGCCGGCGAAGGCCAGAGCCTGGCGCACCAGATTGCCGCGGCCGCCGCTGAATTCCTGCTGGACGTCGTCGCTGAGGATTTCCTGCGGAGTCATCCACGTCAGCTCGAGGGCGTCCTGGCGAGGTTCGCACTCGCCCGTCACGGGGATGACGTAAACAAGGGACACGGCGTGTTGGCGGTCGTCCGTGAAGCCGGTCTGCGACGGTGCCGGGAAGTACTCGGCCACCGTGAACGGCACGGGACTGACGGGCAATTGCGGGAAGGCCAGCGGGCCGAGGTCCTTTTCCATGTGGCGCAACAGCGCGGCCCGGATAGTTTCGCGATACAGCACGCGGCCGGACACGAAGGAACGGACCATGGTGCCGTCAGCGTCGCCTTGCAGAAGGGTACCTACCTCGTTGACGAATCCGAGCGGATCCAGACGGACGGGAACCGCCTCCACGTAAACCATGGGGAGGCGGCCGCGGGCTTCGAAGAGGTCTTCATCGGAAAGCCAGCCGGAGTACGGGTCAGGGGTACGAACACTCATGGTTAAGTTCTACCCCATCCCGTGCTGTTCCATGCCGTACGAATCAGACAGCCAGGATTGCGTCGAGCCAAACTCCTGCACGCTCGCTCACTTATGTCGTCGAATCGGGCGACGCTCGCTCACGTATGTGGCCAAACTCGGGATCCCTCGCTCAGATGATCTGAGCGAGCGTTTCCGGAAAGGCCGATATACGTGAGCGAGCGTCGGGGTAAGGGCCCATATAGGTGAGCGAGGGTTGGGCGTGAAGTCAGTGGGCTTTCGCCACAGCCTAGCTGGCACCAGAATGGGGCCATGGCTGTTGAACTTGAAGAACTGATCGTCAAAGATGCTGCCGAGTGGCGGTCCTGGCTCGAAAAGAACGGCGCCGATAGCCCGGGCGTGTGGCTCGTGCTGCACAAGAAGGGCGGCAACGTGACGGAACTCGATTACGCCGCGGCCTTGGATGAAGCGCTTTGCTTCGGCTGGATCGACGGCCAAGGCAGAAGGCGCGACGACGAAAGCGTCTACCAGCGCATGACCCGCCGCGGCCCCAAAAGCCCATGGTCCAAGCGGAACGTGGGGCACATTGCCCGTTTGGAAACTGAAGGCAAGATGACTCCGGCCGGATGGGCCGCCGTCGACAGCGCCAAGGCCGACGGTCGTTGGGAAGCTGCCTATGTGGGCCAAGCGGACGCGGAAGTCCCCGAGGACCTCGCTGCCGCCATCGCCGCGGTTCCCGAAGCCCAGGCGATGTTCGATGTGCTGACCGCGGTCAACCGCTATTCCCTGATCTACCGCACCAACTCGGTGAAGAAGGCGGAGACGCGGGCCAGGAAGATTGCTGGCTTTGTCGAGATGTTGGCGAGGCAGGAGACCCCGTATCCGCAGAAGAAAAAGCCCGCGGTGGCAGAGTAGGACCTACTCGGACTTCTCCCGGGACAGAGCGACGATCCAGCCTGGACTGTCCTCACCGAGCCGCTTATCTAGCAAGACCCTGGCCTTGGCAGCGGCGATCTGCACCTTGCGGTCCTCGGCGCCCACCGAGGCAGGACGCTGTGAGGGGACGACGGCGCGGGGTTCGGACGCCGTGGCGGCTGCCAGGAGCGCGTCCTCAGTGCCGACTTTGAGGAGCGAGAGTTCCTCCCGTGACGCGAGTTCGCTGTGGCCCAGAATTTCGATGGCTTTTTGACCCATTTCGGCTTCGGAGCGGCTGCGGGACAGGGACGCGTCGAGGGCCCATTGGGCGCGGCGCCACCACTCGGACCTGTCATCCGCGCGCGCCTTCTGCCGCAGGGACAGGAGGCCTACGATCGCGGCAACCATCGCCGCGACAAGGACAGCGAGCGGGCTGAGCGCGCCAACGATCTGCCACCATTCCGGCGGCGCACCGACCAGAGTGACGGGTATCGGGCTCGGGATCGGGTTCACAGCTCCAGACTAGGCCCCGGCACTGACAATTATTGGACGCGCGCGGCGGCTTCCAACACCATCCACGCCTGCAGCTGGGTGGAGAGTTCGACGGCGGTGCCCGGCGCGTACGTCTCGGCCGCCGGGCGCTGCGGTTCCGTCGAGAAGACGAGCCAACCGCCGTCGTCCTTTCCGGAAGCTTCGTTGGCATCGTCGGTGCGCACCGTCCGTCCCGCCCACAGAGCCTCCGCGGTATCGAGGACCAATTGCCGCGCGGCAGCGCGGGTGGGGGCGGGCAACCGCACGTCTCCGGCGGCGAGCGCCAGGTAGCGGACGAGGATTCCGGTGAAGAGCCCGCCGTCGCCGGTGCCCTCGCCGCGGAGAACGAGCCTCCCCTGAGTGTCAGGCTCACGGACCGTCAGATGTTCGGCCACCGAGCCCACCAGGGCGGCGCCGCGTGCCAGGTTCGCGTCTCCACCGAGTTCCAACAAGGCGCCGAGCACTGGACCCTGGTTGTAGGTGTAGATCTCTTCGGCGACGACGAGCTTGCCCTCCTTGATCCACGCGCCGTCGAGGTATAGGCCGCGCGCGGGTTCGAAGAGCGTGGCGTCGAGCCAGTCCAGGAGCCCCTGTGCCCGCACTGGATGACCGGTCCGGGCGAAGTGCAAGGCCACCGGCGCCGTGGCCGGGGTGTTCTTGAAATCGCGCTTGGTGCTCCAGAAGGTGCCGCCGCCCATGTGTTGGGTGGAAGCCGATTCGAACTGCGGAGAGAGGCTTTTCTGCAACCGGGCGTTGCGTCGTCGGCCAGGCTTCTGCGCCCGCGCGGCCAAGGAATCCAAGCGCAGCACGGCGAGGGCCAGCCACGCCATGTCGTCGTAGTAGCTGTTGACGTAGCGCAGGAAGTTGCGCAGCCGGATGCTGGCGACCACGCGTGAAGCGAGCTCGCCGGCACTAGGGCGATCACCGCCGTCGAACCTTGATCCCGAGGCCAGTTCGCGCAACCCCGCGTCCACGAGGCAATCGACGTAGTGCGCCTGCCACCAGTAGTTCCACGACTGAAACGGAGAATGGCTGGAGGGCCGGACCGACGCCGCAAGATGGGTTCCTGGAAGGAAGAGGAGGCGCCGTCCGAAATGCCGGGTCACCGAGCGTGCGGCGTGGTCGGCCCGCGCGGCCCAATCCGGTGTTCCGGGGGTGCCTTGCGGGGTGTCGGCGGCGGACATGGTGACAGCCTAACGCCGCGCGCTTGGCCGCAGGCCCCTCACCAGTGCACAATCAAAGTGATTCAGTTAACATTCATTAACGGATTTTGGTTCTGCATCGAGGAGGATGGATGGACATCAAGGGCGCAGTTGCGTTGATAACCGGCGGGGCATCGGGTTTGGGGGCCGCAACCGCAAGGCGATTGCTCGACGCCGGAGCGTCGGTAGTGCTGCTTGACCTCCACTCATCTCCCGGCGAGTCCCTCGCCGCCGAACTCAATGCCGCGGGAGCCGACGGCAGGGCCGTGTTCGTCCCCGCCGACGTCACGAACGAAGAGCAGGTGCAGGCCGCCGTCGATGCTGCCGTCGCGCTGGGCCCGCTCCGGATCCTGGTCAACTGTGCTGGCGTAGCAACCCCGGGCAAAGTACTGGGCAAAGACGGTGTGCTGCCGCTCGAGAACTTCAACAGGGTCATCCAGATCAACCTCGTGGGGACCTTCAACGTGATCCGCCTCGCTGCCGCCGCGATGGCCCGGAACGAACCTGCGTCCACCGAACTCGGTGGCGAGGAACGCGGAGTCATCATCAACACAGCCTCCGTGGCGGCTTTCGACGGCCAGATCGGACAGCCTGCGTATGCCGCGTCCAAGGGGGCCGTGGCCGCGATGACGTTGCCCCTGGCCCGTGAATTTGCGCGCTCGCTGGTGCGCGTCATGGCCATTGCTCCAGGCATTTTCGAAACCCCGATGCTGGCCGGCTTGCCCCAGGACGCCCAGCTCTCCCTGGGCCAGCAGGTGCCGCACCCGGCGCGTCTTGGCCGCCCCGCCGAGTACGCCAACCTCGTGGCGCACATCGTGGAGAATGCCATGCTCAACGGCGAAACCATCCGCCTCGACGGCGCAATCCGGATGGCACCGAAGTGAGCCAGACGCACAAGCTCGCGGCCGCCGTCGAACACCCGGCTGGTTCGCTGCCTTCCTTGCCTTCGGCAGACTTTTTCGATTTCGAGTCCCTCCTCAGCGTCCAGGAACAGCGCAAGCTCAACGAGCTCCGGCAATTCCTGGCCACGGAAATCGCGCCGTATGCCAAGGATTGGTGGGACAAAGCTGAGTTCCCGGCGCACATCCTGCCCAAGCTCGCGGCCCTTCGCCTGAGCACCCCCACGCACCGCGGCTACAGCAGCCTGTTCGCAGGGCTCGTGATCGCGGAAATGACCCGCGTGGACACCTCCATTGCCACGTTCTTCATGGTCCACCACGACCTTTTCATCGAGGCGCTGTACGAGTTCGGCTCCAAGGATCAACAGGACCGCTACCTCGACGACGCCTCCAATCTGCGGACCACTGGTGCGTTTGCGCTCACGGAACCGGATCACGGATCCGACGTGGCCGGCGGCCTGCAGACTGTGGCCCGCCGGGTCCCCGGGGGAGCCGACGACGGCGGCGACTACTGGGTGCTGAACGGCGCCAAGCGCTGGATCGGCAACGGGACGTTCTGCGACCACATGCTGGTCTGGGCCCGGGACGAGGCCGACGGAGCTATTCGCGGCTTCATCGTGGACGGCACGCTGCCTGGCGTGACCCGCACCAAGATCGAGAACAAGATCGCCCTGCGTACGGTGCAAAACGCTGACATTGTCCTCAAGGACGTCCGGGTTGCCGAGACGGATCGTTTTTCCGGGATCAACAGTTTCGCGGACACCAACCACCTGCTGCGCGGATCACGGCTCATGGTGGCCTGGCAGGCCGTGGGACAGCAGTTGGCGGCGTTCGACGTCGCCCGCCAGTATGCGCTTGACCGCCAGCAGTTCGGCCGCCCGCTGGCGAAGTTCCAACTCATCCAGCAGCAATTGGTAGACATGCTCGGAAATGCCGTGGCCAGCATGGGGATGATGGTGCGGATCGCCCAGCTGCAGGAGGGTATCTACACGGACAGCAAGGGAGTGCGGCACGGCGGAGCCCAAATGGCCCAGGTGGCGCTGGCCAAGGCGTACTGCAGCGCCCGTATGCGCGAAACCGTGGCGATGGGCCGATCCATCCTGGGCGGGAACGGCATCGTGACGGACTACCGGATGGCAAAGATCTTTGCCGATGCTGAGGCGATCTACACCTATGAAGGATCGTTCGAGATCAACTCGCTCATCGTGGGCCGGGCCGTGACAGGGGTTTCCGCGATCGTTTGAGGGCTTTTGGCGGAGTATCGCGCCGGTTTGCGGAACCGGCTGCCTACATCGCGAGTCGCCTCACGTTGGTGAGCCCTTGGACCTGCACGGGAGTGCTGCTGCTCACCTTGGTGCCATTGGAGAGCTGGCCTTCTCCGTTGTAGCCCCATGCCCGGACGGTCCCGTCGGTGAGAAGGGCGTACGTGCTGAATCCGTTCGACGAGATCGAGGCGACCCTGCTCAGGCCGGTGACTCGGGCGGGGGATGCGGTATGGGTGGTGGTCCCGTTTCCAACCTGCCCGTTCGGGTTGTAGCCCCAGGCGCGGACCGTCCCGTCAGCCAACACTGCATAGCTCGTGCCGTAGCTGACCGAGATCGAAGCGACCGCGGTGAGACCAGGGACCCTAACCGGGATGCTGCTGTTTTGGCCGATCGGGCCGCCGCCCAGTTCTCCGGCGTGAAGTCCCCAAGCGCGAACCGTGCCATCGGTAAGGAGCGCATAGGCATGTCCCCCGTCAACCGCGAGGGAGGCAACGCCGGAAAGGCCGGCGACCTGAACGGGGATGGCGCTTTGCGGTGCCGAACTGCCGGAACCAAGCTCGCTGCTCAGGTTGTTTCCCCAGGCACGGACCGTTCCGTCGGTCAGAAGGGCATATACGTTCCCCCAGCAAGTGGAAAGTGATTCGACGCGCGCGAGGCCGGACACTTTGACCGGAGCGTCCCTGTTGATCGTGGTGCCATCCCCGAGCGCACCGTCACTGTTTTCGCCCCAAGCCCGGACCGTTCCGTCGGTCAACAACGCATAAGTCGCACTAAATGTAGCGCTGAGGGAAGCAACTCCCGTCAGGCCAACAACCTGGACCGGGGTGCTGCTAAAGGACAAGGCGCTGTTGTAGCCCGTGGTGGGACTATACCCGCGGGTGCCGTTTCCCAACTGGCCGTCGTAGTTGTTTCCCCATGCCCGGACCGTCCCATCGGCCAACAATGCATAGGCGTTGTCCGTATTGGCGACGATGGAGGTCACCCCTGTCAGGCCCGCGACTTGAACCGGGGTGTTCCGGTACTCGGTGGTGCCGTCGCCCAGTTGACCCCAGTAGTTGATACCCCAAGCCCAAACCGTGCCGTCAGCGCGCAACGCATACCTATTGGCGCGACCTTGAGCAGTCATGACCACATCGGTCAATCCCGAAACACCGATCGCCGAAAGACTGTCCGTATAGGTGCCATTGCCAAGCTGCCCGTAGCGATTGTCGCCCCAGATGCCCACGGAGCTCGTAGATGCCCCGGGAAGGTAGTAGTAGCCGGAGACGTCCGCAATTAGCTGGGTGGTGCCCCACGCGCGGTTGTAGAGCGTAACCTTGCCGTCGGCCCCGACCGGGACCGTGACGGAATTCGGAACAGTCTGCCCAGGCGAAAAGTTCACGTTCGATGAACCCGGCCGATCCGTCCCTGAGGCGTACGCCGTAATGAACCCGACCGACGTCGGGCCCGTGACAGTGAGGTTGAAAGTAACTGCCGCAACGTTGGCTGGAACTCCATTCGCCCCACCTGCCTGGAAAGACACCACCCCGTCAGCCCCCACAGGACCCCTGTTGCGGGTATCCAGGAAGCGTGTGGGCGCTACGGGAACAAATGCACCTGCTACAGTCGGCGTCCCGGCAACGTAGTAGCCGGATACGTCGGCGAGCAGTTGGGTGCTGCCGGACGAGCGGTTGAAAAGGGTGACCTTTCCGTCGGAGCCGACGGGGACGGTGACCGAGTTCGGAACTGTCTGGTCTTTTGCGAAGTTGACGTTGGAGGAGTTCGGGCGAGGTGTGCCGGAAGCGTAGGCGGTGATGAACCCGTACGACGTCGGGTTCACAACAGTGAGATTGAACGTGACTGCCGAGACCGTCGCCGGAATCCTACCCAACCCACCGACCTGGAAGGACACTGTTCCGTCCGGACTCGCGGGAGCGCTGGTCCGGGTTTCCAAGAGCCTGACGGGTGCGACAGGCACGAAGGCGCCCGGCACAGTCGGCGCTCCAGGGAGGTAGTAGCCCGAGACATCAGCGATCAATTGGGTGGTTCCCGACGAGCGGTTGAACAGGGTGACCTTTCCGTCGGCCCCTACCGGGACCGTGACGGAGTTCGGAACGGTCTGGCCGCCGGCGAAGTTCACGTTGGATGCGTCAGGTCGGTTGGTCCCGGAAGCATATGCGGTAATAAACCCGAAGGACGTGGGATCGGTAACTGTGAGATTGAAAGTAACAGCCGCCGCATTGGCCGGAATCCCGTTCACCCCGCCAACTTGGAAGGACACCGTTCCATCAGGGCCCACGGGAGCACTGTTTCGGGTATCCAGGAACCGCGCCGGAGCCAACGGGATAAATGCGCCCTCGGCGGTGGGTTTCGAGGTGGTACCCATGAGCGCTAAGGGTGTCGGTGCCGGAGCCGAGGCTGTATCCGCCTCTGCTGCGGGCGCCGCCAAGCCAGACCAAAGCAGTAGGATCCCCACGGTCGCTGCCACACTGGCAGTTCCACGCTTTATCCGTGCACTCAAAGAAACCACAACGCCCCCAATAAACATGCCCGGAAGTCTTAGGCAAGCCCCAATTCGTTCTTGCGGAAAGTACCACACTGGGCCGCTGTCCGGAATTCCAAGGGGCAGAGCACTTCCGGGGCTTGTTTCCCAGGCCGGAGCTTGAAGCGCGGCGATGGGAAACAAGCCCCGGTTTTCGGAACCCAAGGCCTCAACCCCGGAACAGCTGGTCCTCGAGATTGAAGATTTCCGTGAGCTGGACGAATCCTTGGTCGGGTGCCTGTGCGTCGTTTTCGAACAGGAGCGCCATTTCCGCCTGCCAGCGGGCATTCACGTCAGTCAGGGCCATGCGGGTCCGGGCCGCATCGAAATCGTCGCATTCCACGTACCCCACCAGCAGCCCGTCGTCAGCCAGGAACAGCGAATAGTTGTTCCATCCGGCTGCCTTGAGTTCACGCAGCATCTCCGGCCAGACGGCCGCGTGGCGGCGCCGGTACTCCGGAATATGGCTGGGTTTGACCGAGGAGCGGAAGCAGACGCGCATCGAGGTTCCTACCTTCTGTGAATCGTTTCATTCATGGGCGGCGAAGAGCCGCAAAATCGCGCAGCTTACCGGGTGCCGGCCCGGAACTGGCGGTATTCCTCGCGCGGAACCGGCGTCGCGTCCGGGGTGCCCAGCTGATTGAGGGGGATGCGGTATGTTTCCCGGGCCGACCAGGCGGCCACGGCTCCGATGATGCAGATTCCGAAGCAGATGGACCCGATGATGAGCGGTACGTTCGCGGACCCTGGCGGGGCGATTGCCGCGAAGATACTCGGAAGGAACGCGGTGATGACAAGGCCGATGTTCTGCGAGATGGCGAATCCCGTGACTCGGGTGCGCGCGGGGAAGAGTTCCTGGAAGTAGCTGGCGAACGTTGCATTCCAGACTTGGTAGAGCGTGCCCCACATGAGGATCGAGAGGATGATCGTGAGCAGTACGTTGTTCTGGCTGACCGCGTACAGATAGGCGTAGGCCAGCACGCCGGAGCTCAATGAGCCGAAGATCATCAACGGCCTGCGGCCGAACCGGTCCGACAGATCTCCGAACAAGGGGATGAGGGCCAGGGCGACGACGTTGGCCAGGACCGGGATCCAGAGGTAGACGGTGGTGCTCATACCGACGCCGTAGCCCGGCTGGGTGGCGTACGCGGCACCGAAGACTGCCACGGTGACGCCGACGACGTTGACCAGGGTCATGCAGATTGCGCGAACCACGTCGAGACCGCTTTCGCGCAGCACGCGGACGATCGGCATCTTCGGGATCTCTTGATGCGCCTTTTCTTCGGTGAAGATGGGGGTTTCTTCGACCCGGCGGCGGATCATGTACCCGGCGAACACCACAAGGGCGCTGAGGAGGAACGGAATGCGCCAACCCCAGGATTTGAACGATTCACTGGAGAGCATGGCAGAGAGCGGGAGGAAGACCGCGGCCGCGATAATCTGACCGGCCTGGGTACCCTGGAGCGCGAAGCTTGCGTAGAAGCCCCGGCGGCCGAAGGGTGCGTGCTCCACGATCATGGCGCTGGCACCGCTCAGTTCGCCTGCAACTGCAAAGCCCTGGATGAGCCGAACGGCAACCAGCAGGACGGGTGCCAGGACGCCGACCTGGCCGTAGGTGGGCAATAATGCGACGGCGAAGGTCGAAGCGCCCATCATGAGCATCGCCAGGACCAGGACATTCTTACGGCCATGCTTGTCGCCCCACTGTCCCAGGACGAATGCGCCGATGGGGCGGGCCACGTAGCCCACGGCGTATGTGCCAAGGGAAGCGATCAGCGCCACGGTCGGGTTTCCGGCAGGAAAGAAGACGCCGGGAAACACCAGAGCGGCGGCCTGTGCATAGATGAACCAGTCGTAGTACTCAAGGGCGCTGCCGATCCAGCCGCTGGCTGCCGCTTTCCTCGTGGTGCTGGACTGTCGCGGTTCGATTGAACTTCGCTGCCTGCTCGCGTCGATCTTCATATTGTCCTCCTTTGGACAAGTCGTTGGGGCCACTGGAAGGGCCTTCCCGTCTTTGGGTGTGGTTTCCAGCAGGAGTGCGGCGCCATTGCAAGAATCGGACTGAACTTCCGCTTGGTATGCGCTTTCCCATCTGGTAAGCGCTTTCCATGAGACACCCGCGCGGCCGTGCTGTCAAGGTTAAGGTGTTGCGTCGGTCACACTGGCGAGAGACGCTCGGCCCGGCGCGATCGCGTCATCGATGGAGCGGCCGCGAGCCAGGGGAACTACGGCGAACCCGTGCTCTTGCGGAGGGTGACGCTGCCCGCGACGGCGGCTGGACCGCCGCCGTCGTCGTCGGAAAGGGCCGCAATGGTTGCAAGCCGTCCGATTTCTTCGAGTGGCAGGCTTACGGTGGAGAGCGCCGGCCGGAAGTCCCGGAGCCATTGGATGTCGTCGAATCCTGCGAGGCTGGCGTCGTGGGGGATCCTGAGCCCCTGGTCCCTCAACGCGGCAGCCACGCCGATGGCCATGACATCGTTGCTCGCGAAAATGCACAAACGCTGCTCCGGCGCCGACTGGCCGGAGGTCTTGATCCGCCAGGCAAGCTCAATGCCGGCGTCGAAACCGCCGTTCCGGTTGAACGCGACGTGCACAACATCCGCGGCGGGTTGGCCGGCGTCGGACAAGCCGCGTTGGAATCCCATAACGCGCTCATCCGAAGTTGTTAGCCCTTCTGGACCTGCCACGATGACGAACGGCCCTTTGTGGGTGCGCGCCAACTCCCGCGCCAGATCCTGCGCAAGTTGTTCGTTCGGGACGGCGATGGTGCGGTAGTTGTCCGTTTCGGCGACGCCCAGGATCGCTTGCCCGACGACGCCCACTCGCCCGCCGTTGCGGCAGTAGCGGTCCAGTTCGGCGGCTAGCTCGGTGTTCGCGCGGGCGTCTTCGGAACGTGTTGAACGCGATCCTGCGATGACGATCGACTCGGCCCGCCGTGCAGCGAAGGCGGCGACGGCTTCCTTCTCCTCAGCGGGGGTGCCATTGGTGGTGGCGAGCAGCACCATGCGGCGCTCTTGCCGTGCCGCGGCCTGTACGCCTTGCGCTATGGCGGAAAAATAGGGGTCCGCGATATCGTGCACGATCAGGCCGATGAGGCCTGTGCTGGATTTCGCCAGGGCCTGGGCCTGGGCGTTCGCGATGTAGCCGAGGGTGTCGGCCGCCTGGCGGACGCGCTCGGCGATGTCCGGCGCGGGCGTCCTGGCGGACCCATTGAGTACCCGGGAGGCTGTGGCGGGGGAGACGCCGGCCAGTTTGGCCACTTCGGACAGCGTGCTTGCAGTCACGGACAACTCCTCTTCAAAGCCTCAGTCTCGGGCACTTTCAGCAACATCCGATTATTGCAGGCCCAACTAGCAGTGGGAAAGCGGTTGCCAGACCCGGGGCGGCGTGTCATCATGAATGCATTGGGAATGCGCTTTCCCACCTCATTACTTTCCATCTGAAGAAGGACTCATGGGCACCAATTCTGTTACAGCAACAAAGTCCATAAGGATCGCCATGAACGGCATCACTGGCCGGATGGGCTACCGCCAGCACCTGCTGCGTTCCATCCTTCCCATCCGCGACGCCGGGGGCTTCACCTTGGCAGACGGCACCCGCGTCCAGGTCGAACCGATCCTGGTTGGCCGCAACGAAGCGAAGATCCGCGAACTCGCCGAACTCCACAAGGTGTCCGAGTGGTCCACCGACCTCGACGCAGTTATCAACGACCCCACGGTCGACGTCGTTTTCGATGCGTCGATGACGAGCCTCCGCGCGGCGACGCTGAAGAAGGCCATGCGCGCCGGAAAGCACATTTTCACCGAGAAGCCGACGGCGGAGACGCTGGAGGAGGCCATCGAGCTGGCCCGCATCGGCAAGGAATCCGGGGTCACGGCCGGCGTGGTGCACGACAAGCTGTACCTGCCGGGGCTGGTCAAGCTGCGCCGCCTGGTGGACGAAGGCTTCTTCGGCCGGATCCTCTCGATCCGCGGCGAATTCGGCTACTGGGTCTTCGAAGGCGACGTCCAGGCGGCGCAGCGCCCTTCCTGGAACTACCGCAAGGAAGACGGCGGCGGAATGACAACGGACATGTTCTGCCACTGGAACTACGTCCTTGAAGGCATCATCGGCAAGGTCAAGAGCGTCAACGCCAAGACCGCCACCCACATCCCGACCCGATGGGACGAATCCGGCAAGGAATACAAGGCCACGGCCGACGACGCCTCCTACGGCATCTTTGAGCTCGAGACCCCGGGCGGGGACGACGTCGTCGGACAGATCAACTCCTCCTGGGCGGTCCGCGTCTACCGCGACGAACTCGTGGAGTTCCAGATCGACGGCACGCACGGGTCCGCCGTCGCGGGCTTGAACAAGTGCGTCGCGCAGCAGCGCGCCCACACCCCCAAGCCCGTCTGGAACCCGGACCTGCCCGTTACGGAGTCCTTCCGCAGCCAGTGGCAGGAAGTTCCCGCGAACGCCGATCTGGACAACGGCTTCAAGCTGCAATGGGAAGAATTCCTGCGCGACGTCGTCGCCGGCCGGGAGCACCGCTTCGGCCTGCTTTCCGCCGCCCGCGGCGTGCAGCTCGCAGAACTCGGCCTGCAGTCCTCGGCCGAGCGCCGCACCATCGACATCCCGGAGATCGTGCTCTGATGACTTCCCTCCTTCTTCCAAACCACGACGGCGGGACCCGCCTCTACAAGGTGCGGCCGGCAACGTCGTGGGCCAGGCCGACGTCGCCCTTGACCTCACGGCGTGCCTACGCCGCGGCGCACGTGATCCCCGAAGCAACGGCCGACAACACCCCGGGTGCCCCCGCGCGCTTGGACTGGGACGCCACCATGGCGTACCGGCACGAGCTGTGGTCCTACGGCCTGGGTGTTGCCGACGCCATGGACACCGCCCAGCGAGGCATGGGCCTGGACTGGGCCGCCACGCAGCAGCTCATCAAGCGAACCGGGGTCGAAGCGACATCCGTGGTGGCATCCGGCAACACCGCTACCGCCGGGAAGACCGTCAGGGACCTCGTCTCTTGCGGTGCCGGAACTGACCAGCTGGACCTGGACTCTGTCCCCGAGGGGCCCGCCGGAATCAATACCGTGCTGGACGCCTACCGCGAGCAGATCGCCGTCGTGAGCGAAGCGGGACCGAAGGTCATCATCATGGCGTCGCGGGCGCTGGCCAAGGTGGCAGCAAGCCCTGAGGACTATCTGCAGGTCTACTCCACGCTCCTCAGTGAGGTGGACCAGCCCGTCATCCTGCACTGGCTCGGGACCATGTTCGACCCCGCACTGGCCGGCTACTGGGGATCGGACGACGTCGCCGAATCAACGGAAACCTTCCTTGGCCTGATCCGGGACCACGCGGACAAGGTGGACGGAGTGAAGGTCTCGCTGCTCGACGCTTCGCATGAAGTTGCCCTGCGTGCAGCCCTTCCGGAGGGCGTCCGCCTCTACACCGGCGACGATTTCAACTACCCGGAACTGATCGACGGCGACGGCGCCCACCACTCGGACGCGCTGTTGGGCATCTTCGCCGCGATCTACCCTGCCGCCTCGGTCGCCTTGCAGAAGTACGACGCCGGCGACGCCGCGGACGCGCGCGCCATCCTGGACTCCACCCGCGAACTGGGCAAGCACATCTTCAGCGCCCCCACGTTCTACTACAAGACCGGGATCGCCTTCATGTCCTGGCTCAACGGCAAACAGCCCGGATTCCAAATGGTCGGCGGGCTGCATTCCGGGCGCTCCGTGGTCCACCTGGCACGCACCTTCGAACTCGCCGACCAGGCCGGGCTCCTGAGCGATCCCGCGTTGGCCGCCTTCCGCATGTCCGATTACCTCCGCATCAACGGGGTGAGCGCATGAACGACTTTTCGCGGCCGTCCGACTTTTCCAGATTGTCACTCAACAGCGCCACCACCAAGAAATGGACCCTCGCCGAGGCGGTGGACGGTTGCGTCCGTGCCGGGATCCCGGCGATCGGCCCGTGGCGGGACATCGTCGCCGACACCGGCCTGGACAAAGCGGCCAAGCTGATCAAGGACGCCGGACTTCGCGTTTCCTCCCTCTGCCGGGGAGGCTTCCTCACAGCCGCCGACGCCGAAGGGCAGGCCGCCGCTGTGGCGGACAACCGGGCAGCCATCCTCGAAGCCGTGGCCCTGGATACGCAGGAGCTGTTCCTGGTGGTCGGCGGACTCGCCCCGGGAGAGAAGGACGTCGTCGCGGCCCGCCAGCGCGTGGCCGACCGCCTCGAGGACCTGGTGCCCTTCGCCGTCGAACACGGGGTCCGGCTGGTGCTCGAACCCCTGCACCCGATGTACGCAGCGGACCGGGCCCTCATCTCGACGCTGGGCCAAGCGCTCGACCTCGCCTCGCCTTACGACGCGAAGGCGGTGGGCGTCGCCGTCGACACCTTCCACGTGTGGTGGGACCCGGAACTGAAGCAGCAGATCCAGCGGGCCGGCCGGGAAAACCGGATCGCCTCCTACCAGGTGTGCGATTTCAACCTCCCCATCGCCGCCGACGCCCTGCTGTCCCGCGGCATGATGGGCGACGGCGTGATCGACTTCGCGACGATCGGCAGCTGGGTGCGCGACGCCGGATACACGGGCGACATCGAGGTCGAAATCTTCAACCAAGACATCTGGGACGCAGACGGCGATTCAGTCCTGGAAACCATGAAGCAGCGCTACGCGGAACTCGTGCTTCCGTACGCCTAACGGCGCGGCGCGGGCGGGTCTGAAAGGGCGGGGCACGTTGCGTGCCCCGCCCTTCTGCGTGCCTAGCCTCCGGCGGAGACCCTGTTGGCCATCAGCTCGGCAACCTCGGCCGGAGACAGCTTGGCGTCGACGATCCACACCGTGAACGTGCGGACCAAGGAGTCGCCTGCGGCAAGCACCACTGGCCGGTCCCACGCGAGGGCCGAACCCACTGCGGGGTAATCCGCCATCCGGACGAACCAAGGATCCGGCGCCTCAGCCGGGGCAGCGAACACCAGGGTGGCGGGGCCTCCAGGGAAGTCGGCTGCCCAAGCCAGCCACGGTGACGCCGAGCCGTGGACTTCGGGTTCGCCGCGACCTTCGGCAGTGAAGACCTCAGCTTCGGCGCACGCAGGCAAGCGCCAGAAAAAGCCGCCGTAGCCGCTTCCGGGGGCGCCGTTTGAGCCGGGGCTGCCCAGCGAGGAGTCGACGACGGCGGTCAGTTCTGTTCTTAGCTCCAGTTGCCAGGTGCGGCGGTCGAGCTGCCGGGAGCCGGTGGTGCGGCGTTCGCGGAGAAGTTCGGCGCCGTCCGATGCCTGCCAACTCAATTCCTGCTCCAGCAAGCCGGGCCCGGACACTGTGGAGCGCTCGATGATGCGCCCATGGTCTTGCCGTTCTTCGTAAGGGCCCGACGCGCGGATGTACGTTTTGCCGCCCCAGAAATTGGTCCCGTTCACATCCTGCAAGGTGAATCCCGCGCCAAGGTGCCAGGGGTGGTCTGCCGGCAGGTGATCGGTTACGGGGACTCCGGCCAGTGTACGGACCGGGTGCAGATAGGGCCGCGGGGAGAGCCGCGTGGCAAGGCCTGTACCGCTCTGCACGGTCGCCAACAGGGCAGCGCCGCCAAGCTCGCCGCCGTCGGGCAGGCTCAAAACCGGCCTTCCGGCGTCGACGGCTGGCCGCGCCCAAGGCAAGCCGAGTTCGCTGAAGGTGGCGTGCGCCGCCGTCGCGCGTTCCAGGGCGTCTTCGATTCCGTCGACCACGGGACGGGCGGCGTCGCCCTCGCCCTCCCAGGTGACGTACTGCTCCGGTATCAGCGCCGGAGATTCCGCGGTGCGGATGGCTTCGAGGACCTGCATGAAGGCGCCGCTGTCCGCGAGCGGACTGATCAGCGGCGCCGCGGTTGCGGGCCCCGGCGTCGAGCGACGATGCTCCAGCAGGTCTTCGGTGAGGTCCACCCGGCCGTATACGGTTTCGCGCTTCCCGGCGGCAGAGCTGACAGTGAGGCGGTCTTCGGTGTAATGGAACACTGCAGTGCCTTCGCTGCCCTGCAGGGTGATGTACGGTTCCACGGACTCGGCGGCGCAGAGGGTGAGCGCGCACGTGATGGGCACGCCCGCTGCGGTGCGGATCCGGATGACGGAGGTGTCGTCGGCTTCGATGTCGTTGGCGCGGTACAGGTCCGTATCCACGGACGCAAGATCGTCCACGGTTTTCGCCCCGGCGATCCTCAGCGCTGTGGCGATGGCGTGGGCCAGGGGGTTGGTCGCCACCCCATCGACGACGTCGACGCCGTCAAGGCTGCGCTTACCCGCCCATCGTGAGCGTTTGTAATAGGCGCGGTCACGCACCCAACGCCCGGTGGCCGAGATGCCCAGGAGCGTGCCGATCTCTCCCGCCGCAAGGAGTTCATCAATGGCCTGGAGGGCCCGGGATCCGAGGCTTTGGAAGCCGACCTGGACGATTCTGCCAGCTGCGGTGGCGGCTTCCTGCAGGCGATTGAAGTCGGCGAGGGAAGCGACTGGAGGCTTCTCAAGGTACAGATCGGCGTGGGGGAGCGTCGTGAGGGCGAGTTGCGCGTGCGTCTGGATGGGGGTGGCCACAATGACGAGGTCCAACGCGGGGGTTCCCGCCAAGAGCTCGTCCAAGTTGCTGAATACCGCGGTTCCGGGCGGGAGGGCGCCGGGGGCGGGCGGATTCGGATCCGCCACGGCAACAAGTCGCACCACGCCGTTTGCCTGGAGCCTTTCGAGGTTCTGCAGGTGGTGCGCGCCGAAGCCGTGGACCCCAATAAGGGCCACCCTGCTGGGCTCATGGCCGGACTGTTTGTGTTCTGCCGGTTTGCGTTCTGCCGGGACGGGCGTGGACAGGGTGCCCATGGCTCTCCTCATCTGTCCCCGGGAGGCGGGGCTGCTGACGTCGGTGTCGTTTCAGGACCGCTTGGTAAGCGCTTTCCAAGAAGAGTGTACCTTGAGTCCAGGGGAGATGTAACGGCTTTGGTTTGCTGCGTTTAGGCGGTTGCGTTTAGACGATCCGGCCGGCCGGCAGTTTCTCCCCGGCCTCGACCGCCACGTCGATCGAATTTCCCGCTACAGGCATGGGGCATGTGCCATATGGGGTGAAGGCGCTCGGGTAGTTGATGGCGCGGTTGAAGTCGAGGACCACGGAACCGTCGGGCCGGGGGCGCGAGACGGCCAGCTTGCGCCATTCGTCCGTGGTGTTGCCGTTCGTCTCGTCGTGGAAGGTCACCGTGAGGGCTCCGAGCTTCTCGGCCTCGGCGTGCAGGCGGATCTCGTGGGGAAGTCCAGGCGCCCGGAAAACCACCTCGCCTACCGATCGGTGCACCCCATCCACCAAAGGATTGGCTGTCCCGATCGGCACATCCACGGGCTCGGGGTACGCCTCGAAGCGGCCTTCAAGCACCCAGTCCGGGTTGTATTCAAAGGTGGGAACGGCGTCGAACTCCGTCAACACCGGCGAGGAGTTGTCCCTCGTGCGGATGGCGTACTTGTCCGCGCGCATGGCCAGTTCCACCACCACTTCCGTGCCATCCGAGCCGCCGAACTGCACCCACATGAGCGATTCCTCGTCCTGGAGGGTGGCTGAAATCGTGCCGTCCACGGGAGCTCCCGTCTCCACGAGCGTGAGTCCGTCGGTCGCGCTCGCGGTGAGTGTCGCCGTCGTGCCGTCCGTCGACCAAAGCCCCGGGACGAGCTCGACGGCGGCGGGTGCGGATTCGAGCCACTGGAAAGAGGTGAGGGTCAGCCAGCCGTGGTCCGCAGCGAGGGCGGCGTTGCGGCCGGTGCGGAAACGTTGCCAGCGTTCCAGCTGGGCGTTGCTTGCGGGGGCTGTTGCGCTCATGGTTCCTCCAGCGGCTTGGGGCGGTGTTCGTTGGCTTAACCATGCACCCGTCGCCACCATTCCCGGAACCCAACTGACTAGCAGTTGTTGTCGTTTTGACGGCTCATAACGACAACAACTGCTAGTCAGTTGGGCCGGAGCGGGCGGGCGGAGCGCGCAGGCGGAGCCCGCGACAACATTTGAGACGGATTGCCACCGGCCTCAGGGCTGCGGGTAGGATTCCTTTGGAAATATTAGTAATCCGGCTCACAGTATCCAGCGCAGTGTACGGGCCACACCCAACGCCAGAAGGTATTTTTCATGGTTGACACTGCACATCTCAGCACCGACCTTGCCGCGGAACTGCGGGCCGATGTCCGCCGCGTCTCCACGCTTCTCGGAGAGTCATTGGTCCGCCAGCATGGCCCCGAGCTGCTCCAGCTCGTCGAGCAGGTGCGCCTGCTCACCAAGGAATCCAAGGAAGCCGCCCGCGGCGGCGCCGATGCCACAGGCCCGTGGAGCGCGCACGACGTCGTCGCCCAGGTCCGTGAGTTGCTCGCCTCATTGCCGCTTGAGGAAGCCACCGAGCTGGTCCGCGCCTTCGCCTTCTATTTCCACCTCGCCAACGCCGCCGAACAAGTGCACCGCGTCCGTGGACTGCGCACCCGTCAGGAAAAGGACGGCTGGTTGGCCAAAGCCGTGGCCGAGATCGCCGACGAGGCCGGAACCAAAGCCCTGCAGGACGTCGTCAATGAGCTGGACGTTCGTCCTATTTTCACCGCGCACCCCACCGAAGCCTCGCGGCGTTCGGTGCTGGACAAGATCCGTAAACTCTCGGACGTCCTGGCCGAATCCACCGTTGAGGGCACGGCCGCCCGCCGTCGGCAGGACCGCCAGCTCGCCGAGATCATCGACCAGATGTGGCAGACCGATGAACTGCGCCAGGTCCGCCCCACTCCCGTGGACGAGGCCCGCAACGCCATCTACTACCTGAGCAGCATCCTGACCGATGCCATGCCGGAAATGCTCACGGACCTTTCAGAGCTGCTGGGGGAGCACGGCGTCGTGCTGCCAGCGCACAACGCCCCCATCCGTTTCGGTTCCTGGATCGGCGGAGACCGCGACGGCAACCCGAACGTCACCGCTTCGGTCACGCGAGAGATCCTGCAGCTGCAGAACCAGCACGCCGTGCGGATCAGCATCTCGATGATCGACGAACTGATCTCCATCCTCTCCAACTCCACAGCCTTGGTGGACGCGGAAAAGGATCTCCTGGACTCGATCGCCGTCGACCTCAAGAACCTGCCCGGCCTGGACAAGCGCATCCTGGAGCTGAACGCGCAGGAGCCCTACCGCCTCAAGCTGACCTGCATCAAGGCCAAGCTCATCAACACGGGCCGCCGCGTGTCCGCATCCAGCCACCACGAACCCGGCCGCGACTACGCTTCCACCTCGGAACTCCTGGCAGAGCTCGAGCTGTTGGAAGCCTCGCTGCGTAAGCACTCGGCTGTGCTCGTGGCCGACGGCGCCCTGGCCCGGGTCCGCCGGGCGATCGCTTCCTTCGGGCTGCACTTGGCGACCCTCGACATCCGTGAGCATGCCGACTACCACCACGACGCCGTCGGGCAGTTGGTGGACCGGATCGGCGTCGGAACTCCCTACGGCGAGTTGAGCCGCGCCGAACGCTTCGAGCGGCTGAGCGCGGAGCTGGCTTCGCGCCGCCCGCTGTCCGGCCACCCCATCAAGCTCGACGGCGACGGCGACCGCACCTACGACGTCTTCCGCAGCATCCGCCACGCCCTCCAGACGTACGGGCCCGATGTCGTCGAAACCTACATCATCTCCATGACGCGCGGCGCGGACGATGTCCTGGCTGCCGCTGTGCTGGCCCGCGAAGCCGGACTGATTGACCTGTTCGGCGCGGCTCCGTATGCCAAGATCGGCTTCGCCCCGCTCCTGGAGACCGTGGAAGAGCTGCGTGCTTCGGCCGAAATCGTTGACTTGCTGCTCTCTGACCCGTCGTATCGTGAGCTGGTACGGCTGCGTGGCGATGTCCAGGAGATCATGCTCGGCTACTCGGACTCCAACAAGGAATCCGGTGTCATGACCAGCCAGTGGGAGATCCACAAGACCCAACGCAAGCTACGCGACGTCGCCGCCAAGCATGGCGTCAACGTCCGTTTGTTCCATGGCCGCGGCGGTTCCGTAGGCCGTGGTGGCGGACCGACCTACGACGCCATCATGGCCCAGCCCAACGGAGTGCTTGAAGGCGCCATCAAGTTCACCGAGCAGGGCGAAGTCATCTCGGACAAGTACTCCTTGCCGGAGCTCGCCCGCGAAAACCTTGAGCTCTCCCTGGCGGCCGTGATGCAGGGTTCCGCGCTGCACCGCACCCCGCGCACCTCCGACGACGAGCGCGAGCGCTACGGACACGTCATGGAGATTATTTCCGACGCCGCGTTTGCCCAGTACCGTTCCCTGATCGACGATCCGGACCTGCCGGCGTACTTCCTTGCCTCGACGCCGGTGGAGCAACTCGGATCCCTGAACATCGGCTCGCGGCCCTCCAAGCGGCCGGATTCCGGTGCGGGACTGGGCGGGTTGCGGGCCATTCCGTGGGTCTTCGGTTGGACGCAGTCCCGGCAGATCGTTCCGGGCTGGTTCGGCGTTGGCTCAGGCCTGAAGGCAGCCCGCGAGGCAGGCAACACCGCTGAGCTTGCCGAAATGATGAAGCGCTGGCACTTCTTCCAGTCCGTGATTTCCAACGTGGAGATGACCCTGGCCAAGACCGACATGGACATCGCCGGGCACTACGTGTCTTCGCTGGTTCCGGAAGAGCTGCACCACCTGTTCAAGGCGATCCGTACTGAGTACGATCTCACGGTTGCCGAGGTGGAACTCCTGAGCGGCGAAACCGAGCTCTTGGAAGCCCAGCCGACGCTCAAGCGTTCCCTCGAAATCCGCGACCAATACCTCGACCCCATCAGTTACCTGCAGGTGGAGTTGTTGCGTCGCGTCCGCGAGGCTTCCATTTCCGGTGCCGAGATCGACGAACGCCTCCAGCGGGCCATGCTCATCACCGTCAACGGCGTGGCCGCCGGCCTCCGGAACACGGGATAGCGGCTCCTTCCGTTCCTTCCCTTCCGACGCTCGCTCACTTATGTGGGTCTTTTGGCGCACGCTCGCTCACATCATGTGAGCGAGCGTGCGGCAGGGAGGGCTTGTTTGGGAGCGAGGGTTGCGTCCGTCCGACCCTCGCTCACATATATGCGTCCTTCTGGAAACCCTCGCTCACATCGAGCGTTTAGGGTTGAGGGATGCCGTCGTTCCAGACCAAGTTGAAGATCACCGGGCTCAAACCAGGAAACCCGCCGGAGTCGGTAATGGCCGCTGCGCTTGAGGCCCTGGAAACGCGTCATCATGTCGAATCCAATCAGCTCGACATTGTTGGTGGCGTCGCCCAAATCAGCCTCCGCTTCCTCGTGGAGCCGCGCGACTATCCGGGCGAGAACAGCGAGGCCCGCGCGTCGGCAGCCATGATGCGCGACGCCGTCGAACGCGTAGCGCTCACAGGGAACCTTTATGTGCTGCGTCGCAAACGGGGGAAATGGTCGCCGGTTTGAGTCCGACGCCGGGACGCCTAAAGGTGCGGCGGCTCGCCCGGCTCGTCCACCGGCGAGCGGTCACCCCGGCGATGCGTGACGATCACGCCCACCACGACGCCAATCAGCAGACCCACGCCGACGCCGATCAGTGAGCTCGCCCAGAACGGAAGCTTCGTCGTCGAGCCCGTAAAGTAACCCAGCCCGGTCTGCCATGTGGCCCACAGCAGCCCGCCCAAGCCGGCGCAGAGACTGAAGCCGCGGGAGGAAACCTCTGCGATCCCGGAAGCAGCCGACGCAGCCAGCCGCCCGCCGGGGATGAACCGGGCTCCGATGATCGCGCCGTAAGTGGAGGATCGCCCGGCCCTGGCGATCGCCCGGTGGATGCCCTGATGGACTTTGCGGCCCCACGCCCAACGGTCCAGGATGTGTCCCAAGCGACGCTTGAAGAGTTGGAAAACAATCATGTCGCCCAGCCAGGAGGCGACGGCGGCCATCAAACCCACCAACCACAGGTTGACCCGGCCCTCCGCTGCCAGCGCGCCACCGGTGATCACCAACATTTCGGACGGGATGGGCGGGAAGATCGCGTCGCCCACCACCATGGGGATGATCCAGGCATAGATCGCGGCTCCCCAGCCATCGGCGGTGGTGATGTCCATGGGCACAAATTACCGCACTTTGGTGCATCCACCGGAGTGTCGTGCAAGACTGGCGCCATGCGGCTCGAAATCCTGCAAGGTGACATCACCACGCGCGACGTCGACGCGATCGTCAACGCCGCCAACTCGTCATTGATGGGTGGCGGGGGAGTGGACGGCGCGATCCATCGCGCCGCGGGCAGGGAGCTCCTGGCCGCGTGCATGGAGGTGCGCGAACGGTACCCGCACGGGCTGCCCGTGGGCCAAGCCGTGGCTACCCCCGGGTTCAAATTGCCTGCCCGATGGGTGATCCACACAGTTGGCCCCAACCGCCACGCGGGCCAGAACGATCCGGAACTGCTGGCGTCGTGTTTCCGCGAGAGCCTGAAAGTGGCAGCGTCCCTCGGAGCGAGTTCCGTTGCGTTCCCCGCAATCAGCGCGGGGGTCTACGGCTGGGACGCGCGCGAGGTCGCCGCGGTAGCGCTCGACGCCGTCAGCCGGCTCGACGTCGAAAGCTCCAGCGGGCTGGAACTCGTCGAATTTGTGCTGTTCAGTGCGGAGACGACCGACGTGTTCCGGAGCGTGTTCGGGGCTACGGACGGGTGAGGGCACGCTTTCGCAGCGGCGTCAGACGGACTGCGCCTCAAGCACGGACTTCAACTGCCCTAGCTGTCCGACTTCCGACTCCATGGTCTTGGTGATCATCGAGCCCATGAGCTTCATGAAGCCCTTGGGCTGGAGATCCAAGGCAAACCGAACGGTGGTGCCGCCGTCGGCCTCATTCAGGGTGAAGGATCCTGTTGGGCGGGCGGGGCCCGCGATGACCTGGAAATCGAGCCGCTTGCCCGGCTCGGCCGCGGTGATCTCGTAATCGCCGGCGATCGTGCGACCACCGGGGCCAGCCATCGTTTGCGAGTACACGGCACCCTTGTTGCCTGCTTCTCCGCTTGCGAGGGCGACATTCTTCACGCCCGGACGCCACAGCTTATTGTTCAGCCCGTCCGCGAGGAAGGCGTAGACGTCGTTTGCGGGGCGGTTGATCGAGACTTCGTTTTCAGCGTGGGCCATGTGGTTCCTTTTCGCGAGACCGAACACCGCCCGCGGTTGTCGGGCCGGCAAAACCGAGCATATACGCCCGGTCCGCTTGGCAACTCGGGAACGCGCCATTGTTTCGTCGGCCCCGGATCCTGAACACCCGTCCCCGACGCTCGCTCGGGTACGTGGGTGTTTGGGGGGACGCTCGCTCACATATGTGGGTGTTTGGCCCGACGCTCGCGCGGGTACGACCCCAAGCTGAACATGTTCCTCATTTTGGGTGAGCGAGCGTCCCGGGAAGGGCCGTCATATGTGAGCGATGGTTTGGGGGAAAGCCGTTATGGGTGAGCGAGCGTCCCGGGAAAGGGCGCCATATGTGAGCGATGGTTTGGGGGGAGGGTCAGGCGGGGTGGGCTTCGCCTAGCTCGAGACGGCTCCGGTATTCCACGGGTTGCTTGCTGATGGGGTCAACGAAGCGGATGCCGCGAGCGAGCAATTGCAGCGGCTTGGAGTAGTCGTCCGGGGCCTTGTCCAGGAGTTCGGGATAGAACGCGTCGTTCACGATTCCCAGCCCGAGTGAAGCCATGTGCACGCGAAGCTGGTGGGTCTTGCCGGTGTGGGGCTCAAGCCGGTAGAGCGCCCGGCGGGCGGCGCCGCCGTCGTGAGTGCCGCCGTCGAACGTTCTCAGCAGCTCAATGCGGGTTTCCGCGTTGGGTTCGCCGTCGATCACCTCGGCGAGAAGGTAGCTGCGGGATTTTGTCATGCGATTGCGCACGACGGCGGGGAATTCGACGGCGGGAAAGCCCGCGGCGGGTGCCGCGGCGGAGATGCACTCGTACTCCTTTTGCACCTGCCGTTTTTCGAAGAGCACTTGGTACTTGCCGCGGGTCTCCGGATTGGTGGAGAGCAGCAACACCCCGGCAGTCATGCGGTCGAGCCGGTGCATCGGGATGAGGTCCGGCAGGTCCAGTTGGTTCCGGAGACGGACGAGTGCGGATTCCTGGATGTAGGTCCCGCCCGGAGTGGTGGGCAGGAAGTGGGGCTTGTCGACGACCAGAAGGTGCTCGTCCTGGTGCAGGATGTTGATCTCCACCGGCATACGAGTCTCCGGCGGGAGCGTGCGGTAGTACCAAATGAAGGTGTGTTCTTCGAGCGGGGTGCGGCGATCAAGGGGCGCGCCGCCCTCGCCGACGATTTCGCCGGCGTCGAACCTGTCCTCGATGCCCTGGGGGTCGATATGACCCCAGCGGTGCATCATGTAGTCCATCGCGGTGTCCCAGGGCCCCTCGTCCGGGAGGCGCAGGCGGGTGGCGTTGACGCCGTCGCGCACTGGAAGGGGGGATTGCATCACCGGTCTATTCTACCGGGGTTATGGCCAGGCCTCCGACGAGAAAAAAGTTCTTGACAATAAAAGTTGTCGGTAGGCAGAATGGAAGCATGTTGGACATCGAAGTGATCGAGGATCCCGCCGCGGCGGAAGCGTCGCTGGACCCGATCCGCACCCGCATTCTGCAGGAACTGGTCGAGCCGGGTTCCGCCACGCAGTTGGCGGTCAAGGTGGGCCTGCCCCGGCAGAAAGTCAACTACCATCTCAAGGCCCTCGAGCGGCATGGACTCGTCGAACTCGTGGAGGAACGGAAGAAGGGCAACGTCACCGAACGCGTTTTGCGCGCGACGGCGGCGTCGTACCTGATCTCGCCGGTGGCACTTGCATCCGTGGCGCCGGATCCCCGGCGCTTCTCGGACCGCTTTTCCGCCTTCTGGCTCCTGGCCCTCGCGGCCCGGACGGTCCAGGAGATGGGCAAGCTGATAGCCGGCGCGGCCGCGGCCAAGAAGAAGCTTGCGAGCTTCGCGATCGACGGCGAAATCACCTTCCGGTCGGCGTCGGACCGTGCCGCTTTTGCCGAGGAGCTCGCCGTCGCGGTGACCCGGCTCGTGGACAAGTACCACGACGGCGGTACCGGCGCTTCGACCGAAACGGTGAGCGGCGCACGCAAGCACCGGCTCGTCGTCGTACTTCATCCCGCACTCAAGACAACGCAGCACTCTCCAGAAAAGGAACAGGACAATGACTGACAACCGTGAATTCGAAATCGTGGCCGACACCGAACTGCCCGGCACTCCTGAACGGGTCTGGCAGGCTGTCACCCAGGACACCTCGGCCTGGATGTTTCCCACCGATCAGTGGCCGGCCGTGAAAACCGTGGACGAATACCCCAGCCACCTTGTGACCCGGATGGACGGGCCGGACGGCTGGTTCAACCAGTTGGAGCACGTGCTCGAACCGCTCGACGGCGGCCGGGCCAAGCTGCACTACGTCCACAGCGGCATCTTCGCGGACAACTGGGAGGAACAGTACGACGGCGCCAGCAAGCACACCGAGTTCTACCTGCACACCCTGGGCCAGTACCTTCAGTACTTCGACGGCAAGCCTGTGGTCTTCACGGACATCCAGGGCCCGGCGGCCTCRCAGGCGCCCGACGGTTTCGTGCAACTGAAGAAGGCCCTCGGCGTGAACGGCGTTGCAGAGGGTTCCGCGGTTGAGGTGGACGTCGACGGCGTGGGGCGGTTGAGCGGAGAACTCGACTTCTCCAACCAGCACTTCCTAGGCCTGCGGACGGCGGACACGCTCTACCGGTTCTTTGGCCGGAACTCTTTCGGAGCACCCGTGGGCATGACGGTGCACGATTTCAGCGGCAGCGGTGATTCTGAACTGACCGCGAAGGCCTGGGGCGACTTCTTGGAGAAGGTGTACGCCTAACCCGCCCGCCAAGGGAGGCGAAGCTGGCTCAGGCTGCCCAGCCGCGTCCCACGGCGTCCAGCGCGGCGGCGTAGATCCCTTCCCAATCGGTTCCGGGCTCGTCCATGTTCGCAAGTTCCAGGCTCACCAGTCCGTGGACCTGTCCCCAGATGGACATGGCGATCGTCGCGGTTTCGGCATCACGAACGGTCCCCGCTTGCTGCGCGGCGGTCACCGCTTCCATCAGGGGAAGCATTGCTTCCGAGGCGACTGCCGGCGTCGGGCTGCAGTCCACATAGCTGGCAAGTGCGCCGCCAAACATGAGCCGGTACAAGGCTGGATGTTCAAGTGCCCAGGAACGGTAGGCGAGGCCCAAGCCTCGGAGCCCCCCGTTTTCGGCGAGCCGTTGCGAGTCGCCGAACGAGCGGAATCCGTCGTCGACGGCGGCCGTCAGCAACTGCGCCTTGCCGCCGAAGAGTGAGTAGACCGCCGTGGTTGAGGTCTGGGCGGCTGCGGCAACGTCGCGGAGCGTGACTCGCGCAGGGCCGTGCCGGTCAACGAGTTCGGCCGTTACCTGAAGAAGCCGCTGCCGGACGAGCTGGTCATGAACGATGGGTCTTGCCATGCCTCCAAGTGTTTCATAACATTGTTTCGTAACGACGTTATGAAACTCGACGAGCGGAACTTGAGCTACCGTTCCCAGACCGAAGGATTCGCATGGCACAGGAAATCTTCCCGGGGCGCTTCACGGCCGACACCGGGCGCGAATCGGTGACCGTATTCCTTATCGGAATGCGGGCCAACCGTTGGTGGAAGATCGGCAAAGTGGCGCGAGTGGCATCGTCAATGCCCACCATGCTCCGCCATCTCGCAACGCATCCCGAGTCCGGACTGCTCGGGTGCGAACAGTGGTTCGGGCGCACCACCATGCTGCTCAGCTATTGGGAGAGCCCCGAGCATCTCAGGCGCTTCGCGGCGGACAGGGACTCGCCGCACTTGGCGCCCTGGCGACGCTTCATGAAGGAAGTCGCGGGAAGCGGCGACATCGGCGTGTGGCACGAAACCTACCAGGTGCCGGCGTCGGGAATCGAGGTGGTCTACAACGGCATGCCGCAGTTTGGCCTGGCCAAAGCCACCTCCCATGTCCCTGTCGGTCCGGGCACCAACACCGCCAGGCAGCGCATGGGTGCCGGGCAACCCAACTGACTCGCAGTTAATGTCGTTCTGAGGGCTCAAAACGACAACAAATGCGAGCCAGTTGGGCGGCGGAGGGGGCAAGTGGCGGGCTGCGGAACGGCGGGATTTAGGCAACCGCGGCGGGTTCCTTGGGCGCTTTCAAGGTCCTCCGGAGTTGCGGTGACGCATCGATCCGGGCTTGGGCATCGCGCAGTGCCAGCACCGCCGTCTCAAGCTGGGCCGGCGCGAGCGTGTACGGAACGCGCATGAAGTGCTCGAAAGCCCCGCCGACGCCGAAGCGCGGGCCGGCCGCGAGCCGCACGCCGAAGTCCGGGGCGACGACGGTGAGCGCGGTACTCGACGGCGTGGGCAACCTGCACCATGCCGTCAGCCCGCCGCGCGGACGTTCCACGTGCCACCCGGGAAGGTGCTCGGCCAGTAATCCGAGGAGCGCTTCCCGGTTCCGCCGCAGCTCCGCAAGCCTCGCATCCAGCGGTTCGGCGAAAGCCCGCAGCAGCCGAGCCGCAGCCAGCTGCTCGACGACGGGCCCGCCCAGATCCATCGTTGTCCGGGTCTGCACGAAGCGGTTGATCAGGTCCTCTTCGGCGCGGATCCACCCGGTCCGGAGCCCGGCCCAATGCGATTTGCTGAGCGATCCGATGGTCACCACCGCCGGACTGAACGCCGCGAGCGGCGAGGTGCTGACGCCGTCGAGGTTTAGCTCCCGCAGCGTTTCGTCTACCACCAGGACAGTGCCCGTCCCTGCCGCCTCGCGGACCAGGCGGCGGCGCTGGAGGTTGGACATGATCCGCCCGGTGGGGTTGTGGAAGTCCGGGACGAGGTAGGCCATGGCCGGGCGTTGGTGGCGCATTGCGGCCACCATGCCGTCGATATCCCAACCGCCCGACGTCGGCTCGGCGGCAGGCGGCATCGGCACCGGAACCGTGCGTGAGCCCGAAGCGCGGATTGCATCGAGAGCGTTGGGGTAGCTGGGATGCTCCACGAGGACCTTCTGCTGCCGCCCGGCGAGGGTCTTCAGGATAATGTTCAGCGCGTGCTGGGCCCCCGAAGTCACCAGTATCTGTGCGGCCGTCGTGGGGATGCCGGCTGCCGTGTAGCGGTCCGCGATGGCTTCCCGGAGGGATGGGAGGCCGACCGCGTCGTAGCCAAAACCGGGCAACAGCGCAGGGAGATCGATCAACGCATCCGCGAATGCCCGGTGCACCACCTCGCCCGTCGCTGGCAGTGAAGCATAGGCGAGGTCGAGGATTCCCTCCGGAACGGCCAGTCCAGGTCCGCTGACGGGGACCGTCCGGCGTGGAATGCCCGTCCGGCCCCTGCTGCCCTGGCCGCCGCCCAGGAATCCTTGCTCGCGCAGGCTGGCATAGGCGGCAGTGACGGTGGTCCGGCTGACGCCCAGGGTGACGGCGAGCGCGCGCTCACTGGGCAGCGCGACGTCGAGCGGGATGCGCCCGTCCATCACCAAAAGGCGTACGACGTCGGCAAGCTCGCGATAGGCGGGAGCGGCGCCAGTGTTCCACGGACCGAGGAGACGCACCATGGCTGTGGGGTTGAGGGATCCGGGCATAAGACCAGTATTGCAAACTGGCTATGGAAAGCAATGCCAGTTTTCGGGAGCATGGTTTCATGATGACCCGCAGAATCACCCAGCTCCTGATTGGCCTCGCAATGTACGGGATCTCCCTGGCCATGTTCATCCGGGCCGGCCTTGGCCTGGACCCCTGGGATGTCTTCCACCAAGGCGTCGCGGGGAAGATCGGGTGGAGCATCGGCACCGTCGTCGTAGTGGTCAGCTTCCTGGTTCTTCTCCTCTGGATACCGCTGAGGCAGATGCCCGGTTTCGGAACCCTCGCCAACGCCGTTCTGGTGGGAGTCTTCGCGGACATCGGCCTGGCCCTGATCCCGGCGTTCTCGCACCTGGGTGGCCAGATCGCCATGCTCGCCGGCGCCGTGGTCCTGAACGGAATCGCTTCCGCTTGCTACATCGGCGCACGCCTTGGCCCGGGTGCCCGCGACGGACTCATGACGGGACTTGCCCGCCGCACTGGATGGTCGGTGCGTTTGTCCCGGACCTTGATCGAGGTTGTCGTGCTCGGTGTGGGCTGGCTGTTGGGTGGGTCCGTCGGCGTTGGAACCGTTGTCTACGCCTTGGCCATTGGCCCGGTGGTTCAGCTATTGCTGCCGCTGTTTACGGTTCCGGTGAAGGCTCCCGTGGCTGCCCCGGAAGCGGTGCCGGCCACTTCGTGACGCGGAATCTTCCTGGCGACTCGCAGATTTCTTGACGCCCCCGGAATTCCGGGGGCGTCAGGGAATTTCCGCAGCGTCAGCCGGACGAGCCGGGCTGGCACTCCGGGCAGAAGTAGATGGTGCGGTCTTCCATCCCGGACGCTGGCCCCAGCACTCCGCGGCGAATCGGCGTCCGGCAACGAAGGCATGGTTGGTGCTCGCGGCCGTACACCCAGTAGCCGGAGCGGGGAATTCCCCGGACTCCAGGGAACGCTGTGCCGCGCGTGATCCTTGGCCCGGGTCCGAGGTTGGCTTCGAGCATAACCTTGGCTTCGGCGAGCATCGCCGGCAGATCCTTCACAGCCGATACCGGCGCGGCCGGATGCACCCCGGCCAGGAAACACGCCTCGCAACGGTAGATATTGCCGAGGCCGGCGAGGTTCCGCTGGTCCAACAGTGCGACGCCGATCGGTGCGTCCGGCGCGGCCCGGAGCCGACGAACGGCCTCTTCCGCGTCCCAGTCGGGCCCGAGCAGGTCCGGGCCGAGGTGCCCTACTACGCGGGACTCGTCCGGCGTCGGGATCACCTCGAGGATTCCCAAGGAGAAGCCGACGACGTCGGCCGTCGCTGTGCGGAGGACGCACCTGGCCGTGTGGCCGGGTTTCCTCCACCGGCCGCCGGGGGAATAGACCTGCCAGCTTCCCTCCATTTTCAAATGCGAATGGATGGTCAGGGCGCGGCGGGATGGTCTGGTAGCCGCCGAACCGGCGTCGTCCGCCGGCCCAGTCGCGACCGACCCAACCGCCGCCGGCTCCAGCAAGCGCATGAGCAGGTGCTTTCCCCGTGGCACTACCTCGGACACGGTCCATCCGGCCAGGTTCAGTGTGGCAAACCTGGGTACCCGGAAGTCCGAGGAGACAAGGGTCTGCCCACCGAGGGCCTTGTGCAACTCCGCGGCGGCCCGCCAGACCGAGTCACCCTCAGGCACGGATCCTCAAACCCTTCGGCGTGGAGTACGCCCCGGCAGCCGCAAGGGCGGAAGCCACGGGGGTGTCCAAGAGGTCATGGCCGTTGACCTTTTCCATAATCAATTTGTCCACGGCTCCCCGCCGCACCACTCCGACGAGCGCGGCAGCGGCAGCGGCCAGGGCGGCGTCGTCTTGGCTGAAAGTGAGCAGGGTCTTCCCTCCCCGTTCGACATACAAAACCAAGGCGCCGTCGACTATCACCACCAGGGCACCTGCTTTCCGTCCCGGACGGTGGCCCGATCCAGCGTCGACGGCCAACGCGGGCCACGGGAGGGCCGCGCCATACGGGTTTGCGGGGTCCGTTGCGGCGAGGGCCAAAGCGACTGGCTCCGTTTTGGCGAGTTGGGCGTCCTCCGTGAAGGAGCGTAGTCGGTCCACTGTCGCCGGCACGGCAAACTGGGCGGCGCCGAGGTGCTCGATGAAGTAGCCGCGGCGGCACCGCCCGGCTTCTTCGAGGCGCGCGAGGACCTTGTACATCAGCCCGAATCCGCCCACGATGTTCTCCACCATGACGGAACCGCGGGTCACCACGCCGTACCTGTCGAGGAGGAGTTCCGCGGTGCCGCGCGCGTGGATGGTGGGGTCGAGCTCGGGAGCAGGCAACGCGGACCAGCGGCCAACGGCGAGCGGGGGAGTCGGAGCCGCTCCGGTGACCGAGCCGTAGCGTCCGCCCGTGAGTCCTGGCGATCCCATCAAGCCCGTGCCGTGCGAGCGGCCGAGCCTGCTCATGCGGAGGGACCTGGCACGCGGCGGCCGCGCGGGCTGTTTGTGCGCCGTGCGTCCGCCGGCAATCATCGCGCGGACGGGGGCGAAGGTGTCGCCCGTGATGCGGCCGGCCCACACGAGGTCCCACAGGGCAGCCACCACGGCATCGTCGCTAAGGACCGCGTCCATGCCGCCGGCAACATCGGTGAGTTGCCGGAAGAAATAGGCGCCCCCGCCGGTCTGCAGGTATTCCAGAAGGCGGAGTTGGGCGTCGCCGGGCTCGAATTCAGGGTCCGGGTTGAGGGTGAGCTCCGCGGCTTCGGCCACATGGAGACTGATCCACCCGTCGTTCCCGGGCAACGAGCCAGCCCCTGACCACAAGACTTCGCCCGCGGCCATGAGCTCGTCCAACATGGCCGGTTGGTAATCGGAAATGCGGCTGGCCAGCACCAAAGGCTCCCACGCCGACGCCGGAACAGGCACGCCGGAAAGCTGGTCGATGGCGGTCATGATGCCGTCGAGCCCGCGCAGCGCCGGGGCACCCCTGCCTCCAGAAGAACCAGGACGGCCGGCCGAGGGCACGGATACGTTTTGCCAGGCGGGGAGGAACCGGCCGTACGCGGCAGCGTCCACCGGCTCCACTTCGGCGCGCAGTGCAGCAAGCGAACGACGCCGGAGCTTGCGCAGCACTTCGGAATCGCACCACTCGCTGCTCAATGGGACTCCGCGGAGCGGAACAGCCGGGAGTTCCGGTGCCTCCAACAACTCCGGGCCCTCATCGGGAACCGTGGCCGGCGCACTCGGGTGCGGGCGGAACTCGCCCTCCACTACGCGGCCGTCCGCCGCCAGGCGTTTGAGCGCAGTGCTTACGACGGCGACACCCAGTCCCAGCCTCGAGGCGGCTTCCTCGGCCGTGAAGGGTCCGTGGGTTCGTGCGTATCGGGAGACCAGGTCCCCGAGCGGATCGTGGACGGGTTCGATGAAGGCGAGCGGCACTCCCATGGGCAGCGGAACCCCGATGGCATCGCGGAGCCGGGCCGCGTCCTCGATAGCGGCGAATCGTTCAACGCCGCTGAGCGTCACGGTGAGGGCGCGGTTGGCCTTGCGCAGCGCCGCCAGATGCGATGCGGCCAGATGCGATCCCGCCGCCAGATGCGATCCCGCCGCCAGTTGCGACGCGGCCGGATCCGCGGAAGCTTCCACTCCTTCGGGCTGCAAACGGGCCGCCACTTCGTCGACGCTCAAGGGGCCGAGCAGGCGCAGCAAGTCCGCGACGCCTTCCATCCCACGGACCAGCCGGTCCGGTGCCAGCCGCTGGAGCTCGAGCTCGGTGGCCTCGATGACTTTCGCGTCGAGGAGTTCGCGTAGTTCCACCCTGCCCAGGAGCTCGTTGAGGAGCGTGGAGTCGAGGGCCAAGGCAGCGGCCCTGCGTTCGGCGAGCGGTGAATCGCCCTCGTACAAATACTGGGCCACATACCCAAAGAGCAGCGATTTGGCGAAGGGCGACGGCTGCTGCGTGGTGGTCTGAACCAAGCGCAGTTCCCTGCGTTCGATCGAAGCTGCTATGTCTTTCAACGCGGGGAGGTCGTAGACGTCCTGCAAACACTCGCGCACGGTTTCGAGCACGATGGGGAAAGACGGGTACTTCTTCGCGACATCCAGCAATTGCGCGGAGCGTTGCCGTTGCTGCCACAGCGGCTGCCTTTTCGCAGGGTTCTGGCGCGGCAACAACAGGGCGCGCGCGGCACACTCGCGGAAGCGGGAGGCGAACAATGCACTCCCGCCAACCTCCGCCGTCACGATCTGCTCAAGCTCCTCAGGGTCGAACAGGAACAGCTCGGCCCCCGGGGGTTCGTCCTCCATCATCGGGACCCGCAGCACGATCCCGTCGTCGGCGGCCATCGCGGAACCGTCCAGCCCGTAGCGCTGCTGGAGCCGCTGCCCGACGGCGAGTGCCCACGGTGCGTGGACCGTCATGCCGAAGGGGCTGTGCAGCACCACGCGCCAATCGCCGAGTTCGTCATGGAACCGTTCGACCACGAGCGTCCGGTCATTAGGGACCACTTCCGTGGCCTGCTTCTGTTCGCCCAGATACTGGATCAGGTTGCCGGCGGCGAAGTCGTCCAGTCCGCTGGCCTTGCAGCGTTCCAGTGCTGGCTCTTGGTCCGAGGCGGAAAGCTCACGCACGAATGCTCCGAGGGCGCGGCCGAGATCCACCGGCCGGCCCAAGGAATCGCCCTTCCAGAAGGGGAGTTTTCCGGGCTGGCCGAAGGCGGGCGAGACAAGGACACGGTCGTGCGTGATGTCCTCGATTTTCCAGCTGGTGGCGCCCAGGGCAAAGATGTCCCCGACGCGTGATTCGTAGACCATTTCCTCGTCGAGCTCGCCGACGCGTCGGCCGCCTTTGGCAGCGCGCGACGCCGGACTGGGCTCCTGTGCGGACCCTGGACCGGCCTGGCTGGAACCGGATCCGGACCCAGAACCGGTGCCTTCGCTCTCGGTGCCGATGATGTACACGCCGAAGAGCCCGCGGTCCGGGATGGTTCCGCCCGAGGTGACGGCAAGTCGCTGTGCTCCGGGGCGGCCCTCGATGGTGCCGGCATTCCGGTCCCAGATGATGCGCGGCCTGAGTTCGGCGAATTCGTCCGAAGGATACCGGCCAGCCAGGAGATCCAGGGTGGCTTCGAAAGCTGAGCGGGGCAGGGTGGCGAAAGGAGCGGAGCGCCGCACGGTGGCGAACCATTCCTCTACGTCGATGCTTCCCAGCGCGGTGGCGGCGACCGTTTGTTGGGCGAGGATGTCCAAGGGGTTGGCTGGAACGTGGAGGCGTTCGATCTTCCCGCTCAGCATGCGTTCCACAGTGATGGCGGTGTGGACGAGGTCTGCCCGGTGCTTGGGGAAGAGTACGCCTTCTGAAATCTCGCCTACTTGGTGCCCGGCCCGCCCAACCCTTTGCAGTCCGCTGGCCACCGACGGCGGCGACTCGACCTGGACTACAAGGTCCACGGCACCCATGTCGATGCCGAGTTCCAGGGACGACGTGGCCACAACGCACCGCAGCCGGCCGGACTTGAGGTCATCCTCGATGAGTGCCCGCTGGTCCTTGGACACGGAACCGTGGTGCGCGCGGGCCAGGACCGGATCGGCGCCGCTCGTGCTGCCGGCCTGGGCCATCATGTGCGCCGGAGTCGCCGTCGAGGACGGCAGCCCCGAGTCCAGCGCCGAATCCGCCGCGGCGGAAAACACATCCACCGCCATGAGTTGGCGCTCCGCGTAGATCTCGTTCAATCGGGCTGTGAGTCGCTCCGCGAGGCGCCGGGAGTTCGCGAACACAATGGTGGACTGCTTCAACAGCACAAGGTCGACGATCTTCTCCTCGACATGCGGCCAAATGGATGCTTGCGGTTGCAGTCCGGAGGCCGGCCCGGAGTCGAAGGCGCCCGCGGCTCCCGCCAAGTCGGACATGTCCTCCACAGGAACGCTGACGCTGAGGTTCCAGTTTTTGTGCGACGGTGGTGCGACGATTTCCACGGGTGCCGAACCGGCGAGGAACTGTGCGACGAGCTCGCGCGGCTCCACGGTAGCCGAGAGGCCGATCCGTTGGGCGGGTTTCGGCAGCAGCGCATCGAGCCGTTCCAATGACACCGCGAGGTGTGCGCCACGCTTGGTGCCTGCAACGGCGTGGACCTCGTCGACGATCACGGTGTCCACCTCGCTGAGCGTCTCCCGGGCTTTGGACGTCAGCATGAGGAACAAGGACTCGGGCGTGGTGATGAGGATGTCCGGCGGGTGGCTGAGCAACGCGCGGCGGTCCGCCGTCGTCGTATCTCCTGAACGGACTCCGACGCTGACCAGCGGGGCCGGCAACCCGAGCCGTTTTGCGGTTTGCGTGATGCCGATCAGCGGCGAGCGGAGGTTCCGTTCGACGTCCACGCCGAGGGCCTTGAGGGGCGAGATGTACAGGACTCGGGTCTTGCGCTTGGGAGCTTTGGCACGGGCGGTTGTGCCCTCAAGTTCCGGAAGGGCGTCCGCCGAAGCAAGCGGGGACACGGACAAGAGCCGGTCCAACGCCCACAGGAATGCTGCGAGCGTCTTGCCGGAACCCGTGGGCGCAACCACAAGGGCGTGCGATCCCGAAGAAATGGCCTTCCATGCACCGTCCTGGGCAGGGGTGGGCGCGGAGAAAGCACCAAGGAACCACTCGCGCGTGGCACGGCTGAAGCGGTCCATGGCTGAATTGCCAGGACCGCCCGGTAGCTTCTGCTCCTGCATTCCTCCATCATGCCTCACGGCACCGACACAATAAGGAACAGCGCTGGACCGCCTACCCCGCCTGGAACGCCTGGACGGTCAGGAGATTGATATTGGTGTTGCTGCAAGCCGTGTATTGCTGCGGGATGAACAGCGAAGCGGTGTCCTCGGGTGGGTAGACCCGGAAGCCGGCGGCTGGGGCCTGGGTGCACTCGGGGTAGTTCCCGGCCTGAGTGTAGCGGAGTTGGGCGAAACCGGCCTTCCCCGGAGCGAGGAGCACTTGCGTCACAGGCTGGGAGTCGTCGCGCGCGGCAGCCGCGCCGATCGGATCGCCCGCGGGTCCCGACGTGAGTGAGACGCCCGGGAAGCCATTGAGGACGCAGGGTTGCGTGCCGGAGTTGGTCAGGATGAGTTTCATGTAGACGCTCCCTGCCGCTCCGCCCCCTGTGGAGTCGACAGATGCTGTCAGCGAGCCCGCTTTGCAGAGAGCGACGCCTGATGGCGTCGTCCCGGTGCTCGATGGCGTGGCGCTGCCGCTTGAAGTAGGAGTACTTGAGGCCGAGGCCGACGGTGACGACGAGGCCGACGCCGTGTCGCTGGGTACGGCTGATCCCGAGGGCTGGGCCTGGGTTTGGAAACAGCCGGAGAGCAGGAATACCGAGGCTGCTGCCATCGTGAGCAGGAGACCGTTCTTGACTCGCATATTCGTCATGCGCACAGCTTTTCGTCGTCATTTGCCGGAGTCAACTGCGGCGCGGCAGCGGCGCCGGATTGGCGTCCGGATCGTAATGTTCCGGACGCCGACCCAACGGAGCCGTTACTTGGAGACTGATGCCTTGGCGGAACGGCTGCGGAAGAAGGCCGCGCCACCCAGACCCAGCCCTGCCACGCCGGCGATCAGGCCGGCCCAGCTGCGCGCCTGTGAGCCGTCGTCGGTCACGGAAGCTGCCTGCTCGGTGGAGATGGACGCGGCCACGTGGGTGTCACCCGCGGCCGGATCTGCGGCTGTGACGGCCACCGAAGGAGCCGGAGCCTTCAGCGAGTGCGCGTCCTGGCCGTCCTTCGGGATTTCAGCCCAGTTCGTCTGCCCTTGCTCGCAGTTCTGGAGCGTGGGGAAGTAGAGGGTCTTGCCAGCGGTGTCGGGCAGCTTCACGGACAGGACCAGCGCGTCGCGCAAGTGCGGGTCCAGCGGAGCCTTGGCCGTGTAGACGATCTGGCTGGTGCGTTTGGTGATCGATGTGCCGTCGGCCAGTTTCTTGGGTTCCGGCAGCGTCTGCGTCACTTTTTCGACTGTCCAGTTGGGGTTCACCGTGGGCGTGGCGTCGGTCAGTTCCTCGGGCAGGTTGATGGTCAACTTGGTGGTGCCTGAGGTGTCGCAGCCGTGCGGGACGCCGAACGTCAGCAGGGCATACGAGTTGGCCGTGGTCTTGTCCGGGTTGATGGAGACGTGGGCAGATGCGCCTGCGAGGCCGGCCATCATCAGTGCGGCGGTGCCGCCCGCGATTGCGGTAGCGGAGAGGGCGCGGCGGAGTGAGGATTTGTTCATGGTTGTTGCCTTTCAACGGGCGCGCGAAGGCGCGCCAAAGTCAGGGGATGTGCCCGTCACCAGTTGAGGCGGCGCCGGGCGGAGTCAGGAGGATACGACGACGGCGGGCGGGCCGCGTCTGCTGTCTTGCCTGAGGTTCCGCCACGGGCGAGGGATGAATACGGCAGGTGCGCTGAACGCAACAGCTGCGTTGCCGGCGTCGGGCCTGAAGATCAGTCGGATGAGCTGCAGGAGGGGACGAAGCCAGGCCTCGAGCTGCCACAGTGCCTGCTCGCCCTTGGCAAGGAGCAATGCCGAAGCGGCAGTGGCGAGGGCGTGCCCCGTCAGCATCAACCAGCTGAGGGGAGTGTCGACCTCGTGAAAATGGACTGTTTCAGTGCCCAGCGGCGGGGAGAGGTGTTCAGCCGCCAAGTGGTGTGCTGGTGAGCCCGGAGCCGGAACAGTGAGCGGACCGAATGCCGTGAAGGCCTCGTGCAGGAGAAGCTGGCCGGATCCCAGAAGCGCGGCAATGACCGGGAATCCGAGCTTGAACCGGGTGGCAAGAGTGGTGACGAGCCCGGTCAATGCAAGGACGGCCAACAGGACCGGAGCGACGGGAAGCGCACCCCCGGAGAGGACATGGGCACCTGCCGCGAGGGCAACAATGGCGACCGCCAGGGCCACCGAACGCATGGCATGGAAGGGCGTCCGGGCATGCGATGCGCGCACGGGTTCCTCCCTCGGTAGCGTTCAAGCGGGTGGTCGACAGTCCAGCTCGGTCTGGTCAACCCCGCAATTCTACCGGTGGTTCGTGGCCGTGCCGCTGTCGGATGGGTCGTGTGACGGGGTCATGCTGCGGGTTTGGGAATCAGGCAGTTATTGCCGGACCACCTTCGGAGGGCTTGCCTGCCGGGCCTTTGCCGGATTGTCCTTTGCCGGCCGGCCCACCGCTCTTCGGCCCCTCGCCCGCCGGTTCCGGCGCGGCTTCCGAGAAGCTGCGTGCCGCCCGCGAACCCGCGATGGTGCTGGCTCCGATGCTGATGAGGGCACCGAGGATCATGGCGGCGGCTTCTCCCGGTTCCAGCAAGTGCAATTGGGAGCCGATGGTGGCGGCTGCAACCGGCACTCCCAATTGGGACGAGGCCAGTACTGCGAGCGGCAGGGGCTGGCCGAGGGCCCGGATGCTTCCGTGCACCAGCAGTGTTCCAAAGCCAAGGCAGATCCCGAGGAGGATCATGCTTGGGCTGCCCGCGAGGGTCCTTAGGTCGAGCGATGCACCCAGCCAGACGAAGAAGACCGGCCCCAGGAAACCGTCGCTCACGGCGAAAAGCTGGTGCGCCAGGCGACGGGGTTCGCCCACCGCGGAGACCACCAGGCCGAAGGAGAACCCGGCCAGCATGATGGAGACGTGGCCGAGGACCGCGAGCCCTGAAAGCGCGAACAGCAAGGCCAGCTGGATCCGCAGTTCCAGGGCGAACTTCCGGTCTTCGGATATGTCGTGTAACCGTCCGCGGTTGCCGCTGTTCTCCAGCCAACGAAGCACGAAGAACAAGACCAACGCGCAAGCCGCGACGACGGCTGCCCCGACCGCTGCCCGGCCGGCGTTCGGGGGGTCAACGGCTAACGGAAGCGCCACAATGCAAGCGATATCAGCGATCGCCACTTGCGCCGTCGTCGTCAGGACCTTCGGCCCTGTCAGCCGAAGCGAGTCGACGATCGGCAAGACCAACGCTGCTGAGGAGGATGCGAGCAGGACGATGTAGAGGGGAGCATGTCCGGTGCCGAAGGCTAAAGCGATGACGACTCCGACGACGGCGGCCAGCACCGCGGCGACGCCGGCGCGCAAGGCGCCGCTACCCAGGGCGGGACGGATGGCCTTGTCCCGCACGGGGACGTGCGTCCCGGCGACGAACATGATGAGGGCGAACCCGACGTCGGCCACGAACGTGAAGGTGGGATCCGAGGAGTCCACCAGTCCCAGTCCCGTGCGTCCGATGACGATGCCTGCCAGCAACTGCCCCAAAACAACGGGAAGGTGCCATTTCCGGGGTAGCGCCAAGAGCGGACCGAGGAGCGCGACTGCGGCGATCAGCGAAAGCTGAAAGAACGACACCTTCCTCCTTCTCCGGGCCTGGCGGTTGGTCTGCGGTGTTTACCGGGGCGCATCAGCCAGTTTCAGGGGAATGTCCGTGTTCTCGTCGGTGTAGTAGCTCGCGCACACCCGGTGATAGCCATCGGCCACCTGAGCGGGCATGCCCGTGGCCAGGTCTCCCCGGACCATCAGGATGGGCGAGAGCTTCTTGCCCTCCTTGATCTTCTTCAGGTCCGAGGCCACGTGGGCGTTCTCTTCCGGGAGCAACGCCAAGCGGGCGGCCCGGAGGATGTCCTTGGCTTTGCGGTGCTGGATGGGCGCGTCCTTGAGGGCGGCGACAACCGATGCCACCACGTGGTCGGATTCCAGCAGGGAAAGGTAGTCTGCGGCGCTTGGGTAGTCCTGGTCCTCGGGCTCCGGCAACCAGCGGACTTCGCCTTTGTTATCGTCAGGCATGCGTCGTACTCCTTGGCCAGCGGTATCGGCTTGCAAATGTGGGTGGCGCGGGACGGGGGACCTTGGAGAGGTCCGTGCCGGGACGCCGTCGTCGTAATTCAAGGGCGAGGCTTTCTTGGCCGCGTGCCATCGCCCAGTGGTGATTCGCGGCAAAAGCGGGTTTGAGCAGCCAGCTTAGCCGCCGGAGCAGGGGTTTCGATGTGCTGACCCGCCAGTCATAGGTGATAACGGTTTCCGGGCCGTCCTGTTCGAAAGTCCAGCGCCCGGTACCGCGCAGGTCGCCGCTCGCCGCGATCGCGAAACCTTGCTCTGTGATGGGTTCGGTGACCGTGAACCTCCAGCGCAGCGTGTACGGCAGCCAACCTTTGGAGTGCAGCGAGAAGGCCTTTCCCGTACCGTCGGCGTTTCCCGGGTCCAGCGGAACAACCCTCAAGTACACCGAAGGCCACCAGCGGGGCAGTGTCCCCGCGTCGCCTAAAATATCCATGACCTCACGCGGGGTCCCCGCGACGCGCCAGACAGTGAGGAACTCGTAGTCGGCGTTGCTCTTGGAAGTGCCGCCCATTGCTGCCTCCAGGGCGCGGATGGATAGTGGACTCACAGTACTCATGCCGTTGCACACGGTCAACGGCCCGGCTTCGGCGTGCCGGCGGGCGAGTTACTCCCGGACGGTCACAGCCAGCCGCTGGATGTCGTTGTTTCCCATGCCTTGATAGTTCCACTCCGGCGTTTCCGGCTGGGTCTGCCCTGTGGAATCCGTCGCACGGCATGCCAAATCGTGGGAACCGGGCGTTGCGATCCACGTGAATGTCCATCCGCGCCACGCATGCCGGCCGGTGGGAGCTTGAAGTTGGGCCTGCTCCCAGACCCCGTCCACGCAGACTTCCACGCTCTCCACGGTTCCTTGCCCGGACCAGGCCCGGCCGCTCAGCTGAACCGGTCCCGCGTTCACCGCGCGTTGCCGTGTGAAGAAATCTGGAACGCCGGGGGGAGCCATGAGGGAACGGACTTTGATCCGTTGGACGGGCTCGCCGGGATCGCCTGCGTCTTGGGTGTAACGGTAGGAGTCGAGCTGTTGGTAACCGTCGAAGCTGTGGTCAATTGCCTCGATGGATTGCAGCCATTTGACGCTCGTCATTCCGTACCAGCCCGGGACGAGGAGCCGGACGGGGTAGCCATGTTGAGGTGGCAGGGCTTGGCCGTTGACCTCATAGGCGAGCAGGACGTCGTCGGACATTGCTTCCGCGAGCGTCAGGCTGCGCGCGTACTGGTGCTCCACGCCGCCCTGGATCCCACGGTCCGCGCCCGTGAAGACGAGTTCGACGGCGTCGGGTGACACGCCGGCGTCGAGCAGCAACGGAGCAAGCGGGGTGCCGGTCCACTCGGCGGTGCCCACCCCACCCTGGTCCCAGGGCTGGCTCACAGGCCGCGGTTCCAGCCGCGAGCGGCCGTTGCCGGCGCACTCCATCGTGACGGCTTGGGTGCGGCGCTCGCGGTGCTGGAGGTCAGGCAGGGTGTACTCGTGCGGATGGTCCACGAGCCCGCCGATATTCAGCCGCCACGAGACGGGATCGATCTGGGGAACGTCGAAATGGACCAGGAGATAATGCATGCCCAGCGGTGTGACGGGCCATCGGAGCATTTCCAGCGGCATGGCGTGGTTGCGCGAAGCGAGTTGCAGTTCCTCGCGGGTGATGGGACCGGTTGTCGGAGCGGCCGGTGCGGTTGGTTCTGTCGGAACAGCGGGGGCGGTAGGGGCCGGGGTGGCAACAGCGGCGCCTTCCGCTGTGCGGCGGGTGTTGACGCTCATGCTCCCAGTATGGTCGCCCGTGGCGGTGGTGTCACTGGGATTTGCGCGGGGAAGCGAGGCGCTTGTCCCGCGGCGTTCGGCGACGGGGCGGGGGGTCCGCGTCCGACGTCGGGCTGTTGGGAAAGTATTCTTGGTCTTTGGCGCTTGCGCTCCTGGACAGAGACAGATGGAAGAAGGAGAGCCTCCGTGAAAATCCGAGCCCCACGACTCGACGTGAGTGGCGTTCTCCTTGTTTGGGCCCTGATATTCGGGCTTTGGCAACCTTTTATTTGGTGGCGGGGGATTGTCGCTGCCGTATGTTTGATCATCGCGCTGTGGGGCTTTGTTGCTTGGTACCGGCGTCGTCCTGCGCGGGGGCGTTCGCGCAACTAGTTCCAGGCCGGATCGGTGCGACCCCCCCAACCACATAGCCCAGTGGTAGTTTGCGGTTATGGCAAATGCCCTCGCGTGGTTCTCCCAGTCCGGTGTGGTGCAAGGATTGATTCTCGGTGCCGTGCTTGCGTTCTTGACGGCGATCCTCGTCATGAACGCCGTGGGCAGGGCGCTCACAACGACCGTCAACGGTTGGAGTGCCATCCGCAAATGCGGCCAGCCCGGCAACGGAGTCCTCGTCCGGGCCGCCTGCGCCAAGGCCCTGCCTGTCGTGAATGTGTTTGAAGAGGCTGCGTACTGGACCGCCACTGTGGATGGCTCAGGGCAAACGCTGAGCGGCGGGAATGGATACGTCCTGCATTTTCCTCCCGGGAACCTCCCGCCGCATGACGCCTTCTGGTCGCTCACCCCGACCGATACCGTCGGGTACATGGTGGAAAATCCCACCAATCGCTACAGCGTTGGTGACCGTTCCGCTCTGGCACAGAATGCCGACGGTTCGGTCGACATCTATCTGCAGCATCAGGCTCCGAGCGGGCACGAGCAGAACTGGCTGCCCATTCCGTCCGGAAAGTTCAAGCTGATGTTCCGCGTGTATCTGCCCGGCGCGGCGATTCTCGACGACACGTACCAATTGCCGCCGGTTGTCAGGGCGCAGTGAAATGAACCGCCTCATCTTGAAATACGGACGTCCCCTCACCGCCGTCATACTGGCCGTCTTCGCCTGGGTCATTTACCGGCGCATCGCCAACGGGGACGGAATCGTTCCTCTGGTCATAGCGGCGGTCATCGTATGGGGGCTCGGCGCGCCCGCTTTCATCTACCTCTGGCCGCGACTCACAGTCAACGGGTACAAGAGGGCGATACTCAAGCACGGATTCGGTGAGGGCCCCATCCCCGTCAACACGCTGTACGCCGTGCCCGGCACATCGTCCCCGTCGACGGCGACTTCGCGCGGGAGCCTTATGGCAACCGGGGCCGACGACTTGCTCTACATCGGCGGTTGGCTCGACTTGAGCAAAGGGCCGCAAATCCTGCACGTACCGGACATGGCCGGGCGCTATTTCAGCGTGCAGTTCACCGACCCGTCAAAAAGCACAAACTTTGCCTACGTCGGCAAACGCACCACGGGAACCGAAGCCGGCGACTATGTCCTCAGCGGACCCGGCTGGAAGGGAACGGTACCCAACGGAATGACGCAGATTTCTTCGCCAACTGATTCCGCGCTCGTCATTGGCCGAGTTTTCGTCGAAAGCGACAGCGATCTTCCAACCGCTTACGCGCTCGCGAAGCAAATCCAGCTCGCGCCGCTAAAGCAATAACGTGATCAGCACAGAAGTACGACGGCGGACGGCTCGCCGCCGCTGGCTGGCCGACCGGCCCTTCGACGTCGCCGAGGACGAAATCGCCAGATTCCGGTGTAGCGGGAAGAGCCCCCTGCCGATCTTTCTCTTGTCCTTCGCGGTTCCCAGCCTGGCGCTCACGCTCAAACGCGAGTAGCCGCACTCAGACGATCCTGTGTGATGGTTATCGGCGGAAGGTGACGTGGATGATGCCGCTTTCGGCGGTCTCTGACGTGACGGTGTAGTCGCTTTCTAGCCCCCGGAGATCGTCCCAGAGCCGTATTCCGCTACCGAGCAGGATTGGTGTGATCGCGACGTGCAGCCGATCGACAAGTCCGGCACTGAGGTAATCGCGCACAACGGTGGGGCCACCTCCGATACGCACATCCTCTTCACCCGCCGCACTGAGCGCTCGTTCAAGCACTTCTTCGGGGCTGGTGCTGACGAAGTGGAAGGTCGTACCGCCGGCCATCGTGATGTCAGGGCGGGGGGTGTGAGTGAGGACGAACACCGGGACGCGGAAGGGCGGCTCGTCACCCCACCAGCCCTTCCACTCGGGGTCGTCGGGAAAGTTATGGAACCCGAACATGCCGGCACCCATAATCTCAGCTCCGACCCCCTCGAAGTAGGCCGCGGCGTATTTGTCGTCGACACCGGACGTTCCTTCTCCACTGGTGTCATGCAGAACCCGCTCACGGAAAGTGCGGGTGGACGTATATGCGTCAACGAGTCGGCCCCAGTCCGAACCGAACGGATTCTCCGGAGTTGCGTCCGTCGTCGTGGCGAAACCATCCAGCGAGATATTCAGGTCAACTCGAACAGCCATGGTGAAGGTCCCCTCAGATCAGTGGTTGCGTTATGCACCCACCATACTGGTGGTGAGATCTCCTCCACGGAAGAATTCCTGGACGAATTCGTCATCCCTGGGAGCACATGAAAAGTGACCAAGGAGACCAACAGTATGAAATAGGCGGCCAAGAGTGGGCAAACATACCCCCAATCGGCAGCGTTGTCATCTACGACTACCGGGCCCGTCAATCAGCTGTCTGCCTGTCAGGAGGCTTTGGCAAGGTATTGGGCCAGTGCTTCCCTGAGGATTTCGCTCGGCTTGCGGTGCTCGATTTCGGACCGGGCAACCAGTTGTGCGTCCATGTCCTTCGGGAGGCGGATGGTCCGGGACGGGGATGTTCCGCTGCTGCTCAGGGAGGGTTTGCCGACGGCTCTTTTTACTGCCTCGGGCGAGCCCAGGGCTGCTTCCAGCAGGGCGCGTCCGGCACCTTGCCCGGACGCCTTGGTGATGCGGGCGTCAGGGCCTATGTCGGCGGTCTCCGCCCATTCGCCCAGGGCACGGAAGTGGGCCTGTTCCTCCGGGCTCAGGTCCTGACCGCCCTTGGCCTTCTTCTCATTCATTCCGTTGTTCCTCTCTCGGCAATGTCGAGTATCTTCCGCCTTGCCTCCATCACGTGGAAGACCAGGATGTCGTTAGGCGGTGTAATGACTGCCATGACTTCGAGAATCGTCCGGCGGTCCCGAGAAGGGCCGATAAACAGATCCGGACGTGCGCCTGATTCCACACGCGGCTCATCGAACTCTTCAACGTGGTAGATCTGGTTCAAGATTGCATGCAACGCATCCCCGCGGGCAATTCCATGTTTGTTTGCGCTGTCCGCCCACCTGATCCCCATTTTAATATTGTCTCACAATAAAAGGGTTATTGCGAGACAATATTGGGCTGTAGCTCTCGGTCCGAGCGAGCGAGACTGAGGAACGACAACCTTCGAAGGGACATGGGTGTGCACTCATCGTTCCTGAGTGCGCGAAGCCCTCGACACCCCCGGTACCCAGCAGCGCACGGCATCGCGGTATTGACGGAATTCTTCGCCGAACCGTTCTTCCAGGTCAGATTCCTCAAGCGGCCTGACAACGTAATTCCACACCAGCGAGCCCACGACGGCGTAGGCCACTACCAGCCATGACTGCAGGATGACGCCAACTGCCGCGCCCTGGAGAATGCCTGCGGCCGCCATTGGATTCCGGATCCAGCGATACGGACCCGCGATGACCAGATGATTGGGCATTGCCGACGGCAGCGGGGTGCCATTGCCCAACGTCGACATCGCCACGGCCGCCGAGATACCAAGGGCGCTGGCTAGTACCAGAACGGCGACACCCACAGGAGCGGCAAACGACGGAAACGGGAGAACCACCGCCCAGCGCTGTTCGAGAAAGGCAACTGCGAACGGAATCACCGCCAGGAAGAACCCCCAGAACAGGACAATTTGCCCAAATGTTGAGGCCACGTGGGCGGCGGCGGTCGCGCGGGGGATTGCGGGACGGAATGCGAACGGACCGCGGATGATCCACGCGGTCGGCACGTGTCCCAGCAAGACTAGGCAGAGCGAGATCAGCGAGCCCGCGCTCGCAGCGCCCATGCCGAGTACGCCCCAGCCCGCTTCGGTTGTGACAGTGGCGTAAACCGCCAGTGCGACGGCGACGGCGCCCGTCCAGCCGGCACTCACCAGCGCGGCAGCCTTTACGCCAAAAGACGCCACGGCCGACGCCACGACGAATAAAGGAATGTCGAAGACAGCAACCGCAACCGGGTCGAGGTTACCGAGGGTCGCCTCGCGCACCACCGGCGACAGGAAAACCGCGGCCCACCACAAGAAACCGGCAATCGCCTGCATGGCGAAATATGCCCTGCCCCACCAAATAGCTCCGCCCCGCCGAATCAAGGGCGACACCCGCGCAGCCCAAACATGCGTAGCCCCAATCCCAGACAATTTTGGCTCAGCCTACCGAATTCGAACGCTGCGTCCGTCTTCACACGAGTCCCTCGCAGGACTAGTTAACCCCTCACCCCCCCAAAATCCCCTCACCGCTACAATGGGACATATGCCGGACATCGAGCGTTGGCCCACCGGAAGGTTGCTGTCTACAGCGGCCCGGTTGGTGGAACACGCTTGGGACGAGAATCTCAGGGCGATCGGCCTCACCCACGCCGGCGTCATCGCGCTGGAGGTTCTTGCAGCCACTGGCCCCATCACCCAGACCACGCTCGCCCAGATCGTGCGTGTGCAGGCCCAAACCATGGGGCAGACCCTCAGCAGGCTGGAGTCACACGGGCACGTTAGCCGCCGTCGAAGTTCCGAGGACCGCCGGGTACACGTCGTTTCGCTGACCGATGCCGGCAGGGACGCACTTGAGCGGGCAGCGGAATCGGAACGGCAGGTTCTTGCCCAGGTATCGATCGATACGTCGATGTTCCGGCAGGAACTGAAAACAGTCGTGCGCGAACTGGCAGGCCGGCAAGCACCAGAAGGAGACAGCGCTAGCGCCCCTCTTGCCTCCGCGGCATTGGAAGACTAGTCCGAGGAAACATCGACGGCGGCCTGCTCACCGGGCGCAGGAACCTCGCCGCGCGTGGAACGCTCACCGCGGGCAGCCAACTCATCCAGGACCGCGTCGTACCAGGACTTGACCCCGAACTCGGGCTTCCCGACGTCGAGCAGCCTGAAAAGGGCGTCGGCCAAAAAGTTGAGCTCCGCAACGGACAGCTTCGCAAGCCCCTGGACCGGGTCCAGTTCGCCTTCCAGGCATGAGGTGAGTAATGCGTTCACAGCGCAGCTCCAAGCATGGGAGCAGCTACGTAAAGAGTCTTGGAAGAGAGGGGAGTCGGGCGGGTCATGAGGTCGCTCCATGGAAAGAGTTCCTAGGGCCGCTGCATAACCCACCCTGATGATATCGACACGTGGAGCCGCGCGGCAAGCGCGCCGCGCGGCCGGAAACCACCAGCAACAATGCCTAAGTGGGGCGTTCAGTTCCTTCCCCGTCGCCGGACAAGCCAAGCCACCAGAACCACGACGGCGGCGGCGCAAAGCACGGGCCCGAAACGACGCACTAGCACCGGCCACACGGCCGAGCCCAGATCCAATTCCGACGACGACGCGAGCGGCGCGGACCGAGGTGCGGGTGCAGCCGCGGCCGCAGGCACAGGCGCCGCCGGCGGCTCAACCACCTGCGCTGCAGAACCCGCAGCGGGCCCGACGGCGGCGGGCCCGGCGGCTGCTCCAGCCGCGGGCTCCCCGGGCTGCGCTACCTCGCCGGTAGCCGTCCCGGACCCTGCCGACGCAGCCGAGGCTCCGGCGTCGGGCTCGATTTCGCTCGGAGCCCCGCCGCCCGCCTTCCCGATCACGCACTGGACAAACTGCTCCAGCAACTTGTCCGAGATGTCCTGGATGACTCCGCGGCCGAATTGGGCCGGTTTGCCGGTGACGTTCATGTCGGTGGTCACGTCCACGGCGGTGCCGTCGCCGTCGGGCGTCAGCACTGCCGTGACCGTGGCACCCGCTGTGCCGTTGCCGCGTTTGTCCTTGCCCGTCGCCGAAATGACCACCGTGTGGGTCTCCTGGTTGCGTTCGAGGAATTCACCCGTACCGGTATAGATCATGGCGATCGGCCCGAGCTTGACCTTGACCGTTCCGGTGAACTGCTCGCCGCTCACGGACGTGAGGGTCGCCCCAGGGAAACAGGGCGCGATGTCTTCCAGTTGGTTGAAGGAATGCCAGGTGTCCTCCAGCGAACTGGGAACCACGAAGTGATGTTTGAGTTCCACGTCTCCCTCCGCCCGCCTTCCGCTAGAGCCCGGCGGCCGCGATAACGGCCCGCTTGGTCAGGACCTCGGCCAAGCGGCGGCGGTAGGCCGCGTCACCGTTGAGGTCGCTCGCGGGATCGGTCCCCTCGGCAGCGTGTGCGCTCGCCGAGGCGATCGCTTCCCGGGTCAGCGCGGCGCCCACGAGTGCCTGCTCGACGGCGGTCGCCCGCAACGGCGTGCTGGCCATGTTGGTCAAGCCGATCCTGGCCTCGGCGATCGTGCCGCCTTCCACCCGGACCATCACGGCAACCGCCACGATGGACCATTGTTGGGCCACCCTGGTGAATTTCTCGTAGTGCGCACCCCAGCCGGTGTACTTCGGCACCCGAATATGGGTGAGGATCTCGCCGTCGTCGACGGCGGTAGTGAAGTACCCCTGGAAGAAGTCCGCCGCTGCCACCCGGCGCTCCCCCTCCGGACCTGCCAGGATGAACGCGGCGTCCGCGGCCAGCACCGGTGCGGGCATGTCGCCCGCCGGGTCGGCGTGAACCAGGGCGCCGCCGAACGTGCCGCGGTGGCGGACCTGGGGATCCGCGACCGTCGCAGCTGCCTTGGCCAGCAACGGCACGTGCTCGGCAATAAGCGGGTCCGTGGCGATCTGGTGGTGCGTTGTCATGGCTCCGATCAGCAGGGCGTCGCCGTCGTCGCGGACCCCGGACAACTCGCCGATCCGGCCCAAATCGACCACCATCGCCGGGTCGGCCAAGCGCAGCTTCATCACGGGGATGAGGCTTTGACCCCCGGCCAACAGCTTTACGTCGTCGCCGGCGTCGGCCAACACGCTCAACGCCTCCGCCACCGTGGCCGGAGCGGCGTAATCGAATGCGCTCGGAATCATTGCACATCTCCCGTGGTCTTGGCTTCTTCAAGGGCGGCCCACACACGCGCCGGCGTGCATGGCATCTTGATGTCCTTCACGCCAAGGTGCCGAATCGCGTCCAGCACGCCGTTGACAATGGCGGGCGTCGAGGCGATGGTTCCTGCCTCGCCGACTCCCTTGGCCCCCAACTGGTTGGTGGTGGACGGCGTCTCCGTGCGCGCCGTTGTGAAGTGCGGCAGGTCGGGCGCGCCGGGCACGAGGTAGTCCACGAACGAGCCCGTGACCAGGGTCCCGGCGTCGTCGTGCACGGCCTCCTCATAAAGGGCCTGAGCGATTCCCTGCGCCAGGCCGCCGTGGACCTGGCCCTCCACAATCAGCGGATTGACCACCACCCCGACGTCGTCCACGCAAACGTACTTGCGGATGCTGACCTGCCCGGTCTCGGTGTCCACTTCCATGGCGGCCAGATGGGTGCCGTGCGGGAAGGAGAAGCTCTGCGGGTCGAAGGTGGCATCCGAATCCAGATTGGGCTCAAACCCTTCCGGCAGGTTGTGCGCCGAGAAGGCGGCGAAGGCGACTTCACCGAAGGCAGTGGACTGATCAGTGCCCTTGACGCTGAACTTGCCGTCCGTGAACTCGATGTCCTCCTCGCTGGCCTCCATCATGTGCGCTGCCAGGACCTTAGCCTTCTCGATCACCTTGTCCGCAGCGGCCAGCACCGCCATACCACCGACGGTCAGCGAGCGGGAGCCGTAGGTGTCCAGGCCCCGCTGGGAGACCTGTGTATCACCATGCAGCACTTCGACATTTTCGAACGGCACGCCGAGCCTGTCCGCCACGAGCTGGCTCCACGCGGTTTCGTGACCCTGGCCGTGGGGGGAAGTGCCCGTGACTACCTCGACGTTGCCGGTGGGCAGCACCCGCACCTGGGCGTGCTCCCAGCCGCCGGCCGCGTAACTGAGCGCGCCAAGCACCCGGGATGGAGCCAGGCCGCACATTTCGGTGAACGTGGAGATGCCGATGCCGAGTTGGACGGGATCGTTGGCTTCGCGGCGCCTGGCCTGCTCTGCCCGGAGTTCGTCGTAGCCAAAGAGTTCCAGGGCCTTCGCCGTGGCCGCCTCGTAGTTGCCGCTGTCGTATTCGAGTCCGGTGACAGTGGTGAAGGGGAATTCCTCGTGGGTGATCCAGTTCTTCTTCCGCAGTTCGAGGGGATCCATGCCCAGTTCGACGGCGAGCTCATCCATCAAGCGCTCGATCGCAAAAGTGGCTTCCGGCCGGCCTGCGCCCCGGTAAGCGCCCGTCCACGCCTTGTTGGTGAAGAGGTTGTTGCATTCCAGTCGGTACGCCGGGAATTTGTAGATGGCGTTGTACATGAACGCGCCCAGGATCGGGATGCCCGAGCCGATAATGCCGAGGTAGGCGCCCATGTCCGCCAGCAGCTGGATGTCCAGCCCGGTGACAATCCCGTCCTTCGTCGCCGCGAGCTTCACCTTCTGCACTTGGGCCCGGCCGTGATGCCCGGACTGAAGCGACTCGCTGCGGGTTTCGGTGTATTTGCACGGCTTGCCGACCCGCCGGGCTGCCATGAGGGTGATGAATTCTTCCGGGATCACCGTCAGTTTTCCGCCAAAACCGCCGCCCACGTCGGGGGCGATCACACGCAGCTTGCTTTCCGGGAGGCCGAGCGTCAATGCCAGGATCAGCCGCAGGATATGGGGTATCTGCGTGGACGACCACATGGTGATCTGCTCACTCGTCGGATCCACCACGATCGAGCGCGGTTCCATGAAGGCCGGGATGAGGCGTTGCTGGTAAAAGGTGCGTTCGATGAGGACTTCGGCGTTCTCCAACGCCTCGGCGATCGGCTTGCCTGTGCCTGCTTCGCCCGAGTCAAACACCCACGTCGCCGAGAGATTGGAATCCAAGCTGGAGTGGGCCAGCACCTTGTCGGTGAATGCTTCCTCCAGATCCAGGACCACCGGAAGTTGGTCGTAGCTGACGTCCACGAGTTCGACGGCGTCCCGCGCCGCTGCGGCGCTGCGGGCAACGATGCAGGCAACTACCTCGCCGGCAAAGGCCACCTCGTCGACGGCGATCGACGGGAACGCGGGCGCCTTCTGCTCGGCGGTGACGGGCCAGACGTTGGGCAGGCTGCCCTGTTCCGCGGCCAGATCGGCTCCGGTGAACACGGCGACGACGCCGGGTGAGGACTTCGCGGCTGAGGTGTCGATCGAGGTGATCCTGGCGTGGGCGAACGGACTGCGGACCATGGCCAAATGGAGCATGCCGGGCAACGTCATGTTGTCCGTGTACCTGGAGCGCCCCGTGATGAGGTGCGCGTCTTCTTTGCGGAGGCGGGGCCTGCCGATTTCGGCGATGGTCATGCCACACCTGCCGTTTCTGATTCGTCGCTGTCCGCGGAAACCGTACCGTCAGCGGCTGCCTGTACCGCGGCAACTATGTTCTGGTACCCGGTGCACCGGCAAAGGTTTCCTTCGAGGCCGTCCCGGATTTCCTGTTCGGTGGGGTGCGGATTTTCGGTGAGGAGGGATGCCGATTGCATGATCATGCCGGGCGTGCAGAAGCCGCATTGCAGCGCGTGGCATTGGTGGAAGGCTTGCTGCAGCGGGGCGAGCTTGCCGTCCCGGGCCAGGCCTTCGATGGTGGTGACGCTGTGGCCGTCTGCCTGAACCGCGAACATGGTGCAGGATTTGACGCTGACTCCGTTCAGATGGACGGTGCAGGCGCCGCAGTTGGTAGTGTCGCAGCCGATCAATGTGCCGGTCTTGCCAAGCCGTTCGCGCAGGTACTGGACCAGCAGCAATCGTGGCTCGACATCGTCTGTGTAGCTCACATCATCGACTTCGACGGTGATCGTCTTGGAACTCGCCATTGGGATCTCCTGTCGCGTTGGACGACGGGCACGACTGCCCGGCATCCAGTCCTGATGTGACACAGGTTACTCCTCGGAAGGGGCGAGCGCCCTAGCCCGGCTTGAGTTCGTACCCCGCATCCTCGTGGTCCGCTTCAACCGTGGGTTCGTGGTGGATCCGAGCCTCCATGGTGCTCAATCTTCCGCCGCCGCCACCCCAGTGCAAGGCAATGATTTCGGCGGCGATGGAGACGGCCGTTTCCTCCGGGGTGCGGGATCCCAGGTCCAGGCCGATCGGGCTGGAGAGCCTGGCCAATTCGGCCTCGCTCAGGCCGGCTTCGCGCAGCCGTTCCAATCGGTCGTGGTGCGTGCGCCGGGATCCCATCGCGCCCACGTAGGCCACGTTGTGGCGCAGTGCCAACTCAAGGAGCGGCACGTCGAATTTCGGATCATGTGTGAGCACACAGATCACGGTGCGCTCGTCCACTTGGCCGGCAGCGATCTGCGCCTGCAGGTAGCGGTGCGGCCATTCCACCACCACCTCGTCCGCCTGCGGGAACCGGGCAGCCGTCGCGAAAACCGCGCGTGCGTCGCAGACCGTGACCCGGTAGCCCAGGAAGGTGCCTTGCTTGGCGACGGCGGCGGCGAAGTCGATCGCGCCGAACACCAGCATCCGCGGCTGCGGGGCGAAACTGAGGGCGAACACGCGCATGCCCTCGCCGCGCCGCTGCCCGTCCGGTCCGTACATGAGCGTGGCGTTGCGGCCCGCGGCCAGCAGGCCCTGGACGTCATCGGATACCGCATGGTCGGCACGCTCGCTGCCGAGGGAACCCACGAACCCCTCCGGGCGGACCACCAGGTGGCGGCCCAGCCACGCCGGATCGGGGTGTTCGATCACGGTGACGATGGCAACCGGCCGGCCCGCACCGACGTCGTCCGCTACCTGGGCCAGTTCCGGGAAGTTCTCAGTGGAGACCGGCTCCACAAAAATGTCCAGGATCCCGCCGCAGGTGAGGCCGACCTCGAACGCGGCGTCGTCACTGATGCCGTAGCGCTGCAGCACCGGCTTGCCGGACTCGACCACCTTGGTGGCCAGTTCGTAAAGCGCTCCTTCGACGCACCCGCCGGACACCGAGCCCACCGCACTGCCGTCGGCGTCGACCATCATGGCGGCACCGGCCGGCCGCGGTGCGGAGCGGAAGGTGCGCACCACCGTTCCGAGTCCTACTGTGTGGCCAGCCGCCATGGCGGCGACCAGATCGTCCAAGACCTCACGCATTGGCAACCACGTCCAACAACTCCTCGAAACTCTGCATTGAGTGCCCCCCTATAAAGAAGTCAACGTGCGGCAGCACCGCCCTGATTCCCCGTTGCAGCGGCTCGTACCCCGCCTTGCCGCGGTGCGGATTGGACCAAATGATCCGCCTCGCCAGGTGGTGCAGCCGCTCGGCTTGGCGTCCCAGCAGTGCGGGGTCGCCGCGCTCCCAGCCGTCGCTGGCAATCACGACGACGGCGCCGCGCACCATCACGCGCTGCCCCCACCGGTCGTTGAACGCCCGCAGCACTTCTCCGAGCCGGGTACCGCCGGACCAGTCGGGGACTGTGCGGCCGGCGAGGGCCAAGGCATTGTCCGGGTCTGGCACCCTCAGTGCGGCAGTCACGCGGGTCAGGCGGGTGCCCAGCGTGAACACCTCCACTTGGCGCGGGGCGGCTTCCACTACCCGGTGGGCCAAGCGAAGCAGGCTGTCCGCGTACGGTGCCATGGAGCCCGAAACGTCGATCAGCCAGACCACCCGGCGGTTTTTGCGGGGAGCCCGGGCGCGGCGCAGCGGCCCCGGTTCCCCGCCGCGGCGCAGCTGGTCGCGCAGGGTCCGCACCCGGTCCACGTCGCCGTGCCGGTCGAGGTGCTTGCGCCGGGTCTGCCGGGTGGGCAGGCGCACCGGCAGCTCCTCGAACATCCGGTGCAGCAAGGCCCGTTCCTCGTCGTCCAATACGGCCACATCGCGGTGCCGAAGCAACTCCCGGCGGCTGGCGAGTGCCCGCAACTGTTCCCTCCTACCTTCCGGGCCGCCGTCGTCGTCATCCAAAGTGGCAGCGCTCACGGACGTCGCGGAGTTTTCCAGGCGTTGGGCGGCGGAGTGTTCCACGGCAAACCAGGCCTCAAACGTCCGCTGGTAGGCGGGCAAGTCCTCCGGCGAGGCGCATAGCGTCGCGCGGCCGGCCCAGAACACGTCCGAACGGCGGTCCAACTTGAGCCTGCCGACGGCGTCGACGAAGCTGAGCGAGCGGTCCGCGGTCACTTTCACGCCGGCCGCACGCACGGCTGCAGCGAAGGCAAGGAGGATCTCTTCGGCGCTGTGTTCGGGGCTTTGTCCTGCCGTTGGCATGGGCTCAGCCGAGCATCCGGGCCAGGGCAGCCGAGACGCGCTCGGTGTCCTCGCGGTACTTGCACAGCGCGCCGATGCTGGCCGCGGCCGAAGCCAGGTCAAGCTCGGCCCGGCCGAGCTGGTGCAGCGCGCGGGCCCAGTCCAGGGTCTCGGCGACGCCGGGAGGCTTCAGTACGTCGTCGGTGACCCGGATCTGCTGGACCGCGCGCACCACCTGCTCGGCCAGGAGCGCGGGTACCTGGGGGAGCCGGGTGCGCACAATCTCCACTTCTCGGGCCAGCCCGGGGTGGTCGATCCAGTGGTAGAGGCAGCGGCGTTTGAGCGCATCGTGCAGGTCGCGGGTCCGGTTGGAGGTGAGCACCACGATCGGCGGGGTTTCAGCTTTGACCGTGCCGAACTCGGGGATGGAGACCTGATAAGTGGAGAGCACCTCCAGCAGGAACGCCTCGAACTCGTCGTCGGCCCGGTCGATTTCGTCGATCAGGAGCACCGCCGGGCTTTGCTGCAGCGCTTTGAGGATGGGACGCGCCAGCAGGAACCGTTTGTCGTAAAGCGAACTTTCCAGTTCGGCCACGCTCAGCCGCGCGTCCATTCCCGCTCCGCCGCTGGCCTCCACGCTGCGCAGATGCAGGATCTGGGCGGTGAAGTCCCAGTCATACAACGCCTGCGAGGCATCGATTCCCTCATAGCACTGCAATCGGATCAGCGGCAGCCCGAACCCTTCCGCTAGGGCCTCCGCGAGGGAGGTCTTGCCCGTGCCCGGTTCGCCCTCCAGAAGCAGCGGCCGTTCCATGCTCAGGGCGAGGTAGCCAATGGTGGCCAGGCCCTCGTCGGCGAGGTAGCCGGTGGCGGCCAGCATTTCGGCCAGCGCTGTGGCGGAGCTGATCGACGTCTGCGTCATGGCACCAGCATAGGGTCACCGGCAGGGCTCCGGTCTGGTGGGCTACCCGCCGATGTACGACATCTCGATCTTGTGTGTCGCTGCGGGGTCTTGAGGCGTGTGCGAACTGCGCAGTTCCGAGTAGCGGTCCGCGCGGCCGCCCCACAAGGCGGACAACGCCGTCGAAAGCTCGACGTCGGACGCCCCGCCTCTCAGGAGTGCCCTCAAGTCCGTGCCCGCCGTGGCGAAGAGGCACGTGAACAGCTTCCCGTCGGCGGAGAGCCGGGCCCGCGTGCAGCCGCGGCAGAAGGCTTGGGTCACGCTGGAAATGACCCCGATTTCGCCGCTGCCGTCCGCGTAGCGCCAGCGACCCGAGGTCTCGCCGGGGTAGTTCGGCGCCACGCGCTCCAGCGGAAGCACCGCGCCGATGCGGGCCAGGATCTCGGCTGAGGGCACCACCTCATCCATTTTCCAGCCGTTGGACGCACCCACGTCCATGTACTCGATGAACCGCAGAATGAACCCGGACCCTTTGAAGTGGCGAGCCATGGGAAGAATGTCCTGATCGTTCGTCCCCCGCTTGACCACCATGTTGATCTTCACGGGCCCGAGACCCGCGGCCTGGGCAACGTCTGCGGCATGCAGGACCTTCGCCACGGGATAGCCGACGTCGTTCATGGCCTGGAAGGTCTCCTCCCGGAGGGAGTCCAGCGAGACCGTCACCCGGTTGAGCCCCGCATCCTTGAGGGCTTGCGCCTTCTGCGCCAGGACCGAGCCGTTCGTGGTCATCGCCAGGTCCGGTGCCAGCCCGTCGGGAGTGCGCAAGCGGGCCAGCATCCGGACCAGTTCCTCGATGTCCTTCCGCAACAGGGGTTCACCGCCGGTCAGCCGGATCTTCCGCACACCGTGTCCCACCGCGATCGACGCCAGCCTGGTGATTTCCTCAAACGTCAGCAGCTGGTCCCGGGGCATGAAAACGAAATCCCGCCCGAAGATTTCCTTGGGCATGCAGTAGACGCACCGGAAATTGCACCGGTCCGTGACGGAAATCCGCAGGTCCCGCAGGGGCCGGTGGAAGGTGTCGGTGATGGAATTGGCGTCCATGCAGCGCCCTCTCAACGCGGTAGTAGTGCCAACCGCTTGTGCCTCTCCCAGAGTATGCCCGGTCCCGGGCGCCCACAATGGAGGCGGGTGAGACGAAAGGGATACTTGGTTCCGTATCTAGCCGCTGCGGCCGCCGTCGGCGTCTTCTTTGGGGGCCAGCCAGTAGGCCGAGCCGTCGGGCGTGCGGCTCACGATGCCGGAGTCCACGAGATACCGCCTGAGCATTGGGACATCGTTGGTGAGCCCGGTCAGGCGTTCGTTGAGCTCTTGTTCCGCCACCCGCTCGCTGGCGTCGAGGACGCGCGTGGCTACCCAGGCCAGAACCTTGAGTCGGTCTGCCTCCCGCGCGGGATAGCGATCGATGCGGCCGTCCGCAGTCAAGAAGCGCTCGACGCCGGACGGGCTGGGTGCCGACGAGAGGCCCGCCAATGCGTCGCGGAAGGCATGCTCACGGATGCGGTAGCGGACGCTACCCTCGGTCTCGGCCGTCTCGACCAGCCCTGCCTGGTCAAGGAGCGTGAGCGCCCGTTCGAGTTTTGCCGGCGAGAGCGAGCTGCCCGGGGTTCCGCCAACGATGATCTCAGCGAAGACTCTCCGGGCTTGAGCGCTTGCCAGCGCCGCGAGGAGGCGCCGCGCATCCGGCGTCCTCGATGAGTCGCTGCCCATGAGCTCAGCATAGGCACAAATGGGCGCGCCGTCCTGACCTTCTTTCGTTTCGGAAAGCGCTTACGACACGGCGAGTCGCGTCATGTCGAGGCTTTTGCGCGGCAAAGAAGGTCAGGACGGACAGGCCACGTTCGACTTAGGCGGCCGGTATGTCTTCGAAGGCGACTTGGTCGAGCAGGATATGGCCCCAACTTCCCGTGCCGTTATCGACCACTTGGATCTGGGCGCTCTGGCCAACGAGGTCGGAGACGTTCCACGACGTCCAGGCGAGGCGTTCGCTGTTCTGGCCCGTCGCGGTGCGGACCACCTGTCCGTTGACCACAAGATTCACCGTGGTCTGATTGTCCGGCTCACCTCCAACCGCGTTCGGCACGCTGCTGAACACGATCTGGTCCACCATGATGTGGCCCCAGGATCCGCTTGCGTGGTCGATGACCTGGATTTGCGCCTTCTGCCCCACGAGCGTGTGGACGTCCCAGTTCACGTTCGACATCGTCGATGAATTCTGGCCTGTTGCCGTTCGCACTACCTGCCCGTTGACGAGGAGGTTCACCGCCGCGGCGCCGGACTGGCCCCAGGGGTGGTTTCCTCCACCGATGAGGAAGTCGATGTAGTCCCGCGTGATCGTGAACGTCGGTGACGTGATCGCGCCCGTGGAGGCATCACCTCCCCCGACGTACGTATCGAGGACCTTGGAGCCGAGCTGGTTGGGGAGGGATTCCGCCGTCGGGCCCTGGCCAATGTAACTGCCCGACGCCGTCCACCCGGCACCCCACGTCGCGCCCTCGAAGTCGGCGAAGACGTCCGACGGCCGCGGGTTGTTCCCGCCTCCTGCGAGGAAGTTGACGTACGAGTGGCCGATGGTGAACGACGGCGAGGTCAGCATTCCGGTCGCTGCGTCACCACCGTTGAAACTGTTGGCGAGCTTGTTCCCCAGGTAGCCCGTGACGGGCTGCTGATTGGTGAGAGCCCCGCTGGCGGGCCCTGAACCGAAGGCCGCTCCCGCCGTCGTCCATGAACCATAGGTGCTGCCCTCGAAGTCCGCGTACGGCGCCGCGGGGTTCGCCTGTTCGGTGATGTTGGCGAATTCCGTGATCGAGAGGTTGGCGAAGTTTGCGCTGCCGCCGATCGTGTAGAGGGAGATCCCCGTGTCCGACGACGTGAAGAAGGCCTGATTAGAGAGTACGACCCGGCCGTCGTCGGCGAAGACCTCCACGCTGCCATGGTCCACGAGGATCCGGAGGTGCACGGCCGTCGTGCCCGAGGCGAGCGGCGCCTGGGACTGCTGGTACGTGCCGAAGGAATACGGCACTTGGTCCTGCGCAGAGCGATCGACGTAGAGGTTGCCCCCGTAGGCACCGATGTTCGTGTGCCGGCTGCCGTCCTTGTTCTCGCCGACGGAGATGCCGACGTTGTTGAGTGTGGTCCAGCTGACGTCCGCATCGAGCTCGTAGGCCGAGCCGTGGTAGTCGAGGGTTGTCCGTCCATTGACCGTGGCGTTGGCGGGTTTCACGGTTTTGGTGGCGTAGTTGGCCAGATTCGGGGTCGGCTGGGATAGGAGGCTGTAGATGCCGCTGCCCTCGGACTTGAGGCTGAGCTGGCGCACCACGGACATCTGGCCGTTGTAGTTGTCGGTGGAGTCCGTCGGCACGGTGTGCGGCGCGTAGTGCCAGTTGTTCATCCAGCCGATCGCGTAACGGGAAGCGTCGGGATTCGCGGCGTCCGGCCAGGTCACCGAGGCATACCAGTCCGAGCCCCAGTCGAGCCACTGCGGGTCCGTCTGGTCCGCGACGAACGCCGAGCCGTTCCACGTTCCGGTCCAGTACGCGTAGGTGTCCGGCTTGCCGCTGTAGTCGCCCTGCATGCTCCCGGCCATGACCCAATGCCACGAACCGTCGTTGGCCTTCATCTGGAAGATGTCCGGGCACTCAACGCCGCCGATGTTCGGGGTGGTGTAGCTGAAGTCGGTTTGGTGCGTCCACGTCTTAAGATCCGGCGAGGTGTAGAAGGTGATCTTTTGCTGGCGGCCGATCGCGGCTACCCAGCTCGAGTGTGCCGCGTCCCAAACGATCTTCGGGTCGCGGAACCAGTCCGAGGCGTCCGGGTTGGCAATGACCGGTGCGCCGTACTGCGTGAAGGTTGTCCCGCCGTCGGTCGAGTACCAGAGGTATTGCGATTGCTGGAACGGGTCGCCGTCGGTGGGCTGCGTGGCGAGCGCGACGACGGCGCCGGCCCCGAAGCCCGCGGTGTTGTTGGTATCGATCACCGAGGAGCCGGTCCAGACAGGGAAATTGCTTTGGAGGGGGAGGGCGTCGCCTTGGTCGTTGAACACCACAGTGTCCGACGACGTCGCATGTCGCCATCCGCCGGGGCCGTTGTCCTGGTTGCTGTGGAGGTAATACAGGTTGTACTTGCCGTTGAGATAGATGGGCCGCTGAGGGTCGCTCAGCCATCCTGACGGGGGAGTCATGTGGTAGACGGCCCGCATTGGCGGTGGGGTCGCGCTGCCGACGGCTCCTGCGCCGGGGATGTCCCCGGTAACTATGGTTGTGGTGAAAAACATCGTGAGCGCTGCCAAGAGGGCGAGTATGCTCGCCCTCTTCGACAGCCTCCTTGCTGAGTGGGCCATAAGATCTCCGGGTCTCGGTCAGGACTACTCGACCGCCGATGGCTCTGCGTCGAGCCTCTGCACACGGCGTTGTTGAGCAGGCGGGGGAGCTTGGGTGGAGCTAAGGATTTTTGATTAAACGCTTAATCACGGCAACAATAGCTGGCACTTGACTCGTGATCAAGCGTTTAAGTGGATTATTTTAGCTGGTTGCCCGGAGGGCGAGGCGGCGCATGAGGGCGCGCCGGATCCGCTGGGCTGGCTGTTCAATGGCCACGCAGCTCAAGAAACCAAGCGGCCAGACCGCCACGAGAGCGAACGCAGCAAACCCGAGCGCGGGAACGTGGGATGGAATGTGGGCGGCTGCGAGGAGCTGCTGGACGGGCCATCCGTAGATGTAGATCCCGTAGGAGATGTCGTAGCGGGACCCGATGGGGGACGCGCTGACGATTGAACCGATCGACAGGACGAGATAGGCAAACGGTAGCGGGGCGAGGGCTGTGCCGTAGCCCGTGGCGAGGGCGCCCCACACGGCCAGTGCGGCGAGGAGGCTCGGCGCCGCACCGACGCGGACCTTGTGTCTCTGGGTGGCAAGGAGGGATCCGGCCATGAAGACCGCGAGCAGCGGGAGGACGAATTCGGTGCGATTCGGCCCGAAGCTGCCTGCGAGCAGCTTTCCGAAGACTGCTCCCGTGGATGCGGCAAATAGCAGGAATATTGCAGTGGCCGCGCCTCGCCTGCTCTCCGGAATCCTGCGGAGCAGGAATACAATCGCGGCGATGATAACGTAGCAGAGCCCCTCCCAGGTGAGGGTCCATAGGGGGCCGTTCCAGTCAAAGCGGTCGTTGTTGCCCCAGAGGGACGTCCCGATGGCGGGCGTGTCCATGACGCCGATGCTGAGTGCCAGCGCCGCGCCGAGGAAGGCCAAGGCTCCGCGCGGGTCGTAGGTCCCGTGTGTCAGGAGGGCGCCAAGCGGTGCTGCCAGGAAGGCAACAGTAAGCGCCGCGACCACGAGGGCCGGATAGATGCGGGCGAGCCGTGCTGCGGCATACTCCAGCACGGTGTCCGAGCGTTCGGCGCTGACGGTGATGAGATAGCCGGAGATGGCGAAGAAGCCCATGACGCCAGCGGTCCCGAGCTTGATCCCGTAAAGCGAGGGTTCGGGGCCGTAGCCACCCAGCCACCAGGAATGGGAGACGATCACGGCTGCCGCGAAGACCAAGCGCAGGGCGTTCAGCGAGTTTCGCCCGGAGCCCAGGGCATTACCCAGGGTGCGGGCGCCGAGTATGGCCCGGCCCGGACGGTCCACGGCTGTCGTTGGGGTCTTCATGGGCTGGTCATCTCTTTTGGGCTCAGAGGCTGTTCGGGTGACCTTCTTTGGGTGTGACCCGGATAACAACCCTGACTGAATCTACACGAGTAGATCCGAGGAGGGCAAGCGACTTCTTTCTCAACCAACCAGCCGCACCTCGCCTTGGCCGAGCTGACCAGCTGGAAAGAGACGGCCACGGCCGTAGCCGGACACGGCAGCGCCGACCTCGAGCGGCTTGACGATGACGAGACCGTGGAGCGGCCGTAACACCGTACCCATCTGGTTCTGCCTTCACGAGCGCACGGTCTTTCAGCCGAAGCTCACCCGCGACGGACAGCCACCCTCAGTCAGCCCGTCGATAGTGCAATGCGACCGCGCCGTTGCTGAGCGGCTCCGCCGAGATCAGGTCGAGGCGTCGCGTGCTAGGCAGTCCGCCCTGGTACAGGGTGGGACCGTGGCCGGCAATCCTGGGATGGACAAGGAACTTGTACTCGTCGATCAGATCCAGTTGGTCCAGCGCTGTTGCAAGTTTGCCGCTGCCGACGAGCACCCCGCCGGGAGTCGCATCCTTGAGATCCTGCACCGCCGTTTGGAGGTCGCCTACGAGGTGGTGGCTGTTGGTCCACGGGAAGTCGCTTCGCGTCGACGACACAACGTACTTCGGCTTGGCCTCCAGCTTGAGCGCCCACTCGCGCATCGCAGGCGGCGCGTCCTCCTCGCCGCGGGCGACCGCTGGCCAGTAGCTCTCCATCATCTCGTAGGTGGTGCGACCCCAGAGCATTGCGCCGCCGTCGTCCATGAGGCGGGTGAAGTAGGCGTGCGTCTCGTCGTCGGCGATCCCTTCCCGATGGTCGACGCAACCATCCAGGGTGACGTTGATGCTGAAGGTAAGGAGACCCATGCGACGATTCTAGGCCGCCCACTTGCCGATGTCTCAACTATCACTGCGTTGCCAGGGAGGCTGCTTTCGTCGGAATCGCTGTCGGAATCGCTAGGGTTCGCTCGGGTAGTCATCGTCTTCCTGGCGCCGTGGGATTCACGAAGGCGATCAGTTCCCTGCTCGACGAGTTGCGGCGGCTCAGTCGGCGAAATCTGGACCACCACGCCCCGTGAAAGCAGAAAACCCCTGGCTGACCAGGGGTTTTCTTTGGCGGCCCTTGTGACGCTAGGTTGAAATTATGAACTATGGACACGAATCGCGAAGTTAGTAGATAGCAGCACTCAGCCCTGAACCAAATCCGGTCCATTAGTCGGGTCCTATCTGATGGTTTACCTAGATGCGTTGGGCGGTCCATCAGATGCGTCAGGCCATCTCGACGTTATAGTGATACAAATTCGTCTTCGAGCGCAGCCGGTTCCCACGACTCGCAAATAAACTGTTGCCGTCCGTGGAGTTCTATGCCTCTAAGGACGACGAAAGAGAGCCCATTCAACTTAGCGAGTCCGATCATGACCTTTAGGGTGGGTTGCTCCAAGCCTCGGACGCACGAAGCTTCACCGTCCTTGAACCAGAGAGCCTGGTATCGCTCTGCTTCAGGTCGAGACCAAAACAAGGGGACAGTCTTGCCCTCGCCATCTGGAAATTGGTTTGCCAATTCTGGTGTCCAGGGCAGAAGCAACCACGACCCAGTCACTTTTCCGTTTTTGGCTTCCATGACCGTCCAGAACGGCTGACCAGATGCAGATTCGTCCGGGAGCATCGGCGCGAGGAATCGGTTGGCGACGGCCTGGCCAAAATGGGGGAGTTCGTCAAGCGTCATATGTCGAACTCCGTGGTCGTCAAGGTACTTGAGAGCGCCAGACTGGAAACCGCTTGCAGAGATGAAAAGACCAATCGTGCTGGGCATGTCCCTGACCTTTCCGCAGAAGGCGATCACGTCGTCCCGGCCGACCGGTCGTTTGTGGTCCTTACACTCAATGGCAACTCGGTGCTTGTTTCCTGCGATCTCATACTCGAAGAAGACATCAATGTTGTACAAGTTGCCGAAATTATCAGGAACCTGAGCCTGCTTCGTAACGGTAATATTCCTAGCGTGTCTGCTCAAGAGTGAGTCGTACACGTAACTCACGTAAGACTCCAGGAAGTCACCTGGACCCGCAGACTTACCATTCTCACGCCTGTACCACTCGTAAAAGTCACGCTTCAGCTTCGCCACGTTCCACATGCCTCTAGCCTATAAAGGACGCGCCGCATGGGGGACCAGCAGGTCCTCATCGCGGTGCTGAGAGGCCTCCACGATAGCGAGGAGGGCACGGAAGGCCGCCGTGGCGAGGGTCCGCTTGTCGTAGATGCCTTCGTGCTCGTCTGCGTAGTCCAGGGCGGCGGCCCACGCGGGACACTCCATGTCCATCGACGGTCACCTATACGAACTTCTAGCCAGTTCTAGGAAAGATACCTAGAACCCCCTATTACTCCGTATAGGTTCTCATAAGTCCATTTCCGGGTGGCCCGCCCCGTCGGTCGGCTCAGCTACGGCCGCGGCGCCCGGCACGTTCGGCGAATGCATCCAAGGCCGCCAGCATTTCAGGCGCCCGCCAGAACCGGCCTTTCTTGTATTTATCGACGCCGACGACGATCCCCGCTTCCTCCAGGGCATCCAGGGCGCGCTTCTGACGCATGTAGTCGAGGCCGAGCTTGGACCCCAGAACCGCGGCGTTGACAACTGGCTGGCTGGCCAGAAGATCCAGGACCGGCCATACGGCTGAGTCACGGCGTGCTGTGATCCTGTCAGCCCAACCCTCGGTAATGGCGACGACGTCGTTGGCGAGCGTCGTGCCGTTCTCAATGGCCCGGAACGCCGCTTCGGAGGTCACGGTGATGATGAGCTCCGGGTCTCCGGCCCGGAAAGCAGTGAGGGCAGCGTGATAGGCGCCGACGTTGGCGAGCAGCCCGGCGGAGACGGGGACAGTGACATGCGAGGCCACACCCCGGTGCTTGAGCATGGCGTGCAGCAAGGCTCTTCCGGTACGTCCGTTGCCGTCGGTGAACGGGTGGATGGTCTCGAACTGTGCGTGCGCGATGGCGGCCTGGATGATCACCGGGATGTCCCAGCGCCGGGTGTAGTCCATGACGTCGGTCATCAGCGCCGGGACACGGCTGTGGTGCGGCGGGACGAATTCCGCGCCGATCGGACTGTACTGGCTGGTGCCGATCCAAACCTGTTGGTCGCGCCAGTGTCCGGCGACGTCGGCGTCGCGGGTGCCGTCCATCAGGGCTCTGTGCATGTCCAGGACGCTCTCGGGCGTCAGGTGGTCGGCGGCGGCCAGCGCCGTCTCCATTGCCCGGACATTGCGGACGACCAAGGTGGCGTTGGCCTTGTCTTCTACACCGAGCTCGGCCTCACCCAGGCTGCGGGCGCTGGCGGTCAGGTTCTCGATCTGCGAGGAGGCGACTGACTCACTGCGCAGCATCAGGGACACGAACGGGCGCAGGTGCTTGCCGTAGCGTTCGTCGAACCGGCTGATCTCCTGGGCGGCTTCCTCGGCCAGCGCCGCGACCCTTGGAGAGGGGAGGTAGGTCGATTTTGCGATAGTCGAAGGGATCAACGCCTCATAGGGCTGCCCGGCCATCCCGGACAGATAGTTGCTGGTGCGGAAGGCGTCCTGGGTTCCGGTCCACTCGTAGCGTTCATACTCGGCCGCCGGCCAACCAGATGTACCGCCCAGGGTGACATGCCCGTAGATGCCTGTACCGTCCGCTTGCCCCGGCTGCTTCATGATCGCCTAACTGTAAGAATATCCCTTGGATTCTTACATTTATACTCCTAAGCGTAAGAACATGCCATGGCTTATCTCATTTAGCCAGCAAGGGCCACAGCACCATGTCAGCCTCTGGCCACCTCGATACGCGGAAGCCATTGCTCCGCGAGATCCCGTCTGTGGTAGCGGAAGAGAGATTGAACGGTGGAACCCACGTCATGGCGAGTTCATCGGTTAGCGCCGACGGGAGCGCTTTCCGGGGGACGGGGCCGACGCCCTGGCTTCCTTGGAACCGAGCTGGTAAAAGATCTGCCTCGGCAGCGACGCAAACATTCCTAACACGGACAGGTGAGTTGTGCTCGTCAACTGGCGCGGTTGGCCATCTTCTGTATCCACTCGGGGACTCTGCACGTTGCGTAACAGCCAAGGGCATCGCGTAGCCGAGGTGGGAGGTGACTCTTCCTCGAAACATGCACCAAAAATGCACCACGAAGGCCCCGGGAATGCAGAAAACCCCCGGAATTCCGGGGGTTTTCATTGGCGGTGACGGTGGGATTTGAAACCTTTTCAGCCCCAATGAGGGCATGAAAAATCCCTAGAATTCAAGGATTTTGGTTACCTCAAATCACCCGTTTTTACATCGGATGTGCCCAAAATGTGCCCAAAAAGTGCCCACGGCCCTCCTGCGGACTTCCTGCGGGCTAGCCGCTACCTGAAAGGGTCGGGCTCTGGTTCCATCCACCATTCGCCCGTCTTTTGGTTCCGTGCCTGTAACCATTCCACGAGGGCCCCTATGTCGTCCTCGTGCAGCATGATTCGCATCCGGCCACGCCGCCGCACCGCTTCATCGTGCCTGCTCGTCTTCGCCCCACTCCTCATACCCCAGCGGTGCCTCGTTCAGCTCGTCTCGACGTGCTCGCCAGTCCGGCAGGAATCGGTCCATAAGAGCCACGAACTTCTCGCCGTGGCCACGCTCCAGCAGGTGCATCAACTCGTGGACGACAACGTACTCCAGACACCGCGGAGCCTTCTTCACCAACTCGGGGTTGAGCCAGATCGTCCGTGACGTGGTGATGCAGGTGCCCCACTTGGTCTTCATCCGGCGCACGACGAACTTGACAGCCTCGACCCCGAGGATTGGCTGCCACTTCTCCAGCAGCGCGGGCACGACGGCCTTCAATTCACGCCGGTACCAACGATCCAGTGCTCCGAACCGCCCGGCGGCGTCAGTTCCGGGTGGAGTGATCACCCAGAGCGTGTTGCCCTTGATCTCGACACCGTACGCACCGCTCGACTTGGAGACGTCCAGGAGATACCGCTGCCCCCATACGAAGTGCGTCTCCCCCGAGACCATCCTGCGTTCAGTCTGCCTGTCCGCGTTCTGGAGCTGCTCCCGCTTACGCTTGATCCACGACAGCCGCTGCACGACCGCGAGCCGGATAGCGTCTTCAGTGGTCCGCTGCGGTGCGGCGACCCGCACCCTGCCCACCGGCGGGTAAACCGAGATGTGCAGGTTCTTGATGTTTTTGTACACGACGTCGACGCCAAGGCCCGCAACGGTGAGGTAGGCGTTAACGGTACTCATCGTTGTTCTTCAACAGTTCGATGAACTCCGCAAGTGAATCCTCTTCGACGCCTGGGAGTTCGTTGCGCAGCTCACGAGCGAGCGCGCGTTCCTTCATCCTGCCGGCACCGGCGTCGGCCCATCCGTGTTCCTTGCTCGCTTGGATTCGGTGATGCAGTGCTTCGTGGTCGACGGCCAGATCTGCTGGATGCCAGACAAAGTCCAGGATCGCCCGACGCGCTGGTGTGTTCGCCCATTCCGGGTAGGTCCTGCCGTCTGCTGCCTCCCGGGTGCCGACCTTCTTCGTCAGCTCGACAAGTTTGCGGAGGTAGTCCGCGTAGTCCTCGGCGTCTTCCTTCTGCTTCTCGATGAGTGCGTCGAGGAGTTCTGACATGTGCTCGTAGTAGCGCGGGTTCATTGCGTGCTCGTCGACGATGGTCTTGCGGACGTTGTTGATGATCGTCTCAGCCGTGGCTGCGCTGCTGCCCTTAATTCCAGGTGGCAGTGTGTCGATTGCGTCGGGCCCGCGCTCGACGATCAGCTGGACGAGGGTCTTCTCCAGGTCGGCGACCTGTTCGACGGGTTTGGCGTTGATGTAGGTATCGAGCAGTTGGCGCATCCCGGCCTCGTACTGCTTCATGTCGATGTTCTCGCCGGCTCCGGCCTCGACCTCGCTCTTGACGGCGGCGTAGTGGGCGACCTCGTCCTTGATCGACGCGATCTCAGCGGCTGTGTAGCCGGCGGCTTCCATGTCGCAGGCGACGGCTCCGAAGGCGCGAACGAGGGTGGCAACGGACTTGTAGAGCAGGACCCGTCTGGGTTCGTTGTCCTTGATCTGGTCGGCATCGCCGGGCGTGGACGCAACGAAGTAGTGCTGGTATTCGAGCGTGCCTTTGGGCGGGGCGACCGGCTCGCACAGGGCACGGACGGCGTCGAGAGCTTCCTCGAGATCTTTGCGGTCCTGCTCGTTGCGGTCGCTGATCAGTCCGTCGACGTCATCGGCCTCGTATTCGCCGAAGGCTTCGGCGGTGTAGTCGGTCACGGTCTTGTCGAGCGATTTGAACAGGTCACGGTAGTCGACGATGTACCCGTAGGTCTTGTCGTCGCCGTCGAGACGGTTGACGCGGCAGATTGCTTGGAAGAGGCCGTGGTCGCGCATTCTCTTGTCGATGTACAGGTACGTCGCACTCGGCGCGTCGAAACCGGTCAGGAGTTTGTCGACCACGATGAGCAGCCGCATCTGGCCGGGCTCGTTGACGAACTTCTTCTTGGCATCGGTCTCGAACTCTTCGACCCGGCTGATGGCCTTGTCAGGGTGCTCGCCGAAGTAGTCGCCGAGCATCTGCCGGTAAATCTCGTACTTGCGGAGCTCTTCCGTGTCGCCCTCGCCCGCGTCTTCCTTGGAGATCGCGGTCGGGTTGGGCTTGTAGCTGGTGACGATCGCGACCTTGCCCCTGAAGCCGCTCTTCACGAAGGCCTCGTAGAAGGTGCAGGCCTGATAGACCGAGTCGCTCACCAACATGGCGTTGCCCCGGCCGCTGATCAACCGCGGCTGGGTCTCCATGTCCATGAGGATGTCCTGGACGATCTGCGCCGAGCGGGGTGCAGAGGAGAAGACCTTCTGGATCGTGCCCCACTTCTGCTTCAGCCGCGCCTTCGACAGGTCGGTGAGGTTGCGGGTCTTGGCGTCGAACCACTTGTCGACCGCCGTGGATCCCTGGAGCTCCTGCTCGACCTTGCGCGCCTCGTACTTCAGGTCGAGTACGACACCGTCACGGACGGCCTCGTCGAACTTGTAAGTGTGGATGAACGACCCAAACGTCTCGATGCTGGTCTTCTTGTCGCTCTTCAGCAACGGCGTGCCGGTGAATCCGATGAACATCGCCCCCGGCAGCAGGTCTTTCATGATGCGGTGCATCTTGCCACTCTGCGTGCGGTGGGCCTCGTCGACGAACACGAAGATGTTGCCCTTGGCCCTGAAACTCTCAGGGATCTTCGTCTTGAGTTCCTTCGCGAAGTCCTCGGCGTCCTTGTCCCGGGCCTCTTCGTCGGTGCCGCGGAACTTGTGCACCAGAGAGCACATGAGCCGCGGGTTCGAGGTGTTGAGCATCGCGAGCATGTCCGCGCCCGACTGGGTGCGGACGATCTTCTCCCCGACCCCGGAGAAGCCGCCCTCGATCTGCTCGTCCAGCTCAGTGCGGTCGGTGATCACAAGGACGCGGGCATCATGCTGGGTCTCCAGGATCCACTTGGCCAGCCACACCATCGTCAGGCTCTTGCCCGACCCCTGGGTGTGCCAGATGATGCCGCCCTCACGCTTCGCGACGCGAGCCTGAGAGGCCTTGACGCCGAAGTACTGGTTGTGGCGCGGGGACTTCTTCACGCCGACGTCGTAGACGATGAAGTCGTGGATGATCTCGAGGAAGCGCTCTTTGGAGCACATCTGGGTGATCGCGAGGTCAAGGTCAGCGTTCTCGCCTTCCTCCTTCCACCGCAGCCAGTACTTCTCCGCGGTCTCGATCACTCCGTAGTGCAGACCCTCCACATCGTTGCCCGCGAACAGCAGCTGGACGGTCGTGAAGAACGGACGGACGAAGTCGTGGCGCTGGTTGCCGATGTTCTGGCGGATGCCGCTGGCGACGCTCACCGTCGAGCGCTTCAACTCCACCACACCGAGGGCGATCCCGTTCACGTAGAGGACGAGGTCGGGTCGCTTCGTGTGCTGGCCCTTGACCGTGACTTCTTCGGCCACGACGAAATCGTTCTTTGCCGGATTGGTCCAGTCGATCAGGTGGACTGACTGGGTGGCCTGGTCGACGTCGGTCTTGACCTTCGCGCCGTATCTGAGCAGCTCATAGACCTTGCGGTTCTGGTCGTACAACGAAGAGCTGCCGCCGAACGCTGCAGCGGTCAGGAGCTCATGTACCGCTCGAGAGACCAGAGCCTCGTCGTACCCACGACCGAGCAGGTAAGCGCGGAGCTTGGCTTCATCGACGTTGCGGTTGTCCCGATCCTTCAGGTTCCCGCCATAGGTGTAGTCCAGCTTGTCTTGGAAGAGCTTGACCACCCGCTCCTGGGTCTCGCGCTCCTTCTGCCCGACCGTGCTCATGCTTCCTCCTTCACAGGCAGGCGGGTCCGGCCAGTCAACAGCTCCTGCATAATCCCAACCTTCACCCCACGAGCAGACTCCAGACGACGTTCCAAGGCAACGATTTCAACGTCAGCATCCGTCAAGATTCGGGAAATCGCTGCTTGCTCTTCGAGGGTGGGCGGAACCAAAAGTTCAAGGGTAACCAGATCTCGCTGATAGAGGTGGGTGATCGTCGAGCCCGCGCTGAGACCAGCAACGAACTCTTCGAATACGCGAGACCGCAGCATCCAGTAAATAAAACCTGAATCGTAGGCATCACGCTTCGGGCGCAGAACGAATACGCCGCTGTTCAGCGTTGACGGGCCCGGCATCGAATCAACAATTGCCACTTTCCCAATGGTGCCATCCTTGGTTATGAGGACATCACCATTAACGAGTTGAATGTTTTTGTCCTGATCGAAGCGCCACTTGTCCACGAACGCGGTGGATCCCCAATTGACGTGGCCGTTCTTGAAGTCAGTGCCACCGACGAGTCGATACTCACCAGAAGTCAAGTACTCGCCGGTGGTGAGCCCCTGCCAGCCGATACGAGCTTTAAGATGCGAGTTGTCCGCCACCGGGAGTAGCTCCCATTTCCCGGTAAAGCCGGGGAGACGGGAGTTGCCGGTGAGGAGTTCCTGCATCATGCCCTGCTTGACATCACGCTTCTTCGCGATCAGCCCCTCCAAGGCATCGATGAGACCTGAGGCATCTTCCAGTGCTGACGCAATTCGGTCTTGTTCGCGGCGCTCTGGGATCCAAACAGGAACACTTTCGAGGAGATCCTGATTCAGCGTTGCCATTGTTGTCCCGGTCGCGTTGCGGAGAAGCCACCGTCGAACGTCCGCTGCGCGCAATGCATACCCAAGATAAATGGGGTTTACCTGGCTGCCGCGCCCAAGGCGGACCCGGATTCCATCGGATCCAAGGAACCACCCTTCCTGAGCGTCACGAACCGTAGCACAACGATCGACAGAACCCTTGCGCGCGAACACGATGTCGCCGACGTTCAAGCGATACACGGGAAGGCGCTTAAGAACCTCCGGCCCAACGCGACGCGTTTCTTTGTGAATCCGAAAGGTGCCGTAGCCAACCTCCCCTACTGAGACGACCGGCACTCCAACCGGTGCGTATTCCGAAGCCTTGAGCGTCGTTCCAAAGGGGCCCGTTCGTATGGACCCCCGTTCACGGCGAACAATGTCACCCAGCAAAAGAAGATCAGATCCCGAAGTCACCGATTCACCTTCATCTCGATTAGATGTTGGTCGACCTTCGCGGACAGCCGCTCAATGTTCCGTTCCAACCTGGGCATGTCGAACTCGTAGCGAAGCGCCAGCACACCAAGTCGGGCTATCAAGAGCTGCCCGAGCGCCGTCACCTCACCGTTGACCTGTCGCTGGAGCTTGGCCCCCCACTTATCATTGATGACGAGAGCCTGTACATCAGTCTCGGTGAGCAGCTTGTACTTCGCGACTACCTTTTCGTTGAGGGCGATCGTGGCGTCTCTCACAGCACCCTTTGCCTTGGTCTCTGCCGTGTAGAGGGCGATGACCTTGGTCAGCGCCGCAATTTCGTCGGTGTCGCCCTTCGCTGCTTTAAGTTCCTTCAGGGCCTTCGTCGCTGCTGCGTTGGTGAGCTTGCCCTCGTCATCTGCTACATCGAAGAGGAAGCCTCCCTCGATTGCGTGCTGTTCAATGTATTCAGCGATGGTGAGCGTCGCAGTGTCCCGCGCCTCAATCAATCGGTCGAGCGAGTCCTGCTCAGCGGCGAAGTAGCGGGCAATGACGTACTCGGGTGGGATGAGGTCCATGACCCAACGCTGTGCCCTCGCTCCAGTGCCGAAGGCGACGTGGGCGTCTTCGTTTTTGGGCTTATTATTCTTGTCCTGCCACATGCGTGCTGGGCGCGGCTGCACCGCCTGAGTCCAGCCTTCATTCGCGATCAGGAAGACGTCGTCGTGCATGACATCGTTCCAGTAGCTCATGAGCTGCTCGTAGACACCGTATTCGTCGATCAAGGGTCGCGACCGGAACGCCTCCAGTAGTGCCTCGGAGATGTTGTGGATGAGTTCGTTCGGCGTGGTGTTCGGTTCGATCTTCTCGAGCAGCCCGCGCTTGCTCGCCCACCACTGCTTCACCGTGTTCGTAGTGTCGCGATTGAAAGCTTCGTACTCCCCGGAGCCGGTAACAGTCGACCGGATCTCGCTCGACTCGACCTTCAACTCCGAGTAGCCGTCACGCATTGGCGCGAAGAGTTCGCTGCGGAGGCTCGGGAACGCGTCCCAGTAGGGCTGGAGTGCGTCGAGGTCGCGGTTCGGGATGCCGCCGAGCATGTGGGCATGGAGGTCTTGGATGTCCTCGGGCTCGGAAGAGTCAATGTAGCGCGGGATGTTGAGGTTGTAGTCGTTTTTCGGATCCGCGATCTCGCTGACCGGCACCATCCGGGAGTAACGCGCGATCTCCTTACCACCGGTGAAGGCGTCGACAATCTTGTGCATGTCGCGGGGGCGCAACCGGTTTTTGGGGCCGTCCTTTGCGAAACCCTTGCTCGCGTCGATCATGAAGATGCCGGTGCGTGCCTGTGCGTCCTCCTTGTCGAGCACGATCAGGCAGGCGGGGATTCCGGTGCCGTAGAAGAGGTTCGTCGGCAGACCGATGATCGCCTTGATGTAGCCGCGCTTGATCAGCTCTGTGCGGATCCTTGCCTCGGAGTTTCCGCGGAAGAGCACACCATGCGGGAGGACAACGACGCCCTTCCCTCGCGGCCGCAATGACTTGACCATGTGCAGGAGGAACGCGTAGTCACCGTTCTTGTCCGGTGGGGTGTCGAAGCCGTCGAAACGTCCGAAGGAATCGTCGAAGCCGTTGTGCCACGTCTTGACCGAGAACGGCGGGTTGGCCACGAGGTAGTCGAATGTCTGGAGGTTGCCGTTGTAGGTGAACTTCGGGTTCGCCAGCGTGTTGCCCTGGCGCAGGTCGTGGGTCTCGTTGCCGTGCAGAATCATGTTCATCCGCGCGAGCGCCCAGGTGGCGTTGTCGTTCTCCTGGCCGTAGATCGTCAGGCCATTCGGGGCTGCGTCGGCGACTTTGATCAGCAGCGATCCGGAGCCGCAAGTCGGATCGTACACAGTAGTGGACTTCGGGGTGTCGGCAGGGATTTGGAGCAGCTGCGCCATCACGCGGGACACCTCGGCTGGGGTGTAGAACTGGCCCTTACTCTTACCCGACTGGGTGGCGAAGTGCCGCATGAGGTACTCGTAGGCGTCACCCAGGAGGTCGTCCCCTTCGGCTTTGGAGCCGGTGAAGTCCATGTCCTGAAAGATGCCGATTAGGTTCGAGACCTTGTCCTGCAGCTCCTTGCCGGAGCCCAGCTTGGCGGGGTCGTCGAAGTTGGCGTTGTTGATGACGCCCAGCAGGTCGTTCTCTTCGGCGAGACGCCGGATCGCGACGTTAACCTTCTCGCCAACGTCGGGCTTCCCTTTGAGCGAGATCAGGTAGTCGAAGGAGCCGTCGTCAGGGACGTAGATGAGCGCCGACTTATCAGCCTTCGCCTTGTCGGAGACGTACTTCACGAACAGCAGCGTGAGGACGTAGTCCTTGTACTGGCTGGCGTCCATCGATCCGCGCAGCTCGTCGGCGCTGCTCCACAGTGAGGAGTACAGGTCAGATTTTTTCAGCGCCACAGTTCAATCTTTCTACGTTCATGCATGTATTCCGGGCCGAGAGGGCTTCCCGGGCCGCCAGCACTGCTTAGGGTCTTCCACTGCCATCGCCCTCGTCCGAGATTGCGGCCCCGCCGCTGCGGACCCAGGCGTCGACCTCGCTCGTCTGGAACTTCCAGAGCCTGCCGACCTTGTGGGCGGGCATGGAACGTTCGGCGATCCAGGTATAGACGGTCTCCTTGGTCACGCCGAGGTGGGCTGCAATCGCGTCGGCAGCAAGCCACGGTTCACTCACAACTGCGCTCCTCGGGATAGGCAGCGGCCGCCTGGTCGCTGTCTGTCCCGATCTTACTGGAGAACACACGATCTGACTGGGTTTAGACCGGATTCGCCCCCAAGGCGCTCCCTGTCTCAGGGACACGAGTGACGCGCCCTGGCTGCACCACCTGCCTGTCGCCGGCGGCTCTGGGAGGGTTCACACCGCTGATCATGTATGAGGAGCCGGAGTTCGATGGCGATTGCAAATCTGGGACCAGGAGAAGTAATTGCGCCATCTGACCGATGAGCTCCAAAGCATCGACTCTGAGCACGGTCATTTCCGCTGACGTGAGATTCCTTCGCTTCTCCTTATCGAAAGGATTCCACTTTCTGAGCGGTCGGCATGTCGGCCCGCGATGGGAAGTGCGAGGTCTAACTCTAGATCCGCAGTCCTATGTCCCGTGTCGAAGAGGACGGCTGGTAGGGGTCCACTGCTGCCGTGGCGGGGCTGGTGCGGGCCTGGGCAACACGGGAGAGCTTCGTCTGAAGCCGTTGGCGTTGGTTATGCATGTCCGGTTCCTCCCAGCTTGCAGGGGTTCCGAGCGGGTTGGTGTTGTCGGTGATGGCCCAGCGGTCCCGGTAGATGAGGATTTCCTGCAGCGCACGGCGTCGCCGGTCCGGGTCCGGGATGTTCCGGAGTTGCGAGGCCAGGTCCTGCACCCATGGTTCCTGGCCGGTAGGGATGCGCGTGGCCACGAGTTTGGCGCGGTTGCGGATGCGCTGTTCGACCTGGGTAATGAGGTTGCTCAGGTCGGAACGGTTGCCGGGGTACCGGAGAAGACCGTCGGGTGCTTCGTGTCGTTTTGCGGCGGTGCGTAGCCGGTTGTGGATGATGGCCGTCAGGTCGCGGACGTCGCCGCGGGGCGTCATTGCGTTGAGCACTTCGTGCTCGGCCAGGTTCCGGTCATGTGCTGCCAGCCGCTTCCAGGCGGCGACGGCTGGCCCCCATGCCGGGGAGCGCCGCAGATCCCCGGCCGAACCTGGGAAGTTCGTGGTGAGGAAATCCGTGAGGTCGTCGTCGGCGGCGAGTTGGGTGAGGTAGTCGTGCTCGGCGGCGAGCTGGTGGAGGGTATCGGTGCTGTCCTGGAGTTCCTGCCGGGTTTCATGTGCGGTGCGTTCGGAGCCTTCCGCGGCCAGGATCTGGCCGAGGATCTCCGGCCAGCCAGGCAGACCTGTCGGATCAATCCTTCCGTCCGCGTCGGTGTCGGGTTCCACGATGTAGGCGGTGTTCGTGGTGCGGCCGCGGGTCATGCCGACGTAGAACAGCTCGCGTGTGAGCCTGCCTTCGGTGACGACGGTGTGGCCCGTATCGGCGGTGATTCCCTGTGAACGGTGCGCTGTGGTCGCGTACCCCAATTCCGCAAATCCGGACAGGTAGCTTCGGTCAAGGTTCACGATGGCGCCGGTGTCTTTTCTGATGCAGGGCACGCTGCCGGCTTTGCTGGGGTGTGCGGTGATGGTCAGGAGGGTGCCGTTACGGATGAACCCGCCCAGACTATCCTTGATCCGTCGGTCGTTGCGCCGGGCCAGGATGACATCCCCACAACCGGCTCTGAGGCCGTCGGACAGGGGCACGGTGTGCCGGGCGTCAACAGCTCCGGCGGCGGCCCGGTCGTCCTGGGCGCGCCGGTTGAGGACGGTCACGGTGTCATTGTCCGGGCCGATGAGAATGGAAGCCAGCCCTGCTTTCACGTCCGCGGCCCACCCCTTGTAGGCCGATTCGATCATCCGGTGCTCGTTTCCGGCCATGATCCGGCCGTGTCGCTGGTATTCGAGGACCCCGTCCCAGTTCCCTGCCCGCAGCTGGAGCGAGGCGGCGCTTTCCCAGGCGTGGGTGAAGCGGTGCAGCGAGGTCAGCCGCACTGCCCGGCCGGCGCGGTCGAGCCAGCCGAGCATCCCGCCGGCGTCGATGGAGTCCAGCTGGGCCGGGTCACCGACCAGCACCAGTTTCGCCCCTTCCGCGGCCGCCATTCCGGTGAGGGCGGCGAGCTGGTAGGTGGAGACCATGGAGGCTTCGTCGATGATGACCAGCTGGCCCGGGCGGAGCTGCCAACGGAACTGCTCGGCAGTGACGGTGGCGAGGACCTGCGCCGCCTGCCGCCGCCATTTTTGAGTCGGGCCAGTGGCCAGGGAGCGTTCCAGGGCGTGTTCGGCGAGGAGGTAACGGCGGGCGCGGTTGGCTGCTCCGGGGCCGTTGGATTCGTAGAGCCACTTCGTCACGTTCTCCGCTCCGAGTCCCAACGCGTCACCGAGGACGTCGGCGGACACGGCGGCCGGGGCGAGGGCGACCACGCTGCCGGGGCCGTGGACCTGTTGCCAGCCGTAGCTGACGGCTTTCATGGTGGCGGTCTTCCCTGCCCCGGCCGGGCCGGTGAGGGCGTCCAGACGGCGCCGGCTGCTCAGGACCTGGACGGCGGCGTCCTGCTGGTCCGCGAACAAGACAGGCCCCGCACTGCCGGGCGTGGCGGTGACGGCGTCGACCGCGTCCCAGGGTTCCAAGCTGGGCGCGTCGGTGGCGTGGCTTGCGGCCATGATGGCTTCCTCGTCGGCAAGGGTGCGGGCGTTGGTGAAGACCCGGCCGGTGACCGGGTCGAAGACCGTGTGCCCCTCGGTGGCGAGATCGGTCAAGGCGTTGTCCGGGGCGGTGTACCGGTGGTCGTTGAGCGGGATAGAGGACGTCTGGGCGGTGTCGGCAAGGGCCTCGATCATCGCTGCGCGTTCGGCCGGGCTGGCCATCCGGATGCCGGCGCAGACGCGTTCGGCCTCGGCGAGCAGATTCCACCGGTTCCAGGTGGCGCGTTTTTGGGCGACCAGGTCCATTACCAGCTGCCCGGTGACCTGCCGCCATTCCGGGGACAGGTCCGCACTCGTGAGGGGCCGGGTGCGGGACTGGTCGACAGTGCCAGAAGTCAAGCGCTCCGGCCTGCAGCCAAGGCCTTCGGCCCGGCGGCGCCAGGACGTAAGCCGCTCGGCCAGCGGTACGGGTTGGGTGTCCTTGGCCGTCCGGGTGGAGAGGGTGGCCTGTTGCCGCAGCTTCAGGACAGTGGCGTCGGAAGGGTCGGTCCCGTGTTCGAGGTTCCAGAGCCGGACCAGCCTGTCCTTCTCCAGTTCGATGTTCCGTGCCCGGGCGGAGAACTCCGTGATCAGAGCGGCATCGATCCCGGATAGCTCGCGGCTGGGGTTGCGTTCGACCGAGGCGGGTGCCCGCAGTTCGGTCTCGGTTCCCAGGCTGCGCCGCAGCTGGTCGAAGAGCAGGCCGTTGTAGTGCTCGCTGGCCGCGACCACCGCCTTGTACAGGGTCCGGGAATCGAGAGTGGTCCACGCCCCGTCGCTGGTTCGTTGGACGCGGTTGGCGATGACGAGGTGGGTGTGTAGTTGCGGGTCACCGGCCCGGGATTCCCAATGATCAAACGCGGCGGCGATGGCTCCGCGGACCGGGACGTGGGCCACGCCGTTGCGGCCGGTCCGGGTGCGTATGGCGCGGCGCTCGAGCCAGACCAGGGTGTCCTGCATGGCACGGTGATGCGCGGCGAACACCTGATCCCGGACGTCTTGCGGGCTGAGCGCCCACAGGACCGAGACTGACTTAGGAACGCTGAACGTCAAGTCGAACCCTGCGACGGGGTGGCGCGTTGATGTTCCGGTTTTCCGGCCGGGTCCTGTCGGGACGGTGGTCCGCTGTCCGTGTCGGTGGCCCAGCGGCTCACCGGTGATCGGATGCAGTGCTCCTTCGAAGACTGCCTTCGCTGAATCATCCGTCAGGACGGTGCCGGGGGCGAGGCCGATGCCGTCGATGCCGCTGCCCAGCCAGGTCCCGGGCGGGTTACCGGTTTTCGTGTAGTAGCCCGTCAGATCGCGCACGGTCACATCACCATGGGCCGTGGTTTTCAGAAGGTACTTCACCCCGGCATCCGCAGACAGCCGGGCAATGGACATCGTCACCGCAACGCCCCGGGAACACCCACGGAATGCGGACAGGCACCGGACTCCGGACACGGGGTGGTGATGCTGTTTCGCCGTTGCTTCACGTCCCTTCATCGTCCGCAACGGGTTCGGGCACATGACTACCGCCGACTAGAGGCGGCAGTCACCTTTCCGTCGATACGCGTGAGTCCCCGCTTGGATGCCAGACGTGTGTGAATGATGGGGAATGCTTTCCGCGCGGAGGTGATGGTATTTGCACAACGTCGTTGGCCGAGACATATCGGGGGACTCGTCGGCGTGACGAGGAGCGGAAATCTGTGCGTAAGGTGTAGAAGGGCAGGACCGGGACCGGAGGGTCGAAATGCCGGCCGTGGTGCTCAGTCGTGATGAAGCTCCGCAAATGGCCGAAAGAGCGGTTCAAAAGTTCGATTACGGCCGCGTCGAGGTGAAATGGAGAAAGTAAAAGCGCACAGAATCGCCTTAGAAGCCATCAGTGCGATTCTGAGCGCCCGATTCGGAGACACGAGATATTCGCTCTACCAAATTAGCTCAAGGCGCGTCAGATCGACAGTGACGACTAGGACTCTACTTGTATGTCTTCACACCAACATGCTGAACGACGAGTCGGCCTTTCTGCGGTTCGAGGGCGAAATGGATTCGACCACACTCGTTAAACTTCACGGCATCCTTTACCTTGACGTGAGGAGTCGCGTCCAAATCTTGGACCTCCTCGAACTCGAATGAGTTCAGCCAACGCATGTCCTTGCGTTTCCACTTGCTTATGGTCTGATCGGTCAGCGCAACCGTGAGGTTGTGTTGGCTTTTGAACCATTCGTCCAGACGAGGCATGTTTTCCTCATCCCCGGAATACAACGCGACGGCAGCGTGTGCTAGAAGCACGAGCTTTTCGGTCATGTCGTACGGCTCCGGATATTCGATGTCCTCCCACGACTTGCGCGCCCGGTCGGTGAACACGATGTGATCCATGGCCGCATCGGTAAGTGCCGTGAATGTCTTCTCGGGGTTTTGGTGCGGAACAAGCGTTGGAATTTCTGCCCATGGATCTACAGGAATGGCCTCAGAGCTGCTTGAGACCGCCCCCTCGTAGGATTCCCGCCACGATTTTGCTTCGAGGAGCGCCTTTTCCAGTTCAGCTTCGCGTGCTGCTAGCGTGGCGCTTACCGAATCGACATCACGCATCGCATCCTCGCCGATCTCCGAGAGCTCTGCGTTGGACGCCTTGAGCACCGCCACTTGTCGGTTCAGTGCGTCAATCTCACCCGTGTAGTCCCTTCGGTCACGGGCTGTCTCCGCCTGCAGGAGCAGTTCCTGCATCCGAGCTTCCGAATCTGCCGTCTTGGCGACCGCCCAGATCCTGTCCCGCCCGTGTCCCAAAGCCGCAATAGAGCCCAACCGGCGGGTCAGGGAGCGAAGAATCTGTTCCGTACCTCGCTCACGAATCTCGTCGGCACTAATGGTGACCGGATTGGCGGCGATGGCTGGCCAAACGAGGATTAGGCCGCCGAACGGCACAGTCACCGTGGGATGAACCGCTGTAATCGCCTGCGACGTGGCGAAGTTGAGAGTGAGTGTCTGTGCAAGGCCGAGCAACTTCTTGGAGAGCGCACGGGCGATATCCCAAGTTTCGGGAGAACGCACATGGACCAACACCGTCGGCAGTCGGTTTGGAAGCGGGAGCACGCCTGCAACCGCGTCGGCTTCTGGCACCGTTTTGATCTGGAGGTATCGGCCCTCGACCGGCTGGCCAGCCGAGTATAGAGATAGTGTTGGATCTTGGTCTAACCGACGCAGGATGCCTGGTTGGTAGACATCTGTTGGAGATACCGGAACCAACGCGTTGTGCGTGGTCGCACGGCCGATCCCGATCCGGAATTGAGTTGTGCCTCCGGTCGTCCCGACGGTCACACGGGTAGTCAGGTTTAGCCCGGTGACGGCTGCCTGCCTTACGACCAGTTTGAGGGCACGCACGTGATCGTTGTCGACAACTTGCCATTCTCCGCGTCGGGGGACCGTCCCTCCAGTGTTCCAACCAGGTGCAAGATCCTGTTCACCCGACTCCTGCAGAGCCTCAGCATCAAGCGCCTTTGCGGGGTTAGATAGCCACGCTGCTACGTGACTTAGCACCTTGTTGTAGCTGTCGTCCCCGGCAACTTCAAGATCGACAACATAGAGCAGCTCCATACGAGTTACCCTCCCCAAATAATATATCGCCGACCGCGGCGCGCTTCCGGCGTGGCTCCAATGGTAGCTGGGCGGGGCGCGAATCCCTTGAGTTTTCGGTGCCCGCTCAACGGCCTGCTGAGGCTCATAGCGACATGCAGCCTGCCTATGGTGTCATGTTGCGCCCTTCTGTATGCCATTCCTCGCTGGCGAGCGGGGCTTCGTTTAGTTCATCGCGGCGGCCCCGCCAATCGGGYAAGAACAGGTTCATGAGAACGACAAAGCGTTCGCCGTGCCCGCGCTCAATCAGGTGAATCAATTCATGAACAACGATGTACTCCAGGCAGCGACGGTTCTTCTTGGCAAGCTCAGGGTTGAGCCAAATGGTTCGCGACTCCGTGACGCAAGTCGCCCACTTCGTCTTCATGCGCCGGACGACGACCTTGTCCGTCGTGACACCGATGATCGGCTGCCAGCTCTCGGTTAGCGGAGCGGCTGCCGCCTTGAGCTCACGGCGGTACCAGCGGTCCAACGTGGAGAGGCGACCATCGGCGTCGGTACCTTCCGGCGTTGTAATCCAGAGAGTTTTGCCCTTTGTCTGGACGCTGTAGTTGCCGCTAGTGCGTGAGACACCGAGCTGGTAACGCTCCCCCCAAACGTAGGGGGTTTCGTCTGAGAGCATCTCCCGCCGTGATTGGCGCTGGGCCCTTTGGAGCCGATCGCGCTGGCGCTTGATCCAGGGCAATCGCTGCACTATGGCAAGCCGGATTGTGTCCTCGTGGGTACGCTGCGGCGCAGCGACCCGTACCCGACCCACGGGCGGGTACACAGAGATGTGCAGGTTCTTGATGTCCTTGTAGGCAACGTCGACTCCGATGCCCGCGATGGTGAGGTGGGCGTTAGCGGTACTCATCGTGCTCCTTGAGCCTGTCGATGAGTTCCATCATGCTCGCACTGTCGAAGCCGTCAGACAGGACCTTGCGCAATTCCCGAAGGAGGGCGCGCTCCTTGATCGGGTTGCCCGCCCACCCGTGTTTTGTACAGGTCCGACTTCTTGAGAGCCACCCTTACGCCACCGTCCGCAGGGCAGGGTTGCTCTTCCGGGATGTCGTCGATCGACTCATGCTGTGGTGGTCTCATCCGCGTACTTGCGCTGATTAAGTTGTCTTTATCCGCGTGTTCCACGATATCGGTGTATAACACAACGCCGGTTTGCCGCGCCCACATTAGACGTGGGAGCATGCCATCGCACCACCACCAGGGGATATACCCTAAACAGATCTTTAGCGTATATCGAGAGGAAATCTCATTAGGAACGTCGTGGCATACCTGCGACAACAGCACGGCTCCGCCAGGTCCCGCAGAACGGCCACCCGCCCGCGGCGGGGCTTCGCCCCGAACCCTGCTGGGTGTTCTGAGGCTGGCGGACGACTACGCTGCTTCGCGATGACCGCTGAGCGCCCCGGGCTCCCTTCACTATCGATAGTCGATTCGACTCTACGTCCTAGTCGACCCCGACCGTGATTGACATGAGCTCTGTGATTTCGGGGCCTCCGTTTGCCTCGATCCGAAGCCCCAGCTCCGCAATGAACTCTGATTCGAACGTCACTTCCGCCATGTGACGGTTGTGGTCGCTGTTGCTCACATGGATTTCCGGGCTGGCGTCAGCCAAAGCAAGGTCGCTCTTGAACATATAGCCCTCGAACTCGATCTGACCTTCGACTGTTGCGGTACCGATGATGGTCGTTCCGTCAAAGTCCTCATCACGCTGCCACGTAACGGTGGCAGGGTCTCCTTCTATGTAGGAGATGGTTGCGTTCTGGAATTCGCGGGGGTACTTGTTTCCGACGACCTCAATACCCGAACTGCGGTCGTAACTGGTATCAGCGACTTCCTGATACATGACATCCGTATCGAGGTAATCGAGGCAAGCTTTTGCCACCAAGGCGTCCAGCGCGCTGGTGTCGGACTCATCGTATTCCCACTGTGGTGATGATTCCACTTGGGCTGGTGCAGATTCACCCAGGGTTTTCTCTGTAGCGTCCGGGGATGGTCGAGAAGCATCACGCCGATTATTCAAGAGAGTGTTTAGCATCCCGAGAGTTCCGAGAATGCTGAACTGGCACTCCCCTGGCAGATCCTTTGCGAGGTCGGCGTTCGGCTTGTCCCTTACCTTCGCACTCACCGAGAAGTCCTTATAATTATTGCTCACAAAGTAGATTTCGCGGTTTGGGTGAGACTGTGCAATGCCGACCACCGTTCGCCAAATGAGATAGTCCCCTACGCCCTCACCATTAGTCTTGAATGGCTTCTGTCGACAAATCGCTGCTGACGCCAAATGTTCGGCATCCACGTTCGGTGCAGGGAGGATGGTGCCGCCCACTTCTGCCACGGCTTCTCTGAGTCGACCCATTACGTACTCGGCGTTCATGTGGACATCTACCAAACCGTCGAGCGCGTCAAAATCAACGGGATCAAAGGTTGCTTTTGATCTCTTGAGCTCATCCAACGCTTTTTTGAACTTATTGATGTTCTGCTTTGTAACTTCCCGGATAGCATCGCTTCTGTGCCGGGTCAGCTCCTTCAAGACCACTTCTGGAAAGTACAACTCAACACGGCCGGCACTTTGATGATCGCTAATCTGTTCCCAAGGTTTGCCTTCGAACGCAATTCGACCGTGAATGATGTTGGAATCAATAATGGCAAGAATGGGCCGAGTTGCCGATGAAAGTTCGTCCGTCATGCTCTTATCATGCTCCATCAGCCCTGGATCTCGGCTTTGGGAAGGCTGTGTCAAGGAACTGACGGATCATCTATTCAGCGGAACCGCCCAATTCAGCTGACCCACTGGCGTAGGAAGGCTCACCGTCTCTTTCACAGTCCAGCCCTGGTCGGGAGCTTTGGTAGTCCCGCCGACCCTCTGCCACACCGCGATCTGGTTGTCCCCCCGGAGCGTGAACCGGTACTGAGTATCCGCGCCTGACTTGTCGATGCCGCCTGGACCCTCGATACCCTCCGCGCTAACCCTGATCGGCAACCGGGTCGATGGGGTATTTGTCCGCGTCCGGGACGGCTACGTTTCAATCCAGCAAAGAAGAAGCCAAGACATCCGCTGAGGCCTCGGTCCCTGCCTGCGCTCGAGACGGGACGCCGTTGACGTTTTTGGGGCTACAGGGCTGCAAAGAATGACCGCAGGGATGCTGGGATGGATGAGTTACGTACGGAACGAACTGCTACACCAGAAACTGCCCGTCCAGTTGGCAAGTGAAACGCTCGAATCGTGACTTCGCGCTCGCCTAGGGGTTCCGAGCACACACCGAGTGCGCCACGCCCGCGAATCGCTGTGCTTTCCGCGCAGTACACGTGGCCTTCGTGTCGAACACGAAACCAGTCTCGCCGGTGGCCGAGCGACGTTGCTAATGCATTACCGAAGTCTGCCGCAGTAGCGTGTCGAGTGGCCGGATTGAGGCCCAGTCCACGACGGATAACTGTGGCTACAGACCGTGGCACGTGCGGAGCGAGGTCTGAGATGTCCCGCACTTGCCCTACCGCGATCTTGGTCTGCTGTTCCGCCCGCGGAAGACGGTGATTTACGGGATACTCGCCCGACAGGAGAAAAAAGACTGTAGCCGCTAAGGAGTACACGTCTGTGGCGATGCTGCACCAGCCATTTTCGAGGGCGGCCTCTGGCGCGAGCGTACACCAACTGCCGTTCCGGGGAGCGCGGCCGTCCTCATCGAGGATGTTGCAAAACGCAAGATCAGAAACGAGAACGTTATCGCCGTCTAAGAGTGCGTTTGCTGGCTTGATATCTCGGTGCACCATGCCTGAAGCATGAACCGTGTCAATGCCGGCGGCAATTTGGTGCCCGAAACGGACGGCGAGACTAACAGGTAGTCCCTCGGAATGGGCGAGCGTTTCAAGGTCGCCGTGCACCATCAGTGGCGTGATGATGTACCGAAGGTCGCTGTTCAGCACGATGTCAGCGTTCAAAACCGGCACTATGAAGGTGCTGCGAAGCTGTTCGAGTCGCCTCGCTTCGTCCCACGGCTGCGGCTCTCCGCCGGAAGTGGGATCGAGTAGCTTGATTGCGACGGTGCGGTCGAGGTATTTGTCGTGTGCCTTGTATACTTGGCCGTCACTGCCGAGTTTCTTCTCCAGCAAATACCGGTCATTCACGGTCGTGCCGCTTGGATATACAGTAGCTTCCACGACGATCAGGATACTGTCTGGTATGCGCGTTCTTGGAGTCGTAGTCGTCCCTAATGGAAGAAAGCCTCGCGTCCATGCAGCGATTCTCGAGGGATCGGTCGACGACCCGGTCACGGTGAGCTGTTTCGAGGTTCGTACATCAGCCCTCGAACCGTCTGAGCAAGCGGTTGATCTTGCCCGAATGCTTAGCGCCAAACTTAGTAACGAGGACATCGACGCTGCCGGCATCCGAATGGCGGGCACTACGCCTGTGGGACGCAGGTCTAGGGCGGCGTTTTCGCGGGCCCACTGCGAGGGTGCGCTGCTGTTCGTGCTCCGCGAAGGACTTGGTAAGTCCATCAGCGTGGTTGACGCAAATGGTGCTGCTCGTGCGACCGGTATGAAGCGGGCTGCCCTGGACGAGCTCGCTGCGAGGCTCGTCTCGCCTTTAGACGGAGCGAATGGGGATGCGGTGATCGCTGCTTTGGCCGCTCTGGCTGCAGGCGACAGCGACTGACGAGGCGTTGCATACGAACAGGGTGTCGACTCCGTCGATCGTCCACCGCATGTCCCAGTCTGTTAGTGAGTTGATGGCAACGGCGATCAACCATTCCGTCTCGACTGTGTCCCGAACTCGCCGGGCTGCGTTGGCCAGAAGACTTCCGCTGGCGATATTGACATCAAGTACTACGGTGCGGGCAGAACGGCCGCCGCGTAGTGTTGGGTCCAGCATCATTGCTGCGCCCAGCACTCGTTCCGCTGCAGGGCTTGCAGGCTCGACGGTGAACTGCTTCCATCCCGCGACGCAGGCTAGGAATGAGCGCGCCGAGGCGGCCAGGTCGCTAAATGCATCGTGGGCATGGATGGTTTCGTCCCCGCGCCGCATGAGTTCAACAAGATCCATGTGAGTCTCCCTTACGTGAGACTAATTACACCGCATTCTGGCGTCGGCAGTAACGACCGCAATAGTCTGCCCGCCAAACCGCCGGGTGGCAGTTGGCCTGGGACCCGCCAGTTCGCCAACCATACGATGCCCGCCGGATCTTTTGGAAGGAGGGACTTGAAGGTCCTCATGCTCATGCACGACGCTGATCCGAGTCATAGCAGTCACTAGGTCGGAATCCATCCGATTGATTAGTGCCATCTCACCTCGCCCGCATCCCGATAATGGCCGTCGTGTCCGTCCTTGGCGCGCCGTCAAGGGTGGGCCGGAGGCCCATCACGCAGTGACGCGCATGCGCCCTTGATGGTGCGTCGGGGACGGCTACAGTTTGAGGCCGGGATGCCATGCCAGCCCAGCTCAGAAGTACCCCGTCTCTGGACGGTCCTTGGCCTTCATATCTCCAGTCGGGGGAGGCCAACCAGGCGTTGAAGTCGCTCCGGTTGATCCGGAGACGTCGACCGGTTCGGTAAGCCCAGGGGTCTGACGTGACAAGCAGCGCCGCAGGTTCAGGCGTGAGTTCGGCACTGGATAGCTGTGTACAAGCCCGCACGCGTAGGCGGAGAACATGGAGAAGCCGCGAAGGGGTCCGCTGGAACGAGGACGCGGTCCGAGCGGCTGCTGACATTGTCATCACTTTCCTCTTCCGGGACGGTTTGAAGCCCGAATTTTTGGCTAAGGATCGTTCTGGGCCGGGAAACAGTGTGGATGGGCTCACGAACGACATCAGGGCTTCGCGTTCTATCGATATGTTTCTCCGGCGGCTTGGAGCGGGAACGGACTGTCTCTTCATCTTGCGGAACGGGAATAGGCGCAGGAGAGGGCTGGCGGTCGCGGCCGGGGCGTCGTTCTCTCGTAGCGGGTGTCTCCCGTTCTTGTTGGATGGCTGGAGGAGTTCGTCGTCGTGGACGATCGCCGGTTCTTTGACGTCCAAGCCAAGGTATCAGGGCAGGTTTGCCGTGAACTCGAGGAAGGTTTCGTTCCGCGTGACGCCATTCCTTGGGGCCACGCGGAAGACAAGATAGGTCGCGCGGCTTCCGTCACAGGGCGGATCCGGGCAAAAGGCGCAAGGCGATGGAGGGGCGCCGGCTTCCGCGAGTCAAAGGGAGACTGCGGAACGGTCGTGGCCAGCGGGTGTCAAAGCGTCGGGTCGTTTGCGGTGGTCCACCGGGAACCACCGAAGAGAGATACTCGTGGCCTCGGGGTCAGCCACTCGTACGATTCTCGTTCGCCTTTGCGATCCGAGTAGGTTGCCAGCGTGGCGACCTCCACTTGATGGTGGCGCGGTTCACACGGGCTCCCTCGTCTCGGACCAAGGGATTGCAGTCTGAGGGTCCGGCTCTCGCAGAGTCCGTCAGGAATCCCGGCTCTAGACGCTAGGGAGTACCTGGCCTGTCTGAGAGCGTGTCTGTGCGTCGAGCCATGCCTCTACATCGCTGGCGCGATAGCGGACGCCGCTGCCTAGCTTCACGAACTTAGGGCCCATCCCTCTATAGCGCCATTGCGCCAATGCGGGCGCCGTCTTGTGAAGCTTGGCTGCCAGCTCTGCCGGGGTCAGCAGTTCCGATTCCATGAGGCCTATTCCCTTCCGCGAAAGCCGCGTCATATTAGATACACAGTTCCCGTTAGAAATGTTGTCTATATAGCGTGTATCGTTTCTTATATGGTACATAGCGGAGAGCGGCTGCGAGGACATGACATAGGCCCAACCGGCAAGACGGTCGCTCGGAACCTGAAGCGTTTGCGGGGGAACGTCACCCTGCGGGAGCTTCAGCAAAGGCTTAGGGGCGTCGGGCACGAAATTTCCGCGAGCGGAATACAGAAGATCGAGGCCGGCGTTAGGCGGGTTGATGTTGATGATCTCGTGGCCCTGGCGCTAGTCCTGGGCGTGAACCCAAATGCACTGTTATTTCCCAAGTCGCTCGACGAGCCGGTGGCCCTCACCGGAGCTGATCCGGCTGACCTAGTACGGGTTTGGGAATGGGCGGATGGCATAACACCGATCGACGGCGACGTGGGCAGTGATGACTACGTACGGGGGCTGCGCCCCGACTTCATCCCGGCAGGGAATACGAAAATTGGTCCCGTGACATTCGAAGACCTCAATTTACGAGTGGACGAGCTCAGCGCGATTATCAAGACTCTGGTTGATCAGAACGCAGCGAAAGAACAATCCGGCGATGGCAACGATTGAACCCTATGAGACACGGGCCGGGCGCCGGTATCAGGTTCGCTACCGGAAACCTGACCGGGTACAGACCAAGAAACGTGGATTCAGGACAAAGAGAGATGCCGAGCTTTTTCTCGCCAGCGTTGAGGTATCCAAGGCCCGCGGGGAATTCATAGATGCGGCAGCCGCAAAGGCCCTGATCGGTCCGCTTGGGGACGCGTGGTTGTCGCGGCAGACCCATTTGAAGCCATCTTCATTGCGCCCCGTGGAGTCGGCTTGGCGTAATCATGTGCTGCCGGTGTGGGGCGGTGCGGCAGTCTCAGATATCCGAAAGACAGATGTGCAGCAGTGGGTCTCAGGTTTGACGAAGGGAGATCAGAGCGCTGTCCCGCCCCGGAAACCGAAGGGGGCAACGCTTGTAATCCGCGCTTACGGAGTCTTGGCGGCCATTCTGGATGACGCCGTGAGCGACCGTCGAACATTGAGTAATCCAGCACGAGGCGTAACCTTGCCGCGCAAGATCAAGAAGCCGCACGTCTACCTGAGTCACGAGCAAGTGCATGCACTCGCGGCAGCCAGTAAATATCCGACACTGGTTCTCGTGCTTGCCTACTGCGGGTTGCGGTGGGGAGAGGCGACTGGACTGCGAGTCAAGCATCTGGACATGTTGCGGCGGCGACTCGTGATTGAGGAAAACGCGGTTCAGGTCGGTTCGGTGATCGAAGTAGGTACGCCAAAGAACCACAAGAAACGAACCGTGCCGTTCCCGCGATTCCTCGCTGAGCCCCTGGCACAGCAGTGTGAGAACAAGGATAGAAATGATCTCGTGTTTCCCGGCGAGAATGGCCATCACCTCCGCCTCGCACGCGTGCACGATGACAACATGAGCTGGTTTGCCGGTGCGGTGAAGCGCTCCGGGGTGCCACGAATCACACCCCACGATCTCCGGCATTCAGCCGCGAGCTTTGCTGTATCGGCCGGCGCGAACGTCAAAGCGGTGCAAAGAATGCTCGGTCACAGCTCGGCGGCCATGACCCTGGATATCTATGCGGACCTGTTTGACGGGGACTTGGACAGCGTTTCGGACGCCCTGGACCATGCAGTGTCCCTGGCGAATGTGCCCAAAATGTGCCCAAAACCCTAATCCCGGCAAAGCAAAAGGCCCCCGATCCCTTGTAAACAAAGGGAAGCAGGGGCCTCGCTAGCTGGCGGGGGTTTTACGAATTCACTGGATGCCTTGTGGGGTAAGGGCTCTGTGATCACGTGGAATGAGCTAGGCACAGGCTAAGCACCTGATTTAGCACACCGATCAACCTGCCTTGGTTGGGCGTTTCCTCTAGCGATCCTTCATGAGACACGATGAAGGGCAGCCGCGATCGGATGTCCAACGTCGACCGAGGCCTTTGATGACCGGATGGAGCTCAGGTGGGGCTCACCGGGCGTTAGGCTTGCAAGGTGGACGAGCAGAACGATCCCGGCAACGGCTATTTGGTCGGAACTCAAGGTACTTCGAAGCTTCTGGTGGATACCGCCATCGATGGAACCGCAGCGATCTTGAGCGCACTCATGCCTTCCGGCGGTCCCTTCATTGCGGCAGGAGCCACGGCCCTCAAAGGCGTAGGGCCAATGCTTCAACAACATCAGGAAAGAAATATGAACCTGATGATTACTGAAGGACGGAGGGAAGCCGTCACGACTGCAGATGACTTTGTCAGAGCTGTCACCTCAGACCCAGAGCGGCTGCTTGCCTTCGTTGCCGCCTGTGATGCCGCAAGACGGACTGCGCTCGACGACAAGGTGAAAGCCCTTGGCCGGGCCGTGGCGGGCCTCGCGCATGATGACGCCCTTGTCGACGATTCCATCATTTGGATCAATATCTTCGCCCAGGTAGACGCCCCGTATGTCCGAATGGTGGAAGCGCTTTGTGAGACGGACCCGGAGCACCGCGGATACTCGCGACTTTGGAAAAGACACGAGCTGCGCGAAAAGTGCGGGCTGACTGCCACCGCAGCCGTTCTTATCAACACGCTCACGGCACTAGGCCTTATGCGTCAGATCCCGTACGAGGAGCTTTCCCAGCATGACCGCGCAAGGTGGGGCGTTAGCGCCCCGGGGCCGAGCTATTCGCCCGTCTACGGGAAAGGTCCACTTACGGACGACTTCCTTCACCGGCTGAGATCCACGAACGCGAATCCTGCGTAACCCGCTCGCCAAAAGCGGCTGTCGTGGCGTCCCAATTCCGAAGAATTCAGTTGTGCTCAGCTCACGGGGGCGTGAACCAGTCTGTCGGGCCAGAGCGCTCGACGGCAGCGCCCTGGGCGCAAGGTCCTACTGGTCCGGTGAGCCAGCTATCGGCGTCCGGGCTTCATGGTGATAGCTCTCCGAGGAGGAACGGATGATGGCTGCCAGCGCAAGTTCCGGTACCGCCCTTAGCGCTTCGCCCAGGATGTGCTCGATCGCAACCGCGTGGGCTGACTGGGAAACTGACGTCAATTCGAGCCATTCGTTCGGCTGGTATCTCGCGAGACGCGAAAGGACGAAGAGCGCCGCCCACCAAATCAGGAAGGGGTGTGCGGGAAGGCCGGACGAATCGAGACATGGATATACATAGTGCACGCCGTGGTAGTCGACGCTGCGGGAGTCGAAATCGGAAGATTCTGTTTCGCCTGCAGGTTTCGGCAGGATCAGGGGAAGCACGAGGTATTGATCTTCGCCGCTGAAGCCGTGCTGATATGGGATCGGTTGACCGGGCGTGTTTGTTGTCTGCCATCCTGCAAGTGTCGGATAGTCCTGAAGGAACCGCTGGAGGGCGGTGTATTCTTCGGCGATTCGTCCGCCGTCGATTGTGTCTCTACCGGCCGTCGGATCACCGGCAGTTGTCTGCAGGCTGACGGGCAGCGGGTAAAGGCGCGCACGTGCCGCCTCCGGCCCTCGGACGATGTGGGCCGACTCGGCGTCAAGGATGAGGCGCTGTGATACTCCCTGGCTCGGCAGGGGGAACCGGTCGGTGTATGGCAGTAGATCCCACAGGTCACCGAGCTTGACGTTGTCCTTCATCGCTGAGCAGCCCAATGCCTGAGCGACGGTCGGAAACGCCCCAGAATCCAAACCTCGGACTTCAAGCTGCGCTAAACCGTGATTGGCGGCGTCCTGCAGTTTATTGTCCTTAATCCCATGACCCGTCAGCCGGTATTCGGAATTTGCTACTTGTGTGGAAGCGGCTGCGATCGCCCGCCCCAACTGGTTGAGCCCATAGAAAAGCAGGATCGGCTGAGTGGCCGTTCCCACCGTCGCCGCGGCAGTGAACAATTGCTCAGCCTGTTCAAGCGCGGCGTTGAATGTCGACCGTCGTGCGCCACCGGCCGCTTTGCCGATCTCCTGGGATCGGAGGGCACGCACGCGCTGCCAGGTTTCCTTCACCGGGGTTGCCTGAAGCTCCGCATAGATCACCATGAGCACAGTCTAGGGCGCGTGCATGCGCCCTAGTCGAGACGTGGGCGACGGAGGGGATGGAACGGGCCAGCAATCCCAGTTGTCCAAGCCGTCCAGCCCTGACCGAAGTACCCGGAGTGCTCGAGTGAATTGAGCCCCATTAGGTCGGTTCGAAGGGCGTGGACCTATGCCTTGGCGTCAATGAAAGTGGGGCACCCTTTTTCGTCTGAGGGATAGGCCAGAATGCGCGATCCGTTGTCCCGTGACCAATCGAAGCCGGGATGGGCTTTCGCCCGGCCCTCCGCTCTCATGTCCTCCAGCATCTTCAATTCTTGCTGTAGGAGCGTCACCGTTGACGAGAACAACACGAAAACCTGTCCATTCCGGAGCTTGAAACCACCCAAAAACGAGAAGGCGCCCGTTTCTCGGACTAGGTCACCTAGGTCCATCTCGCCTTTCCCCGGAGTGACGAAGTAGCCGCGTACCGCTATCGCGCGTCCGGCCGAGGGAGCCGGAATCCAGTCAACATCTCCGAGATCTTTCAGGCTAGCGGGACCCGGCATTAGATCATCAGCGGGAATGACCAATCTGAAGCCATCGATCCATCCTTGTGACGAAGGCTCGGGGCGCGTCCACTGGTGCAGAATCCGCGTATCGTTGCCCTCGTCTTTCCCGTTGAGGGACACGATGGCGAGGTCCACCCGGTCCACTTCGTCCTGGGTCATGCCGATCAACTGGTACCTGAAGTCGCCTGATTCGTGAAGACTGATCTTGTGCAAGTCTGCACTGCTCCGTATCGCAATGTAGACGTCACTGGCGTTAGGGCCTGCGAATACTCTCCAAACGGAAGATCTGGCCGTCGGGTCCCCAACGCAGAAACGGAGCGTTGTCTTCTTGCTGGCCGATCTAAGTAGGTGGGCGTGCAAGAATCTGCCGTTTTCTTTGAGCTGAAGGCTAGCTTGCTTTTGGTCCGTGCCGGAGTTGACCACGGCTGTCACTTTAGGGATGGACGACACGAGGTCCTGGAGGTTCAGAGGCTGGCGAGATGGCGATGACACCTCAACAGCCTAAGAGACGCAACTGGGGATGAAAAACCTGAGTGCTTTCTTCGATGGTCCGCTCGGGTTCGTGCCAACTTTGAGTAGGGCATCGAGTTCCCGAGTTTATTCGAGGCGGTTTACTTCTTCTGCTCTTTCTTCAAGGCTGCAAGCTTCTCGATGTACTTCGCCTTTTCGATGAGACGCTTCGCCTCTGCTCTGAGTTCCCTTGGCGTCTTGTTGGTCGAGCCGGGCGGTCGTCCCATTACTGTCTCCATTCCGAGTAAATACCATATCTTTATCATATCGCCCGAAAAAAGTACCAAGTCAAGGATTCGGTCTCCGGCGACGCTTCCGGAGGAGTTCGTGAATAGGTGGTCAGAGTTAAGGGTGGGGCCGACGAGATGCGTTTTGGCCGGGTTGTATGCGCCGGCAGCGTCATATCTCCAATCGCAACTCATTCAGTATCGTGGAACGTTCGGAAGGACTCGCCTCGCGCCAGTGTCCAATGCCATGCAACAAGCCTTCGAGCCTGCACGACTCCTGGCTCAATCGTGCCCCCCGGTCAGCTGGTGAATCCCGTTTCGGCTCCAGCTCGCCTTCCTTGGCAGCCACGATAGCCACGGAAGCGACTACCTCCAGCATTTCCAGTTCGTCGCCTCCGTGGGCATCCAACCTTGCGGCCGCAATCAGAGCGACAAGTGAGGAAATCGGAGGCCTGCTGGGAAGGGTCATCTCCGGGCTGCCGGACCGGGTGAGGTTGAAGGCTACCGTCCTGGCCAGTGCATCGTGTTTCCTGAGAGCTTCAATGCGTCCCGCAATCCCCAAGTAGAGGCTCTTTAGCGCGGCGTCAAACCTTAGTTTGCGCTCGAAGAACTCCCTATGTTTCTCGGCTTCAAGTCGAGCCTCCTCAGAGTTCTCGGCTATTTCTTTCGCTCTGGAAGCGATGCGAACAGAAATCGCGGCAACCAGAAGTGAGGCCACCGCTGCGGCGGAGGGAATGATGATGCCGGTCCATGCGAGAAAGACGTCATCGTCCGAAAGTCTCATCGGGATACTGATGGCACGTTCGAGAACGGGAGGAATAACAAGCGGATGCATGCAGTAAACACTACCCAGACCCTACAATCCACCAAGATAACCTGTCACCACAGATGAAAATACGGCTCCGCCTCCGAGGAGAATCCGAAGAATGATGTTTCGTCCGCGCGCCGGGATCGTCGGCCCGAAGAGCACACTTCGACCGAGCCCCTTGGCGAGTTGGACCGAAGGACGGCTGCGCTCAACGACAACGAAACTCCCGAGGTCTAGACCACGGTCAATCTGCTCGCTTTCAGAGACCCGCGGAGTCTGACACCAGACGCCGCCGGCGTCATGCTGGTTGTTTCAGATGTCGGCGAAGGAGTGCTCCCGAGAGGCGGAGGGCGATGAGGGCGCGCTGTCGCTCGTTTCGAACGACAATGTCTGGACACGACTTGTCGTCAGCCGTACACTCCGATCACGGCCTGGGGGAAGCGCCAAGGAGATGTCATGCCCTCAGCGTCAGACATTCTTGAGCTCCGCATACACGGGGTCCGTAATACACCACCAGCCGAGATGCTCGGTGTCGCGGTCGACGAGGTGGTCCCCGCCCACGCCGATGGCATCAAGCTCGTCGACAACCTCGCTGGTTTCTATCAGGTCAAAGACCCTGCCCACGATTCCACGACGACGCTCGAAGCCTACAGTTGGGGCAAACTGGACAGATTCGGGCTGCCCGGATTCCTCGGGAAAATCGGTCGGACCTTCTACAACCTCGGATGGTTCCTCATCGCCCCGTTTGGTTTCGCAAACGTCGCCTACTGGAGCCGGGTCCTCAAAGCCGACAACCACAGGGAAGACGGTGTGGATCCTGGGACGGGAGCTTCGCTGGTGCGCCTTTTCGGTCTGCTGCTGACTCTTCTCTTGGCCGCCGGGGTCGCCACGGCCGTCATGGACCTGGTCGCGGTCCAGTGCTTCCGGAATCAGGGTACGACGGAGCAGGTGTGCAACAACCTGCCTCACTGGTTCGACGGTCTCCGCACACTCCGTCGGGGACAACGGCTAGCGGCGGTGTCCCCGTTCCCGATCCTCGCGGTGGTTCTGTTGGCGGTCGTTGGGCTGTTGGGGGATGTTCTCTTCCGCACACGGGTCAAAAACCAGCGGCGGGCCTCCTTCCCGCGGCGTGCTCAAGGACATGCGAGGCTGGGGGCCGGAGGAAACCCGCTGATGGATTCGGTCGTCCTCGCGGCGCCTCGGTTGTGGATTCGCAGGGTCAATTCTCCGACTGGTGTGCTGCATGTCGCCGCGACCGTGCAGTTCACGGCACTCCTGCTCGCCGCCGATGTCTCTTCCCGTTCAACTGGTGAGAACGCGGCCGCGGCCTCGACCGTGTTTGCCTCGTCCTGCGTCCTGATGACGGTCACAGCAGTGGCGGTCATGATCTGGGCACGCAGTATCCGGGCCCCTCACAGGGACACAAGTCCGCGGATGAGGTTCGCCGTCTTCACGCTCTTCCTCAGCGTCCTCGAATATGCGTGGGCCATCGCTGCGGGCGTCAGCGACCCAACCGCGGACGAGACTGTTCCGTTCACGGCTGCCCAGTTCGCCCCGACTGTACTGGCGGCCCTTTTGACGATACTTGCCGCCTCAGGATGCCTCATGCGGCTCGGCCAACGGTCCGCAGTAATTTGGGGCATTGTGCTCCTGGTCGCCGGAACGGGCGGGCTGATAATCACCGGCACGCGCTGGAACGCGGCTCCGGCGCCTGTGCTCGCGGCATTCGAGCTGTGCGAAGCGGCTGTCCTGCTTGTCGCCGGAACCCTGCTGACCCAGGGCCAGCGCGCCCCAATACGGCCGTTCGGACGGAAAGCTGAAGCTTGGCACGGAATGACTCCGGCGGTAACCATGTTCATCAGCATCCTGTTCCAGGCGTTCTATACCAGCGCCATCGTTGTCGGGACCGGGAACTGGCTGCGCGGGGGCAGCCTCCTCTGGACTCAGGACGCCGACCAACCACTGTTCCGCGGCCTAACCCCGCGTGACGCCTCGGATATCTCAATACCTTTCATCTATCGGGCCTTCGGGGGTGTGACGGTCCTTACCGTCCTCGCAGCTGAACTGTGCCTGATCGTTCTATTGCTGCCCAAACTCCGCGGAGGCCTGAAAATAGAAAACCCGCCGGTTGCCAACGCCGAAAGGCGCTATGAGTCGGAAATCATGGCCGTCCGCCGCAGAAGCGCCATGTTCCAGCGAGGTGAGCCCGTCCTCGGGCTCGCTGCCGCAGCCACTGCCGCTGGTGTCGCAGTGACGCTCGCATTGACGATCCTTTATGGGAGCGGCGAGGGCCACCAATGGTTGCAGGGCCTCCCGGGGTGGAATAACGCCTCTTCCGTTGGCGCTTGGGTGACGACAAGCGCTCTGACAGCCGGAGGACTCGTCATCGTCGGTATTGCTGTGTCCAACGCGGCACGCGGAACCAGCAGGCCGATCGGACTGCTCTGGGACCTAGTGGCATGGCTGCCGAGAGCAGCCCACCCCTTCGGTCCCGCCTGCTACTTCGAACGAGCCGTACCCGAACTGGCCGACCGGATGATCCAATGGCTCACCGACGAGTCAAACAAAGATGACCCAGCAGAACACAAGCCCGTGCTGCCCGACCGTCGCGTCCTCCTGGCAACGCACAGCCTCGGGGCGGTCCTGGGAATAGCAGCCCTTTATCACATTGCCGCCATCGGCAGAGACGACCTGCTGCCCAACATCCGCCTGCTCACCTTCGGCGTACAGCTGCGCCCCTACTTCGGGAGGTTCTTCCCCGAACTATGCGGACCAAACGTCCTTGGAACACATGGACTGAGACACCCAAGGACCTTTGCCACCGACCCGTGGTTGGGCCGAGACCTGCCGGAGCCGCCCGGACCGGGACCCATCGCCCAACCGGCCAATCCAAACAGACCGCAGGTGCGCGCCCCACTCGTTGACCTCCTCGACCGAGGGGCCGGGAACGCCACGGCCTGGCAGAATATCTGGCGCCGCACGGACTACCTTGGCTTCCCCGTCGATCACTACCCCGGACAGAACTCACTGGACCAGACCGCGCTCGAGATAGAGCCAGACTCCTACCAGGCAGAAGTAGCGACCCACGGAAACTACTTCCGGACAGCCCAGTACGCCGACGCCCGGACGAAACTCCTCCAAAACTGGGAAAACTCCGCGGTACCGGATGCCGGCGGACATATCGCCGGCATGCTCGCAGCTCTCCTGGGTCTACTGGCGCACAGGTTCCGATTGACGCGGTAAAGCCCGCGTCGGTTTCCGAGTTTCCTCCTCGCCGGGTCGCTCAACGCGGCAGTATCCTCGCTGGCCTGTGCCGACGGGGCGTCAAGGTGCGCGCAAGAGCAGTCGTCGTGCCGATGCTTTCCTCGATACCGCTTCCTGAAACAGGGAGAGCCACCAAACTTACGGAGGATTACACGGTCTAAGAAGGACCTATTTCCTTATAGAACTTGCTATGTTTGGTTCCGCTCCACCTCTCGAACCGCCGAATGAGCCTCCCGCCGCGCGGTTCACCACACAACGGCACTGCCATAAGCCCACCACTGACAAGCCTCGCGGCTCCGGGCCCCGCGGGCCCGCATTCACGAGAGCTCCTAGGTCAAAGACCGGGGGACAAAACAGATTGGACATTCTGTGCGAGCCACTCACACGGTCGCCAACCGACGCGAACACCCCAGAATTCTGATCCTGGACGACAACTGGGGGTTTGGCACCCGCTTACAGGGGGACGTGAACCTGCCAGGTACGGTGAAGGTCATCAGTGATCTGCGAAGTGTTGACCAAACTGAGTGGGACGCCCTCATCACCAACACTGAGTATCAGACAGCGAACTTCTCGGGCACCTCAATGAGTTATCGGAGGGTTGCCGACCACCTGTATATCTTCAAAGTGCTACCTGAGGCCCAGCACAACAACCGCGGAACTCTGGACAGGGTCAAGGGTCTAAACCAGGCCGTCGGACCAGTTACCTTGCAGCTCCAGTGGGAAGTGCCGGGGCACGAGGTCGCGGTCCGGCAAGGGCTCGAGCGCGAGCTGCATGACTCCCTTGTCCTCGCAGTGGAAGCCCGGGGGACCCAGTCCGGGCTGGTCAACCCCGGAGACGTGCCCGCCGGAGTGGAACTGGACGCTTTCGCCCTCGGACCGAAGGGCATCGTCCTAGCGGGACGCCTTGAGGCTCCCAACCGGGGTGAAGTGTGGTTCGTCCCGAGCGAGATAAGCGATCTGCGGCCATGGCTTACTGCTGCCTTCGCCAGCTGGCGTCGGAGGGATCCCAAAAAGTTCCCCGGAGTCCCTGACTGGTGGGCGTCTTCTGAGTGGTATTCGGCCGGCGAAGCGGCCATCGCACGCCGAATTGCTGAAGAAACCGCGAAGTTTGACGAAACCAGAGCAACGTTTGACGCAACCCGTAAACAGCTGGAATCCGAACTCACGGAGGCCCAGGAAAAGGCCAGCGCAGGAAGCAGGAAACTTCTCCGTGGACAAGATGATGCCCTGCAGGACGCTGTCCGCGATGCCTTGGAAGAATTGGGGTTCGGCGTCCGCGACATGGATCTCGAATGGGACGACAAGGAACGCCGGGAGGACTTCAGAATCACAGATCCAGATGATCCTCAATGGCTTGTCCTCGGTGACGCTACTGGTGTCACCGGGAATGCCAAGGGCGGAAAGATGGCCGTGCTGCAGGGTTACGTCACCAAATACATTTTTGAGGAACGTCCGTCCAGCATCCCGGGCATGTGGTACCTGCTGAACAGGGAGATCGAGAAAGACCCCAATATCCGCAGCACCATTCTCCGTGCGGACGAGATTGACCCGTTCGCGGCTCAGCAAGGCCTTGTTCTCGACACGACAGCCCTCTACGTGCTTCTTCGGCACGTACATGATGAGCCGTCCGACAAGCCTGCCGCCCGGAATTACCTCAGAACGTCCGTTGGCCTTCTCGGTTTGTCAGATGCTCTGACGTGGATGCAGAAACGCTCCCACGGCAAGACCACCGGTGCAACGGTCGAGTAGCCACAGCCTAGGTCCTTGTCTGTAACCCACTGATCACGCAAAGGACGCACGTTTCCGTGCGGTGATAGCCAAGGAGCCACGTGGCGGAGACAGCTTCGTTCCACCGTGCGGTGCCCTGGACGAGCTATTCGCGTTTCATTTTGCTACATGGCGCCGCGGCAATGTAGCCCGTGCATGAGTTCAAAGGCCCCCGCGGTAACTAAGTGGGTTGTCGCCGTGCCGGCCCGGCCCCCTCATCTGGAAGAATCGCCTGGGTGAGCGATCAAGAACCCCCTGAGTGAAATGAGACTGAGACGTATCCTGGCTTCTCGTGGCCGATCGACGGAGGGGAAACAGGATTCCGCGGAGTCTTGGAATTCGACGACCGGCGCCCTCGGCTGACCCTCTATTCTCCTCTGCTGGACAGAAGGTCCTCGACATTGACAGCGCCGACGTGGTGCACGGCGAACTCGACTCCCGGGAAAGGTGAGCCTGGCTTACTTGCCACTCATGCCGCTGACACCAGCCGATCCACACGGATGGGCGTTCGCTCAACGTCGCGGCTATGTCAGCTTCTGGGTGGCCCGTCCTCGAAGAGGCGACTCTAAAGAATCTCAGAATCCTGCCCCGGGTCCGTTTCCTCCAGCGTGTAGTCAGGCAGGCGTCTCCCCCCAGCGCGTGAAACGAAATACGTTCGCTCTGTCGGTTCGGTGCCCACGCCGGGAAAGTCGTCGGACGTGCCTGGTGTCAGTAAAAGCCTCCAAGCGCCAGTCTTCTCCGGTACCGGTTCGATGAGAGTGCCGCCGAAACCCACCCGGGTTAGGTCAACTGCCCCGGTGTCCATCGGATGAACTGAAGTTACTTCGAATGAGAAGCCCGAATTTTCGGCGCCTTGCCGGCGCTCCTGGTAGATCTTCGCCCATTCATCAACGGAACATTGAACGGAGTAGGTGTACTCCTCGAGCCCTTGGCCCTCTGGTAGGTCGGCCGTGGTGAGTGTTTCATTGCCGTTCGTGATGGGGTGATTGAATCGAAGATGCGCCATGCCCGGTCCTTCATTCCAGATTGAGACGCTGACCTGTATCAAAATCTGTTGCTTTCCGTCTGCGGGAAGATTGAATTCCGACCCGGCGGGCACGTTCCAGTTCGGGCTATCGAGGAATTCGCCGGGAAACTGCGGTTCCCAGATGATCGACTCATCGGCAATGACTCTGACGCTCGGCATCGTGGCGTCAATGCGAGTCTTCAAAGCTTCGGCAGCGATGAATAGAGTTTGACGTTGTTGGGCTCTTGTAAGTGTGAGAGCCTCGTTCGCAGCTTCGGCTGAGTGTTGACCGGCCGATGCGGCTTTCGCCGTTTCTTTGGTTTGAAAGTATATGAAAACGGCCGTAATAGCCGTCACTATCGCGGCTAATCCGGTAGCGAGAGACCCTATCGCTGTCCAGCCCCATTCCCACGGCGAGGCGACAGCTGTCGGGTCCAAGGGGATATGGGCAAACAAACCTGCCGGAGAGATCACGGCGCAAGTCTACGCAGAAGTCGGACAAATCGTTCAAAACTGATGCTGAGGCTGTGCGCCAAGGTGCTTGTCCAAGAGATCGGGCTCTTGTCCTCCGCCGCTTGGTGGAGGCCGGCCTCGTTAACTTGGATGGCCCGGAATCTGCCCTGGAGGCGTGAATGCTCGCGAAGGTGCGGATGCTCAGTGCTAAGTTCAAAGGTAATGTCGCCGTCTTACATCCGGGGGATCAATGTCGTTGAGACTAGTGGACTCGAGATTTTGGTTCCCGAGTCAATCCGTCACTCGGAACCTGGACGGCTTTCTCCCCGACCCTGAGGGATTATCGATACTCGCAAGCCCTCCGCAGGTCCTGACTTCGGCTGAAGCAACTGCCAATCGGATCTTGGTGTTGCTGGGCCCACCGGGCTCGGGCAAATCGACCTTTGCCAAGGAAGACTCTCGAGTGTTGCCTTCAACTGTGGATGTGGGCATTTTGCGGGTGACTCTTGATTCGATAGGCACAGAAGATCGCTTTGTGAGAGCACTGACCGTTTCGCCTCGGGTTGCTGAATGGCTCTCTGGAAGCGGGGAATTGTGCGTGGTCTTGGATGGTTTCGACGAGGCGCAACAGCGAATTCCACACCTTGCGTCGATCCTCATGGAGATACTGGACGAATGGCCGCTTGAGCGGTTGTGGCTGAGGATAACGTGTCGCACGGCGGAATGGCCGGCCCACTTAGGGAAATGGGTGAAAGACCTTCCTGACTCGGAAGTCGTGGAGATCGCTCCTCTCCGTCGCGTGGATGCGGTTCAGGCGGCAGGAGATCTTCAAGACCCCGAAGGCTTCATTGCCGCAGTGACTGCCAGGGGTCTGGCCCCGTTGGCGGCGATGCCCTTGTCACTGGAGCTACTGGTCCTTGGATATCAATCCCAGGGGCGGATCCCGGAAAACCGAGCGGATGCCTACGCGGCCGGTCTGCGTGCGCTGTGCGACGAACAAAGCCCGCAGCGGCGGACGTCAAGCGCGAATTTGGTTCTCCCAACTGACGTACTGTCAGCTGCGGAGTCTACCGCAGCTTGCATGCTGTTCTCTGCGCGCGAAGCCCTGTGGGCGGGCGCTGTAGGGAGCAGAATGAGTATCGATCTGGCCTTCGATGACATTTCGCATTTTCTGCCTGAAACGATGGTGGACAAGATGGCCGTATTGACGAAGATGTCCCGCTCAGCCCTGTTCCAGGGATCAGGACCCGACCGGCTGACGTGGGCACATGCAACTTTTCCCGAATTCCTGGCAGCCAGGTGGTGCATCGGCCGGCAGCTTGATAGGTCCCAGATCCGGTCTCTCCTATGTGCGGAAGATGGGAAGCTCTTTCCACGCGTTCGGCGGATTGCGGCCTGGCTGGTCTCGATGCGCCCCGATCGATTTCGCTGGATTTGTGAGGCAGATCCTCAAGCCGTCGCGGACGAAATAGACGTACCCGACGATTCATTGCGGGCGGCCGTTTTGGAAGCACTACTTGAAGAGGTTGCGCGCGGGAACTATATACGCGATTGGGGGACCAAATACGAGAACCTTCGCCACGCATCAGTGGCGGATCAACTCCGACCGTGGCTCCGATCCGAAAACGAAACCGTTCGATCCATGGCGGTAGAGCTCGCCGGGGAGACTAAGGCGACAGAACTCGCAAGAGACCTTCTGTCGATTGCCCTGGATCCTTCTGAATCCCATTTGCTGCGCTACAGGAGCATCCTGGCGCTGCAGGATGTGGGATGGACGGGGGCGGATCTCCTCGCCCTTCTTGAGAGTCCTGATCTACTCGGAGAGGACGACAACAGTGAACTTCGCGGGGCGATAATCGACCTGTCTCACCCACAGTCACTGACTACTTCAGAAGCACTCAGATACGTGGCGGTGGAACCATCCGCGATGTTCTTTGGCCATTATTCGATGGCGGTGCATCGGCTTACCAGATCGCTCTCATCCGTAGACCTTGCCGCCGCTGCCAACTGGCTACGTTTGCCAATCGCGGACGCAGAAGGTCTGCAGGAGCTGCGTGATGCAGCCCTGGGTATTTGCGCCGATCATCTGGATGATCCAATGGCTCGGAGTGCAGCTTTGGACTCCGTTCGCGCCCGTCTGCACACGTATCAGCCAGTCATTGGCCAGCATGGAGTGGTGGCGGCTGAATGGCAGGATCAGCGGCGCCACAGCCTGTTGTTGATGCTTGCCTCCGAATGCTCCGATGATGAGCTCCTAGCCTTGGTCACCAATTCCCAGCAGGATCGTGTGTTGCAGGGCACTGACTTCGGGTGGTTGGTGGACCAGCTCCAGAATGTGGACGAGACGACGTCGAAAGGCCTGATCATTCTCATCGGGCACATCTTCAACCCTCACAATTTCGACCACGCCAATTGTTTGGCGTCCTTGCCCACGGACCACGTTCTGGTGACCGGGGCGCTCTCCTATTGGTGCGGAAGCGTGGTGCTTGACTCGCAGCAGGCACGGGAGCAGCGTGCGACGTGGGTTTCATACCGTCGGCCCGCGAAGCCTTCCAACGACCAGACCGTCGAACTTCTGGAAGAGGTGAACGGTTGGATAAGGAGTAATCTGGACCTCTTTGACGACGGAGACCTCAATGCGTTCGGTCATGCGCTATACCTCGTGACGGTATTGCCTGGAACCCGGACTCCCGGGTCCCAGTTCCAGCCCGACCTCACCCAACACCAACGCTGGCCAACCCTTGACTCAAGAACTCGGCAGAGGCTCATCTCAGGAGCAGCTGACTATCTAACGATGGCGAAGTGTCAACCGGAAATATGGAGATCTGCAGGACGACTGAATTCTGTAGCGGTTGCCGGCTACCGCGCGCTCGTTCTGTTACTACACACATCCATCGATCAGTTAAGCGAATTGTCGTCAGGGGCCTGGGAAGACTGGGCTCCGGTGGTAGTACTGCAACAACCGACAATCAACGGGGTTTCAACCGAAGATCATGCGTCACTGCTGTTGATGGCGCTACCTCACGCCAGGAATGCGCTCGTGCGATCCCTCTTGTGGCTCATCCGGGAAGACGACAAAACCGGACACCCACCACTGGTGGAGCGGGATTGTGAACTTCTCTGGGGGGCCGACCTTGAGACCGAGCTCGTAGGGCTCCTCGAGAGCGTCTCTGACCCCACGGCCGGGGAACTGGCTGAAACTCTCCTCAAGAATGATTCAAGCCAGGGACGCACGACTCTCGAAACGTGGCTTCAACCGGCCTCCACCGAAAGGACTCTCTCCCAGCGAAGAATCGCTCTCACCGCACTGATGCGACACAGCGCCGAGTCTTCATGGAGTGCCATCCGCGGAACACTGGACAACCAACCCGACGTCGCAGTCGCCTCGGTCATCGAAATTGCAGATAGAAACCAGGGGGACCTAGGCCTAAGCGATGAGTACCTAGGCTATTTCCTAATGTGGATGGAACGGCGCTTTCCGAGGAAAGAAGACCCGGAGTTTACGAGGAGCCAAGGCATCACCCCTCGGGACCAAGCAGCCCGCTGGAGGGATCGCATCCTGCAAATACTGACCGATCGAGGAACCCCAGGGGCTATCGAGGCACTCCAAAGCTTCGCTAACTCCGAACCCAGCGAAAGCTGGCGCCGCGAAATAGTAGCGCGAGCAAAGAGATCTCATCGCCAGAACGAGTGGAAACCAATAGAACTCGACCTCCTGGCGAGACTCGGATCCAACGACCACACGAGGATTGTGCGCAACCTCGAAGAATTGCGCGAATCCGTTCTGGAAACCTTGGCAGAAATCCAAGAAAGACTAATCGGAGATACACCGGAGTCGCATCTTCTTTGGGACACGCGGGTTATGCAACCGAAGTCCGAAGACGAAGTCTGTGACTACCTACTGCAGAAATTCCGCGACCGGCTGACAAATCGAAGAGTAGTTATCAACCGGGAAGTCCAAGTCCGACGCAACGCGCCCAGCGGCATACCCGAACGGACGGACATCCTGATCGAAGCCCCTGGTGGTGGACGTGCACCTTTGCGGGTAGTCATCGAGACCAAAGGAGCCTGGAACGAAGGGCTTGACACGGCGATTCCCGACCAGCTCATCGGACGCTACCTGCACGACTTCCCGCTCGCGCACGGCATTTACGTCGTCCTGTGGCCAGACGTAGGATCCTGGTCAACTCACAATGGAACCCGGGACCGAAGCCGGGTAGCAGCCCTCAACCGACCAACAATCGAACGCAACCTGTCCTGCCAAGCGCAAGAAGGACACCGGACCGGTCACCCCGTGGATGTCATCCACCTGGATCTCCCTTACCGCAGACCTAGCTCTGCAGCGGGTGAGCATATCAGCTGAAGTCAGGACCAGAACTGCCATCCGCTGTCGGGCCGCCGCATTCGGGCGCCCCCCGGCGACGGCTACGTGCCTACTCCAGATGCGTCCCGTTTGGGCTGTGAGGGCGGCTCAGAGCAGGGTGCGCTTGAAGTATTTCTTCATCGCTTCCAGGTCAATGACAGTACTGGCTCTCTGCCTGTCAATGACGCCGGCTTGCTGTCGACTCTCAGCCCAAGGAGTGCCGGGCAGGTGAGTGAGTTCGCTCAGTTCACGACCTGACGGGGCCCCGTAGTTTCTCAAGGCGGCGTCAACGACGATTTTTTGTCTTTTTGTGAGCTTGTTCGCGTCTAGCCCGCGGTTTTCATGGCAGGTCTGCCGGGGTGGTGTGTTAAACCGGTGAAAGGGTGCTCTGACAAGGGAAAATAGTGGTATTCGACGCCATATTTTCCTGATCGTGAGGAGCACCCTTTCGATGCAAGATTCTACCCGGCTTTTCCCGGCCGTCGCGGTTGGTTTCACGGGCCAGTCGCTGGTTTCGCACGCGGGCACGACGGTCCTGACGGAGTTCCTTGATGCCCTGGGCTTCGGCGGGCTCTGCGAGGAGCGGTTGGGCCAGTTCGTTCCCTCTGGCGCCAGGCACCGGCCCGGCCGGCTGATCGGTTCACTGTCGGTGATGCTGGCCGCCGGCGGCGAGCATTCCAGCGACCTGGACATGCTGCGCACCTCACCGGGGCTGTTCGGGGCGTTGCCTTCGAACGCGACACTCAACTGGCATGGGCACAGGTTCGTTGGCGGAATCTTCCCTCTGGCCCCGGCATATAGAGTCATTCGTCGTGTCGCGATGCTCAAGGTAGCACCTTGCTCGATAAGGTGGCACCTTCAGTTACATGCCCGGAAGAAGGTGTGCGTGGTCAGTGACGGGTTGCGTCTTGTTCACGGCGGTGCCGCGCCCACTCCTGCCATCGACCCGCCGGTGGACCCTGTGGCATTCCAGGACTCGTGTGTGGAGGCGTTCAGGACCTCCCAGGCCGTGCGAGGGTTCGCTCAAACTTCGATGGAGAACAACGCCGGCGTGCTCGATCGGTTCCTGACCGCTTGCGGTCGACCGGCATGGGAAGTTACGGCCGAGGACGTCGACCGGGTCGTTGCCGGGCTTGTCGAGCTTGGCCTGTCGGCTGCGACTCGGCGTGGGTATGTTCAGGCGTTCAAGGGATTCCACGCGTTTTTGTCAGTGCGCAAGGCCAACGAGATCGAGTCTGTGTTTGGCGTCCGGCTGGTTGACCCGATCGATGATTTCAACGCTGCACGCCATGTCGACTCCTCCTCGCCTTCCGCGATCGCACCACCCAGTGATGAACGGATGGAGGAGTTCTTCGACTTCCTCAAGGAGCGCATCGCCGGGGCGCGCAAGTATGCGGTCGCCGGACGTGACTATGCCATGTTCCGCACGCTCTACCTCGCGGGGCTGCGGGCGGAGGAGACGGCGTCGCTGGATCGGGCAGACGTGCACTTCGGTCGCGGCCCCTTCGGGAAGGTCCACGTCCGCTTTGGCAAGGGAGCCAAGACCTCCGGACCCCGGCCGCGGTGGGTGCCGATGCTCGATGGCCTCGACCTGATCCTGGGGTGGTACCTGGAGGAGATCGCGCCCCGTCTCGGCGATGGACCGTCACTGTTTTCGGACGAGGGTGGAGGACGGATCAGCCGGGGCACTATCCGTAACCGGTTGGCTCATTTGCTTGAGCTTGAGCAGGCGGCCCGCGGCGAAGACCACACAGACTCGGCTACGCTGGTCAGGTTTAGCCCGCACACGCTGCGTCATGCCTGCGCGACCCGCAATTACGAACGTGGCGTTGACCTCGTGGCCATCCAGCAGATGCTCGGGCACTGGCACGTTGGGACGACGATGCGGTATGTGACGCCGTCGGCCACGTTCATCGAAGATGCTTACCGCCGGGCGGTCTCAGGGACTCTGGCCGAGCTGGGAGGAGAGGGAAATGGAGATTAGGTGGCGGCTGCGGATGGCCGCAGCACAGCGGGAGATCTGGACCGGGGCACAGTTGCGCCGGCTCCTGGCCGAACGCGCAGGCCTTGAGCTGTCCTCGGCGTCTGTATCGGCCCTGTTCGCCAAGCAGCCCAGCCAAGTCAAGCTCGACACCCTCGCCGCGCTCTGCACGGCGCTGGAGTGCACTCCCAATGACCTGATTGAGGTCGACATCACCCCGGTGACGCAGCCGGTAAAGCCGGCCCGGGCCAAGGCCGAGCCCAAGGCAGCAGCCCTCGGCCGCTCGATGCCGCCGCTTTGAGCGGCTATCGCCGGTGCCTGGGCTGCCCGGCGCCGGTGAAATTCCTGGATCGGGACTACTGCCACGTCTGCCACCGCCGCGCGGGGCGCGCTGCCCTGAAGCGGGCCTGCGTCGAGTGCGGACAGTCACGTCACCTGCAAAAGGGAAGATGCGCCGGATGCGTCCGCGCCGCCGCGCCGCGCACTCCGGCCAAGACCATCACCTGCAGTCACTGCGGCCAGCAGCGACGTAACGCCGGGCGTGGGCTGTGTAACCGGTGCCTGATCGCCGACCCGGACCGGCCGTTTCGATACGCCGCGTCACTGGCTCAACGGATGCGGCCGCCACCGCCGTGGTGGAATCTGCTAGTGGATTTCGCTGCGGCCCGCTATTACCCTGGCGGGACGGTGGCGATCCTACGCGAAACCGGACGCATTCTCCTCGTCAACCCGACCGTAACGCCGCACCAGCTCCGCCGCGCGGCCGGCGCAGTGATCAGCGCAACGACCGAACGCGTCCTGGCCACGTTCTTCACCAGCCAGAGCCTGACCCTGGCGCAGTCGGACACCCGGGAGCGCGCGGCCGCGACGCGCCAGCGGTATCTGGACGCCATCCGTACCCCGCTACGCCAGGCCGTCGCTCAGTACAACGACGCCCAGGTCAGCGAGCAGGACCGCCGGACGCGCACCGGACGGCGGACCCTCAGCGACATCACGCTCGCGACCAGGCTCCGCATCCTCCGTGACCTCGCCGTGCACATCTGCGCCGGCCGCCTGGTCACTGGATGGGCCGAAGTGACCACCGCTGACCTTGAAGGATTCCTGGCACGCAGACCCGCCGCCTTGCACCAGCAGACTTACGCCCTTCGGCGGTTCTTCGCCTGGGCCAAGGGCCGCCGGCTGGTCCTGGCCAACCCCGCCCGCACACTTGCCCTCGGCGCCCAACCTGCCTTTACCGGCATCGTGCTGGATCTGGCGACCCAGCGTTCCCTGTTCCGCCGATGGATAACCGAAACCATCAGCTCGCAAGAGCGGCTTGTCGGTCTGCTGGCAATCCTGCATGCCGCCACCAACGCCGAGATCCGCGCGCTCACCGTGGCTGACATCGACCTTGTCCGCCAGGCACTGATCTTGCACGGTCGCCCTTCACCGGTCCCAATGGACCCCGCGACCTGGGCCGCGGTCCAAGCGTGCCGCCGTGATCGGGAGGCAACCGGCACAATGAATCCTCACCTCATCGTCAGCCGGATCACCAGGAGCAGAGACGCCCCGGTGCACTCGAGCTACATCACACGACTCCTTGCACCAGCCGGAACCAACCCCGCCGTTTGCCGCCAGACCCGCCTGACCCAGCTGGTCACCGACCTCGACCCCAAGCTCACAGCCACCGTTCTGGGCATGCGCGACACCGGGCTGGTGCGATACCTCGCCGACAACGTCGACCGCGACCGGCTACACCGAAGCCGGACCAACACACGCTGAGCCAACCCGGGCGCTGCAGGCACCACCTTGCACAACTTGCCACGAACCTGTGCGAGTTGGACAAGGAAAACG